>JAABPX010000001.1 GCA_011391745.1 Comamonadaceae bacterium
CTTGATGCCTACACATCAGAAGATGCAGGCAGCGCTAAGCAGTTGAATTTGTTCACTTTTTAACCGGACACTACTGAACGAAACCATGAAGTAATACAACATCTGGGCGAAGGCCAAGGTGATCATGATGAAGTAAACGCCTTGGGTGCGCAGGCTGATGACCCCCATGACACCAGCGAACACCGCCGCAGCCAACACGGCCACCGGCCAAGACAGCGCCGCCGAGGTCAGGCCCGCGTCCATCAAGATGCCCACGGCGTAAGCCCCGATGCCCATGAACGCGGCGTGCCCAAAACTGACCATGCCGCCAAAGCCCAAGACCAAATTCAAGCTGGTGGCGGCCAAAGCAAAAATCAACACGCGGCTGGCCACCGTGATGTAGAAGCCCTCATCCAACGCCAAGGCCACCCAAGGCAAGGCCACCAGCACACACAGCCACAGCAAGGCCCAAGGCCAGCGCAGGGGGTGATCCAATGCGTTGGGGGCCATCATCCGCGCGCCGGGAACAAGCCCTGAGGCTTCCAAAACAAAACAGCGGCCATCAAGACGTAAATCAAGATCGACGCCACGGTCATGGGCAGGAGCGTGCGCCCAGCGGTGTCCACCAAGCCGACCAAGACCGCGCCCATGAAGGCACCACGAATGGAGCCAATGCCACCAATGACAATCACCACAAACGCCAAGATCAAAATGTTCTCGCCCATGCCCACTTGGACCGAAAGCAAGGGCCCCAGCATGCCACCCGCAATGGCGCACAGGGCCGCACCCAAAGCGAACACCCCCGTGAAGAGGCGCGGCACATTAACGCCCATGGCCAAGGCCATTTCACGGTTGGCCGCCCCCGCACGCACCTGCATGCCAAGACGCGTGCGCGTGACCGCCCAATACAGGGCCAGTGCAACCGCCAAGCCCACACCAATGATGAACAAACGGTAAGCGGGGTACGTGAGTCCCGGCCAGAGTTGCACCGGGCCGGACAGTGCCTGGGGCGTGTTCAATGGCAGCGGTTGTGGGCCCCAAATGATGCGAACGGCTTCGTTGCACATGAGCAAGATGGCAAATGTGCCCAAGACCTGAGACAGGTGATCGCGCTGATAGAGGCGTCGAAGCACCGACACTTCCAACAGGACCGCCAAGGCCGCGGTGGACACCACACCAAGCAGCACACCGGTGACCCACGAACCGGTGACCGAGGTCAGCGTGGCGATCAGGTACGCGCCCACCATGTACAGCGAGCCATGGGCCAAGTTGATCATGTCCATGATGCCAAAGACCAGCGTCAAACCCGCCGCCAGTAAAAACAGCATCAAGCCCCACTGCAAGCCGTTGAGCAACTGCTCAACGATCAACACCGCATTCAAAACCAAGCCCGTTCAACGCATGCTGCAAGCGGCGGCGTAGGCGTCGGCGTGGTTCTTAAAGACCGTGCCGACGGTTTTGTTGGTTAAGCGTCCTTGTGCGTCTTTGACCACGGTGCGCAAGTAGTAGTCTTGAATTGGGAATTGGTTGGTATTGAACTTAAACGCACCACGCACCGACTCGAAGCGAGCATTTTTGATGGCTTTGAGCAAGGCTTCTTTGTCGTCCAGCCTGCCTTTCACGTCGCGCACCGCCGCATCAAGCAAACGAGCGGCGTCGTAGCCTTGTGACGCATACAGGGTGGGCATGCGGCCATGGGTTTTTTGGAAGTCGGCGACAAAGCGCTTGTTGGCCGCATTGGGCAGGTCGTGCGCCCACTGCGAAGCGTTGAACATGCCCAACATGGGCTCACCCACGGCACGGATCACGTCTTCGTCGGCCGAAAAACCGGGGCCAAACAACGCCATTTCTTTGGCCAGACCCGCGCCCACAAATTGTTTGATGAAGTTCACGCCCAAACCGCCGGGCATGAAGATGTAGAGGGCATCGGCCCCGGAGGCGCGAATCTGCGACAGCTCGGCACCAAAATCGAGCTGGCTCAAAGGCGGATAAAGCTCCAAAGCCACGGGGCCGGTGTAATAGCGTTTAAAACCCGTCAGTGCGTCTTTGCCCGCGGGGTAATTGGGCGCGAGCAGAGCCACTTTTTTATAGCCTTTGTCTTTGACGGTTTTGCCCACCGCTTCGTGCAGGTTGTCGTTTTGCCAAGCCACGTTAAAGAAGTAAGGGTTGCACTGTTCACCGGCGTACTGCGAAGGGCCCGCATTGGTGCTGATGTAGGGGGTTTTGGATTGAAAAATCGGTTGCCCAACGGCCAACATGATGTTGGAGAACACCACGCCAGTCATGAAGTCCACTTTGTCGCGCTTGATCAAACGTTCGGCGGTTTGGCGGGCGGCCTCGGGGTTGAACTGGTCGTCGGCCACGATGACCTCGACCTTCTGTCCGCCCAACAGGCCCCCGCTGTGTTGCAGACCCAGCGCAAAGCCGTCGCGAATGTCCACACCCAAGGCAGCACCGGGGCCAGACAATGTGCTCAACAAGCCAACCTTGACCGTATCGGACGCCACGGCGGGGCCGGTCAACACAACAGCAGCGGCCAACGCCGCGCTGGCCAAAGAACGAAGACGAACAGTCATGGTGTGTCCTGTAAAAATTGAATGCCAAAACAAAAACAAAACCCTGAGAGCATAAACGCTTCGGGCCTCGCCTTGACTGACCCACAATTGGGGTATGCCCCAAGCCCATCCCCTGCCCCCTTTGCCCTGGTTGTCGCCGGGCGACGCGTTTGCGCCGGTGCACACCGCGTGGGGCGACGACACGCCCTACCCCGGTCTGCTGTGTGCGGGCGGTGCGCTCGACCTCACCACCTTGGACCAAGCCTACCGCCAAGGCATTTTCCCTTGGTTCGGCGCGGGCCAGCCGGTGCTGTGGTGGAGCACCGCACCGCGTTTGGTGCTTGACCCACAGCGGTTTCGATTGCACCGCTCGCTGCGCAAAACCTTGCGCAGCGGCTTGGCCAGCGAACGCTTGCGGGTGCGTTTTGACCACGCCACCCCGCAAGTCATTGAGGCCTGCGCCCACACACCGCGCCCAGGGCAACACGGCACCTGGATCGTGCCCGCCATGGTGCAGGCCTACCAAGCGTGGCACCGCGCAGGTGCTGTGCACAGCGTGGAAACTTATCTGGACGGGACGCTGGTGGGTGGGCTGTATGCGGTGCGGCTGGGTGGCATGGTGTTTGGTGAATCGATGTTCAGCCACCGCAGCGATGCCTCCAAAATCGCCTTGGCCGCTTTGGTGGCGTGGGCCAGAAGGCACAAAATTGCGCTGATTGACTGCCAACAAGCCACGCCGCACCTCATGACGTTGGGCGCACATCCGATAGCCCGGGACGACTTTGTGCGGCATGTGGCGCAAGCGGTGCAGCGCCCCACAGCGCCTTGGGTGTTCGATCCCGAAGACTGGGCTTTTTTATACTGAGTTGAGATTGCAGTTCTACGCCACCTCCCCCTACCCGTGCAGCTATTTGCCCAACCGCCAAGCGCGTTCGCAAGTGGCCACGCCCAGCCACTTGGTCAACACCGACGTGTACAACGACTTGTTGCAACAGGGTTTTCGCCGCAGCGGCCTGTTCACCTACCGCCCCTACTGCGACGGCTGCCAAGCCTGCGTGCCCCTTCGTGTGCCCGTTGACCGCTTCGTGCCCAACCGCAGTCAACGGCGCAGCTGGCGTCAACACTTGGGGCTGCGCGCCCAGGTCGGCCCCTTGGACTTCGACCCAGCGCACTACGCGCTGTACCAGCGCTACCAGCACCAACGCCACGCGGGTGGCGGCATGGACGAGGACAGCGAGGCCCAATACACCCAATTTTTGTTGCAAAGTCGTGTGAATTCGCGTTTGGTGGCGTTCTACGCCAGCGGCTCCGACGGCGCACCAGAGCGACTCAAGATGGTGTCCTTGGTGGACGTGTTGAGCAGCGGCTTATCGGCCGTTTACACCTTTTACGAACCCGACGACAAAGCCAGTTACGGCACCTTCAACGTGTTGTGGCAAATTGAACAGGCACGGCAATTGCAGCTGCCGTATGTGTACCTGGGTTACTGGATACAAGACAGCCCCAAAATGGCTTACAAAGCCCAATTTCAACCCCACGAAACCTGTTCGGGTGGGCAATGGCACAGCACCAGCGTGTTCCCAGCCGCGGATGAGAATTTCACGCTATAAAATGGCGTCTAAACTTCACAGACCATGACCAAAAGCCGCGACGCATTGCCCTCCACGCCCACCGTTCAGGTGATTGAACGGATGTTCAACCTCTTGGAGGTCTTGGCATCCAAGCAGGAAGCCGTCAGCCTCAAAGAAATCAGCGAAACCACGGGCTTGCACCCGTCCACGGCGCACCGCATCCTCAACGACTTGACGATTGGGCGTTTTGTGGACCGCCCCGAAGCGGGCAGCTATCGCTTGGGCATGCGCTTGTTGGAGTTGGGCAATTTGGTCAAGGCCAGGCTGAGCGTGCGCGATGCGGCGCTCACGCCCATGCGCGAACTGCACAAACAAATCCAACAACCCGTGAACCTGAGTGTGCGCCAAGGCGATGAAATCGTTTACGTGGAGCGTGCCTTCAGCGAACGTTCGGGCATGCAAGTGGTGCGGGCCATTGGCGGACGGGCACCGTTGCACCTGACTTCGGTGGGCAAACTGTTTTTGGCCAACGACGAAGCACCCAAGGTGCGCGCCTACGCCCTGCGCACGGGTTTGGCGGGGCACACGCGCAACAGCCTGACGCAACTCCCCGCTCTGGAACGGGAATTGCTGATGTGCAAAAAAACCGGTGTGGCACGCGACAACGAGGAACTGGAATTGGGCGTGCGCTGCATGGCCGCAGGCATTCGTGACGATCAGGGCCGCTTGGTGGCGGGCTTGTCGATTTCGGCACCCGCCGACCGCATCGATGAGGTTTGGCTGACCAAGTTGCAGGCCACGGCGGGCGAGATTTCAAGCGCTTTGGGCTACCGAGGTGCCGCCAACGGCTGATCACCCGGGGGTCAACCGCGCGGGGTGGCCCGAAGTTTCATGGGCAGCACATGGTCTTGGGCTTCCATCCACTGGCGAACGCGCTCGGCGTCGCGCAAGCGGCCCACTTTGCTGACCGAGTCCAAGAAAACCATGATCACCTCACGGCCAGCCACCGTGGCTTGCATGACCAAACAACGGCCCGCTTCGGCGATGTAGCCGGTTTTTTGCAGGCCAATGTCCCACCGCTCACTGCGCACCAAACCGTTGGAGTTGTTGTATTGCAGGGTTTTGTGGCCCATGTCCAAAAGGTAACTCGGCGAAGTGGACAACTCTCGCATGATCGGCTGGTTATAGGCCGCCGCCGCCAACGTGGCCAAATCGCGGGCACTGGATTGGTTTCGACTGGACAAACCCGTGGGGTCCACAAACCGCGAGTCGACCATGCCCAAGGACTGTGCCTTGCGGTTCATGGCCTGTACGAAAGCATCAATACCGCCGGGGTGGGTGCGGCCAAGCGCATGGGCCGCCCGGTTTTCACTGGACATGAGCGCGAGGTGCATCAATTCGCCACGGGTCAGGTTCGCGCCAATGACCAAGCGTGAGCGACTGCCTTTGAGCGTGTCCGCATCGTCGTGGGTGATGGTGATGACATCATCCATTGACAGCCCCGCGTCGGCCACAACCAAACCCGTCATGAGTTTGGTGAGGGAGGCGATCGGCAAGACGGCTTCGTCGTTTTTGCTGAACAAGACCTCGTTGGTGCTTTGGTCAACAACCAAGGCCACACTGGCCGACAAACTCAAGGGATCACTCACGCTGTGCAAACCCAAGCGCTGACCCACGCTCATGCGGCGCGGGGCTTGCGCCAGCACGCGCTGCTTTTTGTGCTTCTTGGCGGTCGCGAGTTTGGTTTTGGATTTGACCTTGGGCTTGGCGAGATGGGTTTTTTTGGCCGCCGGTTTTTTGACCGCTTTTTTCTTGGCGGTTTTGGTGGTTTCGGCCACAGGCGCTTTGGCTTGCACCACGGGCGCAGCCGACAAGGCCACCAACAAAGCCAAACAAACCGACAAACCCTTAACCGGTATGCCCTTCAAGTCACTAAAAACCATGAATCAACCCCTGCCCACCTTGATGGTGTTGCTGCAGTATATACCCGAAGGAAGAAAATTCAACAATATCAAGCACTTGAAGTGGCAACCTCGACACAACCTTATCAACCTTGGGCCGCCACCCGATCGGATTTGTTGTGCAATTTGGTGAGCGCACTGAGGTAGGCCTTGGCCGAAGCGACCACGATGTCTGGGTCAGCGCCCACACCATTGACCACTCGGCCGCTGTGCTGCAAGCGCACCGTGACTTCGCCTTGGCTTTCGGTGGAGCCGGAGGTGATGGCATTGACCGAGTACAACACCATCTCGGCACCGCTTTTGACCTGAGATTCAATGGCTTTGAGCGAAGCATCGACGGGACCGTTGCCGTCGGACTCGCTGCGCCGCTCTTGCCCATCCACCGTGAACACCACCGACGCAAACGGGCGTTCGCCGGTTTCGCTGCGCTGAGACAAAGACACCAAACCGTATTTTTCTTTCTCAGCCGTCACCGACTCGTCGCTGCACAGGGCCAAGATGTCTTCGTCAAAAATGTCACTCTTGCGGTCAGCAAGCTCTTTGAATGCCGCAAAGGCCGCGTTGATTTCGCCTTCAGAGTCCATTTGTATGCCCAGTTCTTCCAAGCGCTGCTTAAAGGCGTTGCGCCCACTGAGCTTGCCCAAGACGATTTTGTTGGCGGCCCAACCCACATCTTCGGCGCGCATGATTTCGTAGGTGTTGCGAGCCTTGAGCACACCATCTTGGTGAATGCCCGAGGCATGCGCAAACGCGTTGGCGCCCACCACGGCCTTGTTGGGCTGCACCACAAAACCGGTGGTTTGCGAGACCATGCGGCTGGCCGGCACGATTTGTGTGGCGTCCACGTCTACATGCAGATTGAAATAGTCCTTGCGGGTTTTGATCGCCATGACGATCTCCTCCAAAGAACAGTTGCCCGCCCGTTCGCCCAAGCCGTTGATGGTGCACTCGACTTGGCGTGCGCCCCCCATTTTCACGCCCGCCAAGGAGTTGGCCACGGCCATGCCAAGGTCGTTATGGCAATGCACGGACCAAATCGCTTTGTCGGAGTTCGGGATGCGTTCGCGAAGGGTTTTGATGAAGTTGCCGTACAACTCGGGGACGGCGTAACCCACGGTGTCGGGGATGTTCAAGGTGGTCGCACCTTCTTCAATGACCGCCTCAAGCACACGACACAAAAAGTCCATGTCGCTGCGGTAACCGTCTTCCGGACTGAACTCGATGTCACCCACCAAATTGCGGGCAAACCGCACCGACTGTTTGGCCTGTTCCAAGACCTGTTCGGGTGTCATGCGCAACTTCTTCTCCATGTGCAAGGCACTGGTGGCAATAAAGGTGTGGATGCGGGCGCGCGCTGCACCTTTGAGGGCTTCGGCGGCTCGGGCGATGTCGCGGTCGTTGGCACGGGCCAAAGAACACACGGTGGAGTCCTTGATGACGTCGGCAATGGCTTTGACCGATTCAAAGTCGCCGTTGGAGCTGGCGGCAAAACCGGCTTCGATCACATCGACTCGCAGGCGTTCGAGTTGGCGCGCAATGCGCAACTTCTCGTCTTTGGTCATGGACGCGCCGGGTGACTGCTCGCCATCGCGCAAGGTGGTGTCGAAAATGATCAATTTGTCGGTCATGGTGTGCTCCTTGTGATCTCAGAAAGACAAACGGCCCGTTGCGGGGGCAAACGGGCCGTTGGATTGGGTTTACTTGTGCGCTACCAAACCTGCCCTAGTCGGACATGCGGTAGTAGGGCCAAAGCAAAGCGGTTCATGGGCATGAATGTAGCACAAGCGAAAAACAGGGGTCAATCGTGCATGTCGCGTTCGTCGGGCTCTTGGGTCGATGTGCTGATGATGCTGATGGGGTGGCCTTTGGACTTCAGCCACAAAAAGACAGCGTAGCCAGACAGGCCATAGACCAAAAAGATGCCGAACAAAACCCGGGGCGGATCGATGCTGATGACCGCAATCAACAAGGCCCCCAACACAATCGCGGCAAAGGGCACGCTGCGTTTGAGGCTGAGGTCTTTAAAGCTGTAGAACGGCGCGTTGGTGACCATGGTCAAACCGGCGTACAAGGTCAGGGCAAACATCGGCCAAGCCAAGTCCGAGGCGGCAACGCCCATCTCGGTGGCCACCCAAATAAAGCCAGCGACCAAGGCCGCTGCGGCAGGCGACGGCAAGCCTTGGAAAAAGCGCTTGTCCACCACACCGGTGTTGACGTTGAAGCGGGCCAAACGCAAGGCCGCGCAGGCCACGTACACAAAGGCCGCGATCCAGCCCCAGCGACCGAGGCCGCGCAGGGTCCATTCGTAAGCGATCAGCGCAGGGGCTGCGCCAAAGGACACCATGTCGGAGAGCGAATCCATTTGCTCGCCAAAGGCGCTTTGGGTGTTGGTCATGCGTGCCACGCGACCGTCTAGGCTGTCGAGCACCATGGCCAGAAAAATCGCCACCGTGGCCAAGTCGTAACGCCCGTTCATGGCCATGACCACCGCATAAAACCCCCCAAACAGGGCCGCCAAGGTAATCATGTTGGGCAACATGTAAATGCCTTTGATGCGCTGCTTGGGCATGTCTGCCGCGTCTTTGGTTTCTGAATCGGGCGGGTTTGGCATGATCAGTTGCGGGTTTGGTCGACCAGTTTGTTCTTGGCGATCCAAGGCATCATGGCACGCAACTGGCCGCCCACCACTTCGATCTGGTGATCGGCGGTGTTGCGGCGGCGGGCGGTCATCGATGGGTAGTTCAAACGGCCTTCTTGGATGAACATCTTGGCGTAGTCGCCGTTTTGGATGCGCTTCAAAGCGTTGCGCATGGCCTTGCGGGACTCTTCGTTGATGACCTCAGGGCCGGTCACGTACTCGCCGAACTCCGCGTTGTTAGAGATCGAGTAGTTCATGTTGGCGATACCGCCTTCGTAGATCAGGTCGACGATCAACTTCAACTCATGCAAGCACTCGAAGTAAGCCATCTCAGGGGCGTAACCGGCTTCGACCAAGGTTTCAAAACCCATTTTCACCAATTCCACCGCGCCGCCGCACAACACGGCTTGCTCGCCGAACAAGTCGGTTTCGGTTTCTTCTTTAAAGTTGGTCTCGATGATGCCGGCCTTGCCACCACCGTTGGCCATGGCGTAGGACAGTGCCAAGTCACGGGCTTTGCCGGACTTGTCTTGGTGCACGGCCACCAAATGCGGCACGCCGCCACCTTGGGTGTAGGTGTTGCGCACGGTGTGGCCTGGGGCCTTGGGGGCGACCATCCACACGTCCAAATCGGCGCGGGGCACGACCTGGTTGTAGTGCACATTAAAGCCATGGGCAAACGCCAGCGACGCGCCTTGCTTGATGAACGGAGCGACGTTGTTGTTGTAGACCTCGGCGATCATTTCGTCGGGCAACAAGATCATGACCACGTCAGCAGCCTTAACGGCGTCGTTGACTTCCATGACGGTCAAGCCGGCTTTGCCGACTTTGTCCCAAGAGGCGCCGCCCTTGCGCAAACCGACCACCACTTTGACACCGCTGTCGTTGAGGTTTTGGGCATGGGCGTGGCCTTGCGAGCCGTAACCGAGGATGGCCACCGTTTTGCCTTTGATCAGGCTCAGGTCGCAGTCTTTGTCGTAAAACACTTTCATTTTTAGCTCCGGTTGAAATCAGGGGGATGTGGGGTTAAACGCGCAGTATTCTCTCACCTCGACCGATGCCACAGGCACCGGTGCGAACCGTCTCCAAAATGGCGGTGCGGTCGATGGCTTCCAAAAACGCGTCGTTTTTGCTTTGGTCGCCAGTGAGTTCGAGTGTGTAGCTCTTGTCGGTCACGTCGATGATGCGGCCTCGGAAAATATCGGCCATGCGCTTCATTTCTTCGCGCTCTTTGCCCACCGCTCGCACCTTGACCATCATGAGTTCCCGCTCGGTGTAAGGGCCTTCGGTCAGGTCAACCACTTTGATGACTTCGATCAGGCGGTTGAGGTGTTTGGTGATTTGTTCAATGACCTCGTCCGAACCGTTGGTCTCGATTGTCATGCGCGACAGGCTGGGGTCTTCGGTGGGGGCCACGGTGAGCGACTCGATGTTGTAGCCGCGGGCCGAGAACAGGCCCACCACGCGAGACAAAGCACCGGCTTCGTTTTCCAGCAAGACAGCAATGATGTGTTTCATGGGATTTCTCTTTTCTGAGCCCTCCCCTGCGCACGGTAATGCACAGGCTTGGCTGCAAATAGATTCGTCAAAAAAGGGTTTAGAGGTCTTCGGAGCCGAGCAACATTTCGGTGATGCCCTTGCCGGCCTTGACCATGGGAAAGACGTTTTCAGAAGGGTCGGTGCGGATGTCCAAAAACACCGTGCGGTCCTTCAAGCGGCGGGCTTCGCGCAAGGCGGGCTCCACGTCTTCGGGGCGTTCAACCAAGATGCCCACGTGACCATAAGCCTCGGCCAACTTCACGAAATTGGGCAGCGCGTCCATGTAGCTGTTGCTGTAACGACCTTCGTACTCAATCTCTTGCCACTGGCGCACCATGCCGAGGTAGCGGTTGTTGAGCGACACCACCTTGATGGGGGTGTTGTACTGCAAACAAGTCGACAGCTCTTGAATGCACATCTGCACCGAGCCTTCGCCAGTCACGCAAAAAACCTCGCTCTCAGGCTTGGCCAGCTTGATGCCCATGGCATACGGAATGCCCACGCCCATGGTACCCAAACCGCCGGAGTTGATCCAGCGGCGGGGTTCGTTGAACTTGTAGTACTGCGCGGCCCACATTTGGTGTTGGCCCACGTCGGAGGTGATGTAGGCGTCGGCGTCCTTGGTCATGTTCCACAGGGTCTCGATGACCATCTGGGGCTTGATGACTTCGGTGTTGGTCTTGTCGTATGCCAAACAGTTGCGTGAGCGCCAGCCTTCGATGGTGGCCCACCAAGCCTGCAGCGCTTGGGCATCGGGCTTGTGTGGCGACTCTTTGATCATTGAGATCAATTCGGTGAGCACGTCTTTAACGTCGCCCACAATCGGCACATCCACCTTCACGCGCTTGGAAATGCTGGAGGGGTCGATGTCGATGTGGATGATCTTGCGCTCGTTTTGCGCAAAGTGTTTGGGGTTGCCAATCACTCGGTCATCAAAACGCGCGCCCACGGCCAGCAACACATCGCAGTTTTGCATGGTGTTGTTGGCTTCGATGGTGCCGTGCATGCCGAGCATACCCAAGAACTTGGGTTCGGTGGCGGGGTAAGCGCCCAGCCCCATCAAGGTGTTGGTGACCGGGTAGCCCAGCATGTCAACCAAGGTACGCAGTTCGTTGGTGGCGTTGCTCAGCAACACGCCGCCGCCGGTGTAGATGTAAGGGCGTTTGGCGTTGAGCAACAGTTGCAAAGCCTTGCGAATTTGGCCACCGTGCCCTTTGCGCACCGGGTTGTATGAGCGCATTTCCACCTTGTCTGGGTAGCCCAGATAAAGGGTTTTGTTGAAGGAGACGTCCTTCGGAATGTCCACCAACACAGGGCCGGGACGGCCACTGCGGGCGATGTGAAAGGCTTTTTTCATGACGTCGGCCATGTCGCGGACGTCTTTGACCAAAAAGTTGTGCTTAACGATGGGGCGGGTGATGCCCACGGTGTCGCACTCTTGGAAGGCATCCAAACCGATGGCCGCCGTGGGTACTTGCCCACTGATGATCACCATGGGGATGCTGTCCATGTAAGCGGTGGCGATGCCGGTGACGGCGTTGGTGGCCCCGGGGCCCGAGGTGACCAAACACACACCCACATCACCGGTGGCGCGCGCATAGCCGTCGGCGGCGTGAACCGCAGCTTGTTCGTGGCGAACCAAAATGTGTTGGAACTGGTCTTGTTTGAAGACCGCGTCGTAGATGTGCAAAACAGCGCCGCCGGGGTAACCCCAAACGTATTTCACGCCTTCTTCTTGCAACGCTTTGACGAGGATTTCTGCGCCGCGCAACTCGGGGTGCTCGGCGAGGGGAGACGCGGCGACCGCGCTGGCGATTTCAGCTTTGTTGATTTCCATGATGAACCTGTTGAGAATTTCTCTGACGAAAAACCTTGGGTGCCCCTTGTGCCAACCCTTGTGAGGCGGACTCGGGACTTAAGACCAATGGACATGGGCGAAACAATAAATTCGCCGGACCTTGGCCCGTTTGCCGTTTTGATTTCAAATGCAGGTCGCATTATGGCACGGTGCGACAATCACGCCCCATGACCAACACGCCACCCCTTGCACCCACCGCAGCTCCCACACCCACCTTGCCGCGCCGACTGGCCTGCTGGCTATACGAAGGCATGCTGCTGTTTGGTGTGGTGTTCATTGCCGGGTATCTGTTTTCCACCCTGACCCAAACCCGTCACGCCTTGGACAACCGCCACGCGCAACAAGCGTTTTTGTTCTTGGTGTTCGGCATTTACTTCACCTGGTTTTGGTCCAAAGGCCAAACCCTGGCCATGAAGACTTGGTTCATCCGCGTGGTGGACCGTCAAGGCAATCGCATCAGCCAAGGGCGGGCGTTGGTGCGGTACCTGCTGTCTTGGATCTGGTTCTTGCCGCCCTTGGCAGCCGGGGATCTGTTCGATTTACCCGGTGGCGAGATCACGGTCTTGACCATAGGCTGGGTTTTGGTGTGGGCCTTGCTGGCGCGCTTTCACCCCGAGCGCCAGTTCTGGCACGACGCTTGGGCCGGCACGCGCTTGGTGCACCACCAACCGCCCGAACCACCCAAACGCAAAAAATAAGGATGGCTCCTTGAGCACACCCGCTTTTTCTTTGTGCGTCTACTGCGGCTCGCGCCCCGGCGTTGATCCCCAGCACGCCGCAGCCGCTCAAGCCTTGGGCCAATGGATCGGCTCGCGCGGCGGCCAACTGGTGTACGGAGGCGGTCGCAACGGCTTGATGGGCCTGACCGCACAAGCCACGCACGATGCGGGTGGGCGTGTGGTCGGCGTGATCCCAACCTCCCTGGTGGAACGCGAATGGGCCAACCACGACTGCAATGAACTCTTGGTGGTCGAGACCATGCACGAACGCAAACGCATCATGGCCGAGCGCAGCGACGCCTTCTTGGCCTTGCCCGGCGGCATCGGCACTTTTGAAGAGTTTTTTGAAGTCTGGACTTGGCGTCAACTGGGCTACCACGACAAACCCGTGGGCCTGCTCAACTTGGGCGGCTATTACGACGCGATGCTGACGTTCTTAAACGGCTCGGTGCGCGAGGGCTTCATGAACGACGGGCAAATGGACCTGATTCGGGTGGACACCAACCCGATCGAGTTGGCCGAGCAATTGGTACAAGCCGCAGGCTGTGCCCCCGAAGGCATCAGCCCACAACTCTGAAGCTCAGACTGCGGATTCGTCTTGCTCGCCGGTGCGGATGCGAATGACACGCTCCACGGGGGTGATGAAAATTTTGCCGTCGCCAATTTTGCCGGTGTGCGCGGCCTTGATGATCGCGTCCACACACCGATCAACGTCTTCGGACTTGACCGCCACCTCGATCTTGACCTTGGGCAAAAAGTCCACCACGTATTCCGCACCACGGTAGAGCTCGGTGTGGCCTTTTTGGCGACCAAAGCCTTTGACCTCGGTGACCGTCAGGCCGGTCACGCCTTGTTCGGCCAAGGCCTCACGCACTTCTTCGAGTTTGAATGGTTTGATGATCGCGGTGATTTGTTTCATGGGGTCTCCAAAGGGCCAAGGTTCGATGCCAAAAAATGTACCACGTGGGCGCACGCACAGGGTCAAGACCGGTAGTGACTGGTGATGGGGTAGCGCCAGTCTTTACCAAAACTGCGGTGGGTCACACGAACCCCAATGGGGGCTTGGCGACGTTTGTATTCGTTGAGGCGAATCAGACGAACCACCTGAGCCACGGCGTCCGCGTTATAGCCCGCCTGCACAATGCTGTCGGGACTTTCGTCGTTTTCCATGTAGTGCTCAATGATGGCGTCAAGCACCTCATAGGGCGGCAAACTGTCTTGGTCTTTTTGGTCGGGGCGAAGCTCCGCACTGGGTGGCCGGGTGATGATGCGCTCTGGAATGGGTTGTTGGCCGGTGCCAAAAGGGTCGTGCTGGTTGCGCCAGCGCGCCAAACGAAACACCGCGGTCTTGACCACATCCTTGATGACGGCGAAGCCACCAGCCATGTCGCCATACAGGGTGCAATAGCCCGTGGCCATTTCGCTTTTGTTGCCGGTGGTCAGCACCAAGGCGCCAAACTTGTTGGACAGCGCCATGAGCAAGGTACCCCGAATGCGGGCTTGCAAATTCTCTTCGGTGGTATCGGCGGGCAAACCCGCGAAGTCCGAGGCCAAGGCGGCTTGTAGGGCCAAAAATGTGGGCTCAATGCCGATCTCGTCGTAACGCACACCCAGGCGCTGGGCCATGTCGCGGGCATCGATCCAAGAGATGTCGGCCGTGTACGGCGAGGGCATCATGACGCTGCGCACGCGATCGGCACCCAAGGCATCGACCGCGATGGCCAGCACCAAGGCCGAGTCAATGCCGCCCGACAAACCCAAGAGCACGCCAGGGAAGCGGTTTTTGTTCACGTAATCGCGAACCCCCATCACCAAGGCGCGCCACAGGTCTTCGTCGGCCTCGGGGTGCGCGGTCACAGCCGCGGGCAAGGGCATCAAACGGCCCGCTTGTGAAGCCCAAGACACCGACATCAGCGCGGTTTCAAAGGCCGCCGCCCGGGCCACCACATGGCCTTGGGCATCGAGCGCAAAGCTGCGCCCATCAAACACCACCTCGTCTTGCCCACCCACCAAATGGGCGTAGACCAAGGGCACGCCCACGGCCCGCACACGTTCGGCCAAGCGGTGTTCCCGCTCAGCACCTTTGCCGCCGTGAAACGGAGAGGCATTGATCACCGCCAAAATCTGCGCGCCAGCACCCAAGGTGGACACCACAGGCGCGTCAAACCAAGCGTCTTCACAAATGAGCACGCCCACACGCACGCATTGGCCTTGACTGTCTTGCACCTCAAACACGCCATCGCCTTGGGCTGGCACAAAATAGCGGCGCTCGTCAAAAACTTGGTAATTGGGCAGCTCGCGTTTGCCATAGGTCATCGTGGTGCGCCCGGCGTGCAACACGCTGGCCGCGTTGAGCAATGTGGGCACCGAAACGCTGCGGTCTTTGCGCCCTACGCCCGGGGTGCGCTGTGGATGGCCCACCACCACATGCAAGCCACTGAGCCCGGCGGTCTGCACGGCGATGGTTTTCAGGGCATCATCACAGGCGTCCAAGAACCCTGGGCGCAAGTAAAGGTCTTCGGCCGCGTAGCCGCTGACCGCCAATTCGGGGGTCAACAAGACGTGGGCGCCTTGGGCGTGCGCGGTGTGCGCGGCTTCGATGATTTGGCGGGCATTGCCCACCGTGTCGCCCACCACCAAATTGAGTTGGGCCACACAGATATGGAGCGTCATGGAATTGGCCAGCGTCGCTGAAAAAGGCAAACAAAATTGACTCAATCCGATTATGTCACCCGGGTGTTCCACTCACCGCTGGACCTCAAAGCCAGCGATTGGGATGGTCTATTGGCTCACAGCAACACCCGCAGCCCCTTCATGCGACACGCCTACTTGGCCGCCTTGCACCGCAGCGATTGCGCCAGCGCACACACCGGCTGGCAAGCGCAATTCATGACGCTGTGGCGTGGCACCACCCTGGTGGCGGCGTGCCCGCTCTACCTCAAAAACCATTCCCACGGCGAGTATGTGTTTGACTGGGCGTGGGCGCGCGCTTACGCCGAACACGGCTTGGACTATTACCCCAAGGCCTTGGTGGCCGTGCCCTTCACGCCGGTGCCCGGCCCTCGCCTGTTGGCCTGTGATGACGCGGCGCGTGCCGCTTTGGTGCAAGCGCTGCTGCGGCACATGCGCCAAGAACACCTGTCGTCGCTGCACCTGTTGTTTGTATCGCCCGAAGACGCCTTGGCGTGCAGCGCTGCGGGCATGGCCTTGCGCACCACGGTGCAATTCCATTGGCACAACCGCCACCCACAGCTTTACGCCGACTTCGATGACTTCCTGGGCCAACTGCAGCAGGAGAAACGCAAAAAAATCCGTCAAGAACGGCGCAAAGTGACCGAGGCTGGGGTGTGCTTTCGCCACCTCAGCGGCGCAGACATTGGGCCTGAGCACTGGGCATTTTTTGTGCGGTGCTACCAACAAACCTACCTAGAGCACGGCAACGCACCCTACCTCAACCCCACGTTTTTTGAGGCCATGCGCACCGACATGGCCGAGCACTGGTTGCTCATCTTGGCCGAACGCGGGGGGCAGCCCATCGCCGCCAGTCTAATTGGTTTGGACCGCACTGCGGGTGTGGCCTACGGGCGCTATTGGGGCGCAATCGAACGGGTGGACTGCCTGCATTTTGAGGCCTGTTATTACCAAGCCATCGAATGGTGCATTGCCAACGGTTTTGTGCGCTTTGAAGGCGGCGCTCAAGGCGAACACAAGCTCGCCCGTGCCCTGTTGCCCGTGACAACCACCAGCGCCCACGCTCTGTTGCACCCCGGGTTCGAGCAAGCGGTGCGCCACTATTTGGCGCGTGAAGGCGAGGGTCTTGCGGACTACGTAACAGACTTAGAACAACGCAGCCCGCTCAAGCCCAGCGCGCATCAGGCCTTGCTGTAATTGGCCACGCCATCCAAGATTTCTTGGTGAGCGGCGGCCTTGCCTTCCCAGCCCTTGACCTTGACCCACTTGCCTTTTTCGAGGTCTTTGTAACGCTCAAAGAAGTGGGCAATTTGCTGCAATTGCAATTCGTGCAGGTCGTCCAAGCTTTGGATCTTGGCGTACATCGGCAAGATTTTTTCGGTGGGCACCGCCAACACCTTGCCATCCAAACCGCCTTCGTCTTCCATCAGCAAAATGCCAATGGCGCGGCACGGCACCACCACGCCGGGCGGCAAGGGGAACGGGGTCATGACCAACACATCGACCGGATCGCCATCGCCCGCGATGGTTTGGGGCACATACCCGTAATTGGTTGGGTAATGCATGGCCGTGCCCATGAAGCGGTCCACAAAGATGGCGCCAGACTCTTTGTCCACTTCATACTTGATGGGGTCGGCATTCATCGAAATTTCGATGACCACATTGAAAGATTCGGGCAATTTTTTACCGGGGCTGACTTGGTCGAGGGACATGGGTGAATGTGAGGTTAAAGACGAAGCTGGGTATTTACCCCGATTTTACTGATGTCAGGCTTACTGACCGCTGAGACTGGGCGCAAGGGGCTGATAATGCGGGCATGTCCGAACGCGTCATTCCTGTGGTCGATCAGCGCCAGCGCGCGTTGATCGCCCATGTGCCCGCCATGCCAGTGCCCGCCGTGGGTCATTTGCTGGACCGGCTGCATCGCCCCTTGCGCGATCTGCGCATCAGCGTCACCGATCGCTGCAACTTTCGCTGCAGCTACTGCATGCCCAAAGGCGTGTTCGACAAAAATTACCCCTACCTGCCACAGAGCGATTTGCTGCGCTTTGAAGAAATTGAGCGGCTCACCCGCCTCTTTATTGGCCACGGCGTACAGAAAATTCGCCTCACCGGCGGTGAGCCCCTGCTGCGCAAGCACTTGGAGGTGCTGATCGATAAACTGGCGGTTCTGCGCACCCGCGAGGGCCAAGCGCTGGACATCACCTTAACCACCAACGGTTCGTTGCTGGTTCAAAAAGCCGCCACGCTCAAAGCCGCGGGTTTGAAACGTGTGACCGTGAGCTTGGACGGACTCGACGATGCGGTGTTTCGGGCCATGAACGACGTGGATTTCCCGGTGGCCGATGTGTTGGCTGGCATTGAGGCCGCTCACGCCGCAGGCCTGGGGCCCATCAAGGTCAATATGGTGGTCAAGCGTGGCACCAACGACGATCAAATTGTTCCCATGGCGCGGCATTTCAGGGGCACGGGTGTTGCCCTTCGCTTCATCGAATACATGGACGTTGGGGCCACCAACGGCTGGCGCATGGACGAGGTGCTGCCCAGCGCCGAGGTGCTGCAACGCCTGCAAGCGCAATGGACCATGGTGCCCTTGGCCCCCAGCGCGAGTGGTGAAACCGCCCAGCGTTGGGGCTACGCGGACGGACAGGGAGAAGTGGGCTTCATCAGCAGCGTGACGCAGGCGTTTTGTGGCGATTGCAACCGCGCTCGCCTGTCCACCGATGGGCGTCTCTACCTGTGCCTATTTGCCACCCAAGGTCACGACTTGCGTCAACTCATCCGCAGCTCGGCGAGCGATGAAGCCGTCTCCAGTGCCTTGGCGGCCATCTGGCAAGGTCGCGACGACCGCTACTCTGCGCTGCGCGCCAGCTTGCCGCCCGAGGCCAGTGGCTCGGCTGGCCGAGTGGAAATGAGTTACATCGGCGGTTGATGTGGTCGATTGGGTGCTTGGCCCGCGCTCCATCACCGCCTTGGTCTTGGCTGGCGGGCGCAGCAGGCGTTGGGGTGGTCGGGACAAAGGCCTGATCCCGATGGACGGTGTGCCCATGGCCCTGAGGGCCTTGCGGCGCTTACAAACGCAGGCCCACGGGGCATTGGCCGGTGTGGCCATCAGCGCCAACCGACACACCGACACCTATGCCCAATGGGGATGGCCCGTGTGGTCCGATGAAGAGCCGGAGGCGTTCCATGGGCCCTTGGCGGGTTGGCAAACGGGGTTGCGCCGTTGCCCCACGCCGTGGCTGCTCAGCGTGCCCTGCGACAGCCCGGACTTTCCCATCGACTTGATCGATGCCTTGGTTCATGCCCAACGCCAAAGCCAGGCATCTTTGGCCGTGGCCGCCAGCCGCCACGCCCATGGTCTGAGAACACAAGCGATGTTTGCGTTGCTGCACACCGATCTGTTGCCAAGCTTGGACGCCTATCTCGATCAAGGTGGGCGCCGCGTGGCCGACTGGTGCGAAGCGCAGGGGCCGGCCTGGGCCATCTTTGACGACACAGACCCCAGCGCGGGTGCCTTTGCCAACCTCAACAGCGCAGCCGATGCGGCCCAGCGCGAGCAAGGGCGCTGGGCACGATCAACCCAGCCTTAGGACTTTCGGCGCGACAGCAGGGTGTACATGGTGGGCACCACAAAAATGGTCAGAAAAGTGCCCACGCTCATACCGCCCACAATCACCCAACCGATTTGCTGGCGGCTCTCTGCGCCGGCACCGGAGGCCAATGCCAAGGGAATGGCCCCGAGCACCATGGCACCGGTGGTCATGAGGATGGGCCGCAAGCGCAGTGAAGCCGATTGCGCAATCGCTTCGCGAAGCGCCACGCCCTGTTCGCGCAAGCGATTGGCAAACTCAACGATCAAAATGCCGTGCTTGGAAATCAAGCCCACCAAGGTGATCAGGCCAATTTGGCTGAACACATTGAGCGTTCCCCCGGTCAGCTTCAAGGCCAACAAAGCCCCCAACATGGACAGCGGCACGCTCAGCAAAATGATGAAGGGGTCCACAAAGCTTTCAAACTGAGCGGCCAACACCAAATAAATGAACAGCAAAGACAAACCAAACACCAACGCCAAGGAACCCGAAGCGTTTTTAAATTCGCGGCTTTGACCGTTGAGGTCGGTGGTGTAGCCGGGCGGCAAAATGTCTTCGGCAATACCGTCCATGATGGCCAAAGCCTCACCCAAGGCCAAGCTGGGGGCCAGGTTGGCGGTGATGGAAGCACTGCGGCGTTGCGCAAAGTGGTTGAGTTCGCGCGGCACCACCACCTCACGAATGCTCACCAATGAGGACAGCGGCACCATCACGTCACCGCGCCCACGCACAAACAAACGGTCAATGTCGTCGGGCGCACTGCGCTGGGCGTTGTCGGTTTGAACCACCACATCGAATTGCTCGCCGCCGCGTTTGTAGCGGGTCACGGTGCGTCCGCCCAACAAAGTCTCAACGGTTCGTGCGATGGCATCCACATTCACCCCCGCATCGGCGGCGCGTTCGCGGTCCACATCCATGCGCACTTCGGGCTTGTTGAGTCGCAAATCCGTGTCCACCTGCACAAACCCGGGGTGTTTGGCCAATTCGTCTTGGAAGCGGCGCATGACCTTGGACAGGTTTTCGTAGGAGTCGGATGTCACCACCACAAAATTGATGGGGCGCTCACGAAAGCCTTGACCCAGCGAAGGCGGCGTGATGGGAAACGCGTTCACACCGGGCAAACCCGCCACCTTGGGCGTGATCTCTCGCGCCAGTTCTTGGGTCGTGCGGTCTCGCTCACTCCATGGTAAGGCGCGAAAAAAGATGTTGCCTTGCGCCACCGTGGGGTTGCCGATGTTGCTGAAAATACGGTCGAATTCCGGGTAGGGCTGCCCGATTTTTTCAATGGCTTGGGCGTAACGCTGCGTGTAGGCCAAGGTCGCACCGTCGGGGCCGCTGATGTTGATCAGTATCACGCCGCGGTCCTCCAAAGGTGCCAACTCTTGCTTGGTGGTTTTGAACAAATAGGCACTGCCCAAGGCGGATGCCAGCATCACCCCCACCACCCACCAGCGCCGTTGCAAGGCCCAAGCCAAAGCCCGACCATAGCCACGGGTTAGCCCCGTCAAGAGGCCTTCCATGCGATGGTCAAAACGAGAAGGCTTGTCTTGGTGTCGCAGCAGCTTGGCACTCATCATGGGCGAGAGGGTCAAGGCCACAAAGCCCGACACCACCACCGCACCGGCCAAGGCCAAAGCAAATTCGGCAAACAAGCGTCCCGTTCGCCCCGGCGTGAAAGCCAGCGGCGCGTAGACCGCCGCCAAGGTGAGCGTCATGGCCACCACCGCAAAGCCAATTTCTCGCGCCCCTTTGATGGCGGCGTCAAACGGTTTGAGGCCGTCTTCAATGTGGCGGTGAATGTTCTCGAGCACCACGATGGCGTCATCGACCACCAAACCAATCGCCAGCACCAATGCCAGCAGGGTCAGTGTGTTGATGGAAAAACCAAACAAGGCCATCAACGCAAACGCACCAATCAAGCTCACGGGAATCGTGACCAAGGGAATGATGGAGGCGCGCACAGTGCGCAAAAACACAAAAATGACCAAGGCCACCAACACGGCGGCCTCCACAATCGTGATGTAAACCGCTTTGATGGACTCTTCAATGAACACCGAGCTGTCGTTGGCCACCCCAACGGTGATGCCCGCTGGCAGGTCTTGCTCAACCTTGGGGATCAGCGCACGCACACCGGCTGAGAGTTCCAAGGGGTTGGCGGTGGCTTGACGAATCACGCCCACCGCCACCGAGTCACGGCCATTGAGGCGAATGGACGAGCGCTCGTCTTGTGCGCCTTCTTGCACACGGGCCACATCTTGCAAACGCACCGGCACACCCGCCACGTTGCGAATGACCAACTCGCGAAACTGGGTGACGGTTTGCATGTCGGTGGCGGCGGTGATGTTGAACTCCCGCTGCTGACTCTCAATGCGCCCGGCCGGCACTTCCAAATTGGAGCGGCGCAAGGCCTCTTCAACGTCTTGTACGGTGAGGCGGTAAGCGGCCAAACGATCGGTGTCGATCCACACGCGCATGGCGTAGCGCCGTTCACCAAACACGCGCACATCGGCGGCACCCGGTGCGGTTTGCAAGACGGGCTTGACCAAGCGGTTGGCAAAGTCACTGAGCTGCAAGGCGTCGTGTGTGTCCGAACTCAAGGCCAGCCAAACCACCGGAAAGGCATCGGCCTCCACCTTGGCAATCACGGGCTCGTCGATGCCTTGCGGCAAGCGTTGCCGCACGCGGCTGACCTTGTCGCGCACATCGGCAGCGGCGGCGTCGGGGTCGCGGCTGAGGGCAAAGCGCACGGTGATTTGACTGCGCTCTGGGCGGCTTGACGAGGTGATGATGTCCACCCCCTCAATGCCCGAGAGGGAATCCTCCAAGACCTTGGTGACCTGGGATTCCACCACCTCACTGGACGCCCCGCCAAACGTGGTGCTGACCGACACCGTGGGCTCGTCAATTTGTGGGTACTCGCGCACGCTCAGGCCTTGGAAGGCCACCAGCCCCACCAACACAATCAGCAGCGACAAGACCGTGGCAAAAACGGGCCGGCGAATGGAGAGTTCAGGCAATTGCATGGGGTACGGACCTCAAAGTCATTGCGGTTTGAGTTGGACCACACGCACCGGCGTGCCGTCTTGTTGAATGCGTTGCTGCCCGGCCACGACGATGGTCTGGCCCGCCTTCACACCATCGGTGATTTGCACCATCGATCCACGGCGCACGCCCGTGGTGACAGCCACACGGCGGGCCGTCCACTGGGGTTTGCCATTGACCTCGGGGGCCGCATCGAGCACCACCACCCATTGACGTCCGCCCTGTGGCAGCAGGGCTTCTTCGGGCACCACCACCGCTGCTTCGTCCACACCAAACACCACGTTGACGCGAGCGAACATGCCCGAGCGCAAACGCTGACTGGCGTCGGCGGGCATGCTGGCACGAACAGCCACCGAACGTCCGTTGGCATCGAGCAACGGATCGAGCGCGATCACTCGGGCCTCAAAGCTTTGCCCCGGCAGGGCATCAACCTGCACCTGCACCGACTGGCCCACCGCCACCCGCGTCTGGTAGCGCTCCGACAAACGAAAGTCCACCATCAAGGCCGATGTATCCTCCAAATTCACCACCGCTGCACCGTCTTTGATGTACTCGCCCAGGTTCACACTGGCAATGCCCACCGTACCAGAGAACGGCGCAACAATGGCCATGCGAGCCAAGCGCGCTTGCGCCAAATCAAGCTGCGCTTGGGCGACTTGCAGGTTGGCTCGGCTTTCGTCCAGCACGCGTTGGGCCACAAAATTTTGCGCCACCAGTTCTTCGTTTCGCTTGGCGTTGGCTTGTGCAATCGACCATTGGGCACGGGCTTGGCTGAGCTCGGCGCGTTGCAGCGCATCATCGAGCTGAACCAACAACTGGCCTTGTTTCACAGCGCTGCCGTCCTTGAAGGCGATGCGTGCAACGCGCCCACTGACCTCTGGTCGCAAGGTCACGCTTTGCTTGGCCAACACGTTGCCCACGGCTTGGGTGTCGTTTTGCAAACGAAGCGATTGCGCCGTGGTGATCTCCACCGATGGCGGGCCTCCACGGGCACCACCGCCTGCACCGGGGGCCGCCGAGCCATTGAACCCACCCGAGCGGGGCGCGACCTCACTGGGCTGCTGCAACCACCAAGCCACCCCACCGGCCAGCGTCAATGCCAGCACACCCCAAAGCCAAGTTTTTGCTTTCATCGTTGATCGTCGCTTGTTATGTGATTAAAAGAACACCCCGGTTGGCCAAGGCATCGGCACGCTCATTGCCTGCATCGCCCGAATGACCTTTGACCCACCGCCAGTCGATGTCGTGCCCGCCGGTGCTCACCAATGTGTCCAGAGCTTGCCACAAATCGACATTTTTCACCGGCTGCTTGGCCGCGGTTTTCCAACCCCGGGCTTTCCAACCCGGCAACCATTCGGTGATGCCTTTGCGCACATACTCGCTGTCCATGTACATCAGCACCCGACACGGACGTTTGAGCGCACGCAGGGCCTCAATGACCGCCGTCAGTTCCATGCGGTTATTGGTGGTTTGGGCCTCGCCACCGAACAAGTCTTTTTCAACCGGGCCGCTGCGCAAGTACACACCCCAACCGCCCGGGCCAGGGTTGCCTTTGCAGGCACCGTCCGTGTAAATCACCACTGGGTTCAAACGCTCACTCCAAACAGATCAACGGCACTCAGCGCTTTTGCGCCACCGAGGCAGGCACGGCCACCTTGGATTGTCGCGGCTTCCAAGCCGGACCCAACAAACGCATACCGCGAACACGTTTGACCGCCACCAACATGTGCACCGCACCCAAAAACGGCCACCAGCGCGGGCCTGCTCGGTCCATCCAAGCGAAGCGTTGCAACCAACGCTCGCTGTTGACCGCAGGCACGTAGCAACCGCGTTGCTCGCGCTCCAGCTCAAAGCCCAACAAACGAAGCCAATCGCGCAATCGCCAAGCGCCAATGAATTCGCCGGTTTCGGGCACAAAGGGCTGGTGGGTGCCCAAAAAACGAACACCAAAACGCTCACACCACCGCGCACGGGTGTGCTGCATGCCCCACCAACTGTTGGGGCTGAAGGCAGCGATGATCAACCGTCCATCGGGCACCAACACCCGCTCGGCCTCACGCAGCACCTGGTGTGGGTCGGCGCTGCCCTCCAAGGCGTGCGGCAACACCAACAGGTCCAAACTGGCGGTGGCCAGCGGCAGGGCCGCGGGGTCACACACCAAAGCGGCACGAGCACCCTCATGCACCCCACCTGCGGGCAAGGCCAGCCAGCGGTGCGGCATGCGGTTGGCCTGCAAAGCCTCCAAAGCGGGCCAGCCCAGTTGCAGCGCGTTGTAGCCAAACACATCGGCCACCCACGCGTCCAGTTGCGTTTGTTCCCACGCCAGCAGATACTGGCCCGCTGGGGTCTTCCACCATTGGCTCAACCCTATAATTTGTTCACGCATCCCTTGACTTTACACGGCCCATTTGTCGCAACAAAGACACCATGGAATTAACCCCCTTGCCCGCCTTCAACGACAACTACATCTGGATGATGCGGGTGGGGTCTCGGGCATGGGTCGTGGACCCAGGGCAAGCCGAACCGGTGTTCGCCGTCTTGCGCCAAACCGGCATTGAACTGGAAGGTATTCTGATCACCCACCACCACGGCGACCACACCGGTGGCGTGGCCGCGCTTCGGCAAGCCACTGGCGCTGGCGTGCACGGACCCGCCGGCGAAGACATGCCGCAACCGTGTGTGCCTCACCAGTCGGGTGACACCATCGATGTCATGGGCACCCCTTTTTTGGTGCTGCACGTGCCGGGTCACACCGCTGGGCACATCGCCTATTTTGGTCAGCCTGCACAAGAAGACCCCTTGGTTTTTTGTGGCGACACCCTTTTTAGCGCCGGCTGCGGGCGTCTTTTTGAGGGCAGTGCGGCTCAGTTGTACGCTTCCTTGAATGCGTTGGCACAACTGCCCGATCCAACGCGTGTGTGCTGTGCGCACGAATACACGCTGGGCAACCTGCGGTTTGCAGCCACGGTGGAGCCCAACAACACCGACGTTGCACAACACACCCAGCGCTGCATCGACTTGCGACAACAAGGCACGGCCACGCTGCCGAGCACACTCACGCTGGAAAAACGCATCAACCCTTTTTTGCGCGTTCACCTGCCTGCGGTTCGCTCCGCCGCCATGGGCTACGATGCAAGCACCCCCGACAACCCCGTGAGCGTGTTCAGCACCTTGCGCGAATGGAAAAACGCACACCCATGAACCACCCACTCCCCCCCTTGATGCGCTCACGATGGCTGGCTTGGCTGGGTTTGGCTTTGCTGCTGTCGGCCTGCAGCACGCCACCCGCCCAACCACCCAACGCCCGCATTGGTACGCCCCCACCGGTCGTTGAACGGGCGCAGTTCGGTCAACAAAAACCCAAGCCCCCGGTCCAAACCCCCGTCGCGGTGGCCGCGCCAACTCGCCCCGCAGTGGCTGTGCCGCCGGTGCCCACCCCCGTGGCCAAAGCCCCGACCATTCCCACGCCAAGCCCCTCGCCCACCGACCTTTGGGACCGCATTCGCCGGGGCATGGCCATGGCCAACCTGAGCGGCCCCCGGGTGGACAAACGCGAACAGTGGTATGCCTCACGTCCGGATTACATTCAGCGCATGACCGAGCGCTCGGGGCGCTATTTGTTTCACATCGTTGAGGAAATCGAACGCCGCAACATGCCCATGGAGCTGGCCCTGCTGCCCTTCATCGAAAGTGCGTTCAATCCCGAGGCCGTCTCCAGCGCCCGTGCCGCAGGTATGTGGCAATTCATGCCCGCCACAGGTAAATCGTTTGACCTCAAACAAAACGCGTTTCGCGATGAGCGGCGCGACGTGCTGGCCTCCACCGAAGCGGCGTTGGACTACCTGCAACAACTCCACGACCGGTTTGGTGACTGGCACTTGGCCTTGGCGGCCTACAACTGGGGCCAAGGCAATGTCAATCGCGCCATCACAAGCAACGCCCGGGCTGGTCGACCCACGGCCTACACCGACCTGAAAATGCCCTTGGAGACACAAGACTACGTGCCCAAGCTGCAAGCCGTGAAGAACATCGTCATGCGGCCCGAGTCCTTTGGCGTGAACCTACCCGAAATCGACAACCACCCTTTCTTCAGCTCGGTGACGATTGATCGCGACATGGACGTGAGCGTCATCGCTTTGCTCGCGGATGTACAAGAATCTGAGTTCAGGGCACTTAACCCGGCGCACAAGCGCCCGGTGGTGTTGGCCGCTGCGACGCCAACAATTTTGCTTCCCTGGGACAACGCCGCCATTTTTAAAACCAATTTGGCCAGCTACGACGGCCCCTTGGCGTCTTGGACCACGTGGACCGTGCCCAGCACCATGACGGCCAGCCAAGCCGCTTCCCAACTGCGCTGGAACGAAGGCAGCCTGCGCTCGGTCAACCAAATTCCCCCGCGCATGCGCATCTTGGCTGGGTCCAATTTGCTGATTCCACGCTCCGAGCGACACACCCAAGACGTTCCGGTGCACGTGGCCAACAGCGGCCGCTTGGAGTTTCAAGCCGAAGTTCGCTTGCGGCGCATCACGGTGCTGGCGCGGCCCGGTGAAACCTTGGCCCAGCTGGCCCGACGACACAAAGCGGACCCGAAGGCCACGGCACAACTCAACCAATTGGCGCTCAACGCCCGACTGAAGAAAAAGCAGCGCGTGGCGTTGATGGTCCCGGTCAAAAGTCAAGCGGCGCGCAAGGTGGCCTCCAACAAAAATCGGTGAACGTGGGGCTTAGCGTCGGTCCACCAAGGCGTGGGCAATCGTGCCCAGATCCACATACTCCAGTTCGCTGCCCACGGGCACACCCCGAGCCAAGCGCGTGATGCGAATACCCCGGTCTTTGAGGCCTTGTGTGATGACATGGGCGGTGGTCTCACCCTCTGCAGTGAAGTTGGTGGCCAAAATCACTTCGCGCACCTCGGTTTGCCCATCGGGGGCCAAGGCATCTACTCGATCAAACAAGGCCTTAATGCCAATGTCTTTGGGCCCCACGCCATCGAGCGGACTGAGCTTGCCCATCAACACAAAAAAGAGCCCTTGGTAAGCCCCCGTGCGCTCCAGCGCGTCCTGATCGGCTGGGGTCTCCACCACACACAGCAGCGCACGGTCGCGACGTGTGTCTGAGCAGGTGGGGCACACCGCTTCTTCGGTGAAGGTGTTGCAGCACTGGCAATGCCCCACACGATTCACCGCATGCAGCAACGCCGCTGACAGGCGCTGTGCTGCGGCGCGGTCGTGTTGCAGCAAGTGAAAGGCCATGCGCTGCGCCGACTTCACCCCCACACCCGGCAACACCCGAAGGGCTTGCACCAAGGTCTCCAAGGCGTGGTGGTTGGCCATCGCTCAGAAGGGCAGCTTCATGCCACCGGGCAAGCCCGGCATACCCGCCGTGATTTTGCCCATGCGTTCTTGCGAGGTGGCCTCGACCAAACGCACCGCATCGTTGATTGCAGCGGCCACCAAGTCCTCCAACATCTCTTTGTCATCGCTGAGCAAGCTCGGGTCAATGGTGATGCGGCGGACTTGGTGTTTGCAGGTCATCAAGACCTTGACCATGCCCGCGCCCGATTCGCCAGTGACCTCCACGTTGGCCAGCTCATCTTGGGCTTTTTTCAGGTTGTCTTGCATGGCTTGGGCTTGCTTCATCAGGCCCGCGAGTTGTCCTTTGTTGAACATGGTTTTCCTTTAAATAAACAATCAAAGATCCGTGGACTGCAAAGAGCCCGGTACGATTTTCCCGCCGTAGTCGCGCATGAGCGTTTGAACGAAAGGGTCGCTGAGGATGGTTTCTTCGGCCCGGCGTTGGCGTTCGGTTTGCATCGCCAACAAGCGCCGTGCTGGCGTGTCTGTCACAGCACCCAACTCCACCTGTAAGGTGACCGCATAACCCACATGGTTGAGTGCCAGCATCAAACGGTCGAGGTTGTTGGGTTGGTTCAGCGATGCGCGCTCCAGACGCAAAACCCAACGATCCGCGTCTTGGCTCACCAACTGGGTCTGCAGAGCCAATTCGCGGGTCATGGCCGTGATGGCCTCAGTGTTCAACAGGGCCGAGACGGTGTCGAACCAAAAATCACCTTCCGCGGTGCGGGCAGCGCTGTCCACCGAGGCCGCCTCGGGCTCGGGCTCGGGCACGTAAGGCTGGGGTCGGTCACGGCGGTTGGGGGTGCCTTGCTCGCGCACCGCAATGGCCACCACCGCCGGGGGCGCGACCTTGGCCTCAATCGGCGCTGGCGGCGATTTTAGGCTTTTTTTTTCCGTCGGTTTAAAGGCCAGCAAACGCAGCAGCACCATGGTGAGTGCGGCGTACTCGTCGGGAGCCAAACCCAACTCCTGGCGACCGTGCAAACACAGGCTGTAGAGCAATTGGGTCTCATCGGCTGGCATGGCTTGGGCCAACGCCGCGACTTGCGGCGCATCGGGGTCGCTCGGATCGGCCTCGTGGGCGCGTTCGGGCACCGCTTGAACCACCGCCATGCGCTGCAGCACCATGCCCATGTCTTCCAAGGTGGCGGCAGCACTCAAGCCATTGAGTCGCAAGGTGTCGATGGTGCTGAGCAAGGCCGCCCCATCGCCGCTGGACAAGGCTTCGATCAAACGGAACACGTGGCTGCGGTCAACCGCACCGAGCATGTGGCGCACGGTGTCTTCTTGCAATTGACCACCACCAAAGGCGATGGCTTGGTCGGTGAGCGAGAGCGCATCGCGCATGGAGCCCCGTGCCCCGCGGGCAATCAAACGCAAGGCGCCCACCTCGGCGGCCACACCCTCGGCTTGCAAGACCTGTTGCAGGTGCTGCAAGACCGTGTCGGGCGGCATGGGCCGCAGGTTGAATTGCAAACAGCGCGAGAGCACGGTCACTGGCACTTTTTGCGGATCGGTCGTGGCCAGCACGAACTTGAGGTATTCGGGCGGCTCTTCCAAGGTCTTGAGCATGGCGTTGAACGCATGCCCCGTGAGCATGTGAACCTCGTCAATCATGAAGACCTTAAAGCGCCCTTGCACCGGTTTGTAGACGGCTTGTTCGAGCAGCGACTGCACCTCGTCCACGCCTCGGTTGGACGCCGCGTCGAGTTCGGTGTAGTCCACAAAGCGCCCGGCGTCAATGTCGGTGCAGGCTTGGCACACGCCACACGGCTCAGCGGTGATGTCGCCGTGGCCATCAAGGCCCAAACAGTTGAGCGATTTGGCCAAGATGCGCGAGACGGTGGTTTTGCCCACCCCCCGCGTGCCCGTGAACAAATAGGCGTGGTGCAAACGCTGGGAGGTCAGTGCATTGGTCAGGGCCTGCACCACATGGCCCTGCCCCACCATTTCGGTGAAGTTGCGCGGGCGGTATTTGCGGGCCAAGACGACGTAAGACATGGGGTTGATTCTAGCCTTGGCCTACAATCGGTCCTGACGAGCCTTCCCGCATGGTCAAGCGGCCAACCGGGTCAGGTGGGGAACCAAGCAGCCCTAACCGTGGAGTCAGTGCCGGGGTCAAGGCTCGTCACCTTTTTTCGCTGAGCCAGCGCCGAGCGCCTTGGCCAGCCACCACCCCGCTGGCCCAAGCGGCGGTGAGCAAATAGCCCCCCGTGGGCGCCTCCCAATCGAGCATTTCCCCCGCCCAAAACACACCAGGGTGTTGGCGTGACATCAATTCAGGCGTGAGCGATTCCAAACACACACCACCGGCGGTGCTGATGGCCTCATCAATGGGGCGCGGACGCCACAAGCGCACGGGCAGGCGCTTAATGGCCTGTACCAGCCGCTGCGGATCTTGGCGTTCGTCGGCGCTCAGGCATTCGTTGAGCAAGGCCGATTTCAGGCCATCGAGGCGCAGACGGCTCTTCAAATGGCTGGACAGGCTGCGCGAGCCGCGCGGGTGCATGACTTGTGCCAACACGTCCTCAGCGCGCCAGTCCGGCAAAAGATCCAAATACACCGTGAGCTCACCGCCGTGCAAGGCCTCGCGAATGCCCGCCCCCAAGGCGTACACCAAGCTGCCTTCGATGCCGTGTTGGGTGATCACCATTTCACCGCGCCGCTGCACGGCTGCGCCATCCAAGCCCGGCGCGTGCAAGGCCACCGTTTTAAGTGGCTGGCCGGCAAACCGCTCGACCAACCAAGGGCTCCAACCCGTGCCCGCGTGGGCGGCTGTGCCCGCCACCTCAAAACCCACATTGGCGGCTTGTAAGGGCGCCAAGGCCACGCCCAAGGCCGAAGCCCACGACACCCACGCGCCATCCGAGCCCAAACGCGACCAACTCGCCCCGCCCAAGGCCAAGACCGTGGCGCGGGCACGCACCGTGCGAGGGCCTTGCGGTGTCTCAAACGCCCAATGGCCATCTGCGCCCAAGCATTGCCAGCCCAAGCAACGGTGCCGCATGTGAAATTGCACCGCCTCGCCCCCGGGTGCGGGGTGTCGCAAGCGCTGCAGCCAAGCCCGCAACAAAGGCGCGGCCTTCATATCGGTGGGGAAGACGCGGTTGGAACTGCCGACAAAGGTCTCGATGCCCAAGCCCTGCGCCCAGTCGCGAATCGACGCAGGACTCCACTGGCGCAACCAACTGCCCACCGTGCCCGCACGCGGCCCAAAGCGTTTCACAAACGCGGGCAAGTCTTCGGCGTGGGTCATGTTCAAACCGCCTTTGCCCGCCAGCAACAACTTGCGCCCGACCGAGGGCATGGCGTCGAACACATGCACCGACACACCGGCCGCCGACAACACCTCGGCGGCCATCAAACCGGCGGGGCCCGCGCCAATGACGGCCACGTCCACATCCAGCGCATGGGGCTGCGCGGCACTCATGCCCACCCGCCGTCCCCCGCTATTTCCAGCAACTGGCCTTGTGGGTTGATGAACGCCAAACGCACCGTGCCGATGTCGGGCACGGCCCGCAAGGCCTGCGCATAGCCCTGCATCTGTGCCCGCAATGCGGTTTGGGTGTGGGGCGTGTGCGCGCTTTTGTAGTCCAGCACCCACCACTGACCCGTCTCACGCTCGCGAACCAATCGGTCGATGCGCAAGGTTTGGCCTTGGTGACTGAGTGAGACCTCGTTGAACCACTCGCTCACGCGCCGCATGTCCCACGCCCACGCCGCCTCGCCTTGACACACCCCACGTGCCATCGTCAGCGCTACATCGGCCTGCGCCGCGTCCAATTCAAATTCACGCGCCACGGCTTGCACTTGGGCGTGCGACCAATCAAAACCCGCATCCGGTGTGGGCCGCCACTCGAGCAAGCGATGCATGGCCAAACCCATACGCGCTTGCAGATCGTCGCTGCCCAACACACCGTGGCGGGTTTGCCGGGCTTGTGCCCGCTCGGCCCAAGCCGTCAATACGGATGTGTCCACCGTGGGTACGGCCCAACCCTGCACACGGCTTGGCAAAGCGGCCACCGCGCTGTCCATGTCCGCCACCGCGACTGGCTCTGCCCCTTGGCTCAAACGCTGCCACCAACTGATGTGGCTTTGGTTTTGGTGAGGCTCCACACACGACAAGACCAAGCGGGTTTCGGCACGCGTGACCGCCACGTACAAGGCGTTGAGTTCTTCGACGGCGCGCGCGGCTTGTTCTTGGCCCATCAACGCTTGGGTGCATTCGGGCGGCGCTTGTTCACGCGCCAAAAACACCAAACGCGACGGCGCGGGATTTTCGCCGGGCCAGTCCACCAGCACCGCCATCGTGGCGGGCTTGGCGGGCAAGGCGTCGGTGTCGAGCATGAGCACGGTGTCGGCTTCCAAGCCCTTGGCGCCGTGAATGGTCAACAAACGAATGGCCCCGGGCGTGTGGCTCGGCGTGGCCTTGTTGCCTTCGGCCTTGAGTGCGCGCACCAAGCGGTACATGCTCAAAAAACGGCCCCGGTCTTGGGCCAAGGACTGTGCCAAGACGTCGCGTAAGCTGCTCTCGGTGGCGGCGCGCAAGCGCGGGGCGACCGATTGGGCGTAGCGTTGCAAGACCTGCAAGTCCTCAAAAATGGCCGACAGCGCGTCGTGCGGTGGCCACTGCAACACCCAGCCTTGGTATTGGCGCAAACGTTCAGCCACTTCCGCCCAGCCCCACGACGCGGCGTGGGTTTGCAAGAGATCCCACCAAGCGCTGTTGGGCGCGCGCCGCTGCGCGGCGGCCAAGCGGGCCAAGTCGGCATCGGACAAGCCAAAGAGCGGTGACTTCAAGGCCTGGGCCAAGCTCGCGTCGTGGTGGGACGAGACCAGTACATCCAGCAAGGCCACCACGTCTTGCACCGCAGGGGCATCTTTGAGCTCCCGTTGCTCGGGTTGTTCGCTGGCCAAACCGACATCGCGCAAAGCCTCGTGCATCAAGCCCAAACGCTCGCGCTTGCGCGACAACACCATCACCCGGTCGGCACTGAGCTCACCCGCGTCGATGCGCTGGCGCAACCAGCGCGCGGCTTGGCGCGCCTCTTGGGCTTTGATGGTGTCCTCCAACTCGCGCAGCGGCGTGCCCAGGCTGTCGCGCCACTCGGCGGGGGCATCGCTGGCTGCGGCCTTGGGCGGGCGCTCGACCACGGGCAAACGCAGCACCGCACCCTGGGCGGTGCTGTGGGTGGTGTGTGCTCGAAAATGTGCGGCGTATTCGCCCGCTTGCACGGCTTGCGCCATGGCGGTGTTGAGCAAGGACACCACGGCGGGGGCACAACGGCGGGTGTGGTCGCAACTGAGCACATCACCGCCCAAACCTTCGACAACAAAGGCTTGTGCCGCCAAGAAAACCTGCGGCTCGGCGCGGCGAAAACGGTAGATCGATTGCTTGGGGTCACCCACCAAAAACACGCTCGGTGCCTCGCCCGAACCCGCGCCGACATAAGCCGATAACCAGCCGTACAAGGCCTGCCACTGCAAGGGGTTGGTGTCTTGGAACTCATCAATCAACAAATGGCGCACCCGCGCATCCAAGCGCTGCTGCAACCAACCCGAGAGTTCGGCATCGGACAAGAGCCGTTGGGCCGCGCCTTCGATGTCGTTCATATCGACCCACGCGCGTTCGTGTTTGAGTTGTCGATACGTTGTCAGCAAGACCCGCGTCAAACGGGCCATGCGCTGGTGGTGCAGCCAAGCTTGGTGCTGGCGGTGAGCACGCCAACACTCGGCCAGTTCGGGCTCGGCGGCTTTGGCCGCGTCGAACTTCTCCAAGTTTTTGCTCAGCCGGTCTTCTTTTTGGATGAACAGGGCTTTGCGCAGCTGCGCCAAGCGTTGCGCCTGTTCGCTGGGGCTGTCCCCCAACTCAAAGGCTTTGACGATTGACTCGGCGGCTTTGCGCGGGGTGACATTGCCCTCGGCCCCCAAGGCCTTGGCCCACGCCAGCCAGCGCTCACGCACCGTTGCCGAACTGAGCGCGGCTTCGGGTGTGGGCCATTGGGCATAAGCGGGGAAGCGTTGCGCAAAGGTCTGCACCGACGTGTCCACCACACCGTGGGCGTCGGCCAAAGCGAACTCCACGCGCTTGCGCAACGCCTCGATCAGTGCTTTTTCGGTGCTGCTGCGGCCAAACAAGACCACGGTCTGTGTGTGGTCGTGGTGCGCCTGCGGGTTGTTTTTCAGTGCACCGTAAAACAGCGGCAGCAAGAGCGGGATGGCCTTGCCATCGTCTTCAAGCAACTCGTATTGGAGCGGCAACTCCAAGGCCTGCACCACCGAGACCGGGGCGTTACGCAAGAGTGCGCCAAACCAGCTGTGAAAGGTGCGCACCTGCACCGGGCGGCCACTGGCGAGAACCCGGGCGGCGAGCTCGCGCACCGGTTGCGCCCAAGCGCTGGCTTGTGGTTCGGGCACACCCCGGTCCCTCAAGGCCTGAAGGGCTTTTTCTTCGCTCATGTCTTCGAATTCCGCCAAGGCCTCACCCAAACGCTTGCGCATGTCGGCGGCGGCCTTTTTGGTGAAGGTGATGGCCAAGATGTCTTGCGGCTCAGCACCTTCGAGCAAAGCGCGCACGATGCGCGCGATCAGCATCCACGTCTTGCCCGCGCCCGCACAGGCCTCCACGGCCACCGAACGTCGGGGGTCGCAAGCACGCGCATAAAACTCGGCCACGGGCACAGCGCGGCCATTGATTTGAAATGCGGCGCTCATGCCGGTGTCTCCCAAAAATCTTTGCGGCACAAGCCCCGCGCCCGACAGTGTTCACAGGCCGCGCCCTCGCCCAAGGCCGGCAAGGCGTGGCCTTGCTCGATGCGACCCAAGTCGGCTTGAACGCCAGCGAGCAGCGCGTCTCGGGCCGCTTCAATGTCGGCTTGTTCGACCATGGCCGTGGCCTTGTCGACCCCTTGTGTGCGCCCATCGCTCAAACTGAGGTAACCCGCGCGCAAAGGCCCCTTGGGCAGCAGGGCGGCATAAAAGGCGAGTTGTGTGTCTTCAAAGGGGTTTTTCACGCGCCGATGGGTTTTTTCAGGACGCTCGGATTTGTAGTCCATGACCCAGTCGGCCATGCCCTCGTCGGTCAGCACCCGGTCGATGCGGTCGAGTTCACCCACCAAGGTGTAGGGTCCGGCACGCGCTGTCAAGCGGACCTCTGCGCGGTCAAAACTGGCTTGGGCTTCATGCCCTGGCAGCCACGCCAAATACCCCTCGCGCACCGCCGGCCAAACGGCCAGGTACGGCACAAAGCCACCGGCCTGTGCCAGGCCCATCTCGGCCAAGGTGTCTTGTGCGCAGCGCTCCAAAGCCACTCGGTCGGCATCCGGCCTTGCGCGGGTGTCGCCCCGGGTCTCGTGAAACGTCTTGAGGGTGCGGTGCAAAAAATTGCCCCAATCGCGGGCATCGGGTTGGGCTTCGAGTTCCTCGGGTAGGCTCAAGCGCAGCGAGCGCAAGGCAAAAAATCGGTAAGGGCAATCGCGCAAATCTTGGTAAGCGCTGGCCGACAAGGCCTCGGGCAACAAACCCTGGGCCGTCGGCGTGGGCGGCGCGGCAACGCACAAGTCACCCGCCCAGGTTGCCCTCGGCTCAGGCCCCCGCACCAACAGCGACTGGCGCTGCGCGGCCAAGACCCACGCGCTGGGCAAGCGCACGTCACCGCCGTCTTGGGTGCGCCACAGCACATCGAGCTGCGGCTGGGCAAGCAGCACCCGCCAGGCGGACAAGGCCGTGTGAGCCAAGTCGGCGCGCGAGGGCAAGCCCAAGGCGGCGCGCTGGGCGGGCGTCCACTGGCCCGGCACATCGGGGCTGGGGTTGAGGTTGAGTTCGTCACAGCCCGGCACCACCACGGCAGCAAAGGTGCGCCCCAGCAGCTGGGCCATGGGCAAGACCACCACCGACGCCTCGGATTGACGCGGCGGTGCGTAACGGGTGGCTTCCAACACATCGCGCACCCACGCGGTGAAGGCTGAGAGCGAAAGCATGGCGTGCGGGCGCTGAGTGCCCGCGACCGCCGCCGCCGCCTCGGCCAACTCAAGCAGCCCTTGCCCCGCCCCTTTGGATAAGCGCAAGGCACGCAAAAGCGCTTGGCCCGCACTGTCGTGCAAGAACACCGCCCACAAACCACAAGCCTCCAACGCGGTGGCCACGTCTTGCAACCATTGGGACAAATCGCGCGATGCTTGCAAACCGTGCAAGACCGCCAATGCCCCTTCGGGCCACCGTTCAGGCGCGCCGCGTTGGGCCGCGCTGACCGAAGCCCAACGGTGGCGACGGGCACCCTGCTCCAAGGCCATGACCTGGCCCGGGGCATACGCCGGCGCACTTTTTAACCAATCCAAAGCCTCATCCATGCGGGCTGTGGGCGCGGCAGCGCGCAGCAGCCCCAACAGCGCGGCCGCCGCCCGTGTGGTTGACAACATCCACCCCGTTTCATCGCGCAAAACCACCGACTGGGCTTGCAGCAAAGCGCTGACCCGGCGCGTGAGCAAACGGTCGTTGGCCACCAAAGCCACCGGCAATCGGCCTGAGTTCAGGTGGCGCACCACACAGGCCGCCGCACGTTGGGCTTCGTCTTCGGCGTCTTCGCAGGCGTGGCCTTTGGCCTCCCGCGCGGGCGGGGTATCGCCCCACAAAGGCCAACGCATGGTGCGATCACCCCAATGCACGGCCAGCGCCTCCACCAAGGGGTCGCTTTGCAAACCGGTGAGCACCACCAAGGCGTCGGCGCACCCGCCGGGTGCCATGCTCGGCCCCCACAAAACGTCGGTGGCGTAAGCCGAGGTACTGGCCCACAACACCGCGAGCTGCGAAACCCAAGCCTCCCACTGCAAAGAAGGCGGCATGGGCGGCCACTGCGCTTGCACAGCGCGTCCCCATTCGGCCCGAGCCTTGGGTGCCACCGCCGCGGCCACCGCTGCGATTTGCTGCGTCGATTCGATGAGCCGACTGGCCATGAGCGAGGTCATGCCGGGTTTTAATTCGGTCCGTCCTGTGCGTTGGACCCACGCTTGCGCCACCCAAACGTCGCGGGCCCAATCGCCACTAAAGTCTATGCTGCCGGGTTCAAAGGCTTGGGCACCACTGGCCCATTGGCGGGTGGTCAGAAACTGAGGCACAAAACCCGAGGGCTGAACCTGAGCCCAAGCGACACGGGCCTCGGTCATGAGTTGGGCATAAGGCACCAACACCACGGTACGCGCCGGATTGATTGATCGCGCCTGCAAGTCCTTTGCCAAAGCCCGCATGCAACACTGCCAGTGTTGTGCCGAGGGGTGATCCGATGGGATGACAAAGGGGTCGGCGTCGGTCGTCATGGTCAGGGGGGTTTCTGTCACAATGCATTCATTGAGCGCAAACTGTAACCTCCTTGTTCAACGTTTTTAGGATGAATCATGGCGAATGACCTGATCAAACACGTTTCCGACACCTCCTTCCAAGCCGACGTGCTGGAATCAAAAGCCCCCGTGTTGGTGGACTTTTGGGCCGAGTGGTGCGGCCCATGCAAAATGATTGCCCCCATCTTGGACGACATCGCCAACGCCTACCAAGGCAAATTGCAAATTGCCAAGGTCAATGTGGACGAAAACCGCGACGTGCCTGCCAAATTCGGCATCCGCGGCATCCCCACGCTCATCTTATTCAAAGACGGCCAAGTTGCCGCCACCAAAGTGGGTGCCCTGACCAAGGCCCAACTCACCGCTTTCATCGACCAGCAATTGGCTTGAAGCTATTGGCGTGGTGGCTGGCACGTCACTTGCGCCAGCCCCCTATTTTTTCCTGTCATAATTGTTGCCTGTTGATCTCGCACCGAGGTTAAACAACTTCAACGCGTTTAGGTCGCCCGGCGGTGGCCGCTGGCGCAAGCCCTCCCCCCGATTCCCGACTCAACTCCTTTTGGAGTGAATGAAATGCACCTCAACGAACTCAAGGCACTGCACGTGTCTGAAGTCCTCAAACAAGCCGATGCCCTCGAAATCGAGAACACCGGCCGCATGCGCAAGCAAGAACTGATGTTTGCCATCATCAAAAAGCGCGCCAAAGGTGGTGAACTGGTTAACGCGGATGGCGTGCTTGAGGTGTTGCCCGATGGCTTCGGCTTTTTGCGCAACATGGACACGAGCTTCACCGCGTCCACCGACGACATTTACATCTCGCCGAGCCAAATCCGCCGCTTTAACTTGCACACCGGCGACATGATTGAAGGCGAGGTACGCATCCCCAAAGACGGCGAGCGTTATTTCGCCCTCAACAAACTCGACAAGATCAACGGCTTGCCGCCCGAGGACAACAAACACAAGATCATGTTTGAAAACCTCACGCCCCTGTTTCCCAAAGAACAGATGCGGCTGGAGCGGGACATCAAAACCGACGAAAACATCACCGGTCGGGTGATTGACATCATTGCGCCCATCGGCCGTGGCCAACGCGCCTTGGTTGTGGCCCCGCCCAAGAGCGGTAAGACGGTCATGATGCAGCACATTTGCCACGCCATCACCGCCAACCACCCCGAGGTTGAGTTGATGGTGCTGCTGGTTGATGAGCGCCCCGAAGAAGTGACCGAAATGCAGCGCACCGTGCGCGGCGACGTGATTGCCTCGACCTTTGACGAACCCGCGGCACGCCACGTACACGTGGCCGAAATGGTCATTGAGCGCGCCAAACGCTTGGTTGAACTCAAAAAAGACGTGGTCATTTTGCTCGACTCGATCACCCGCTTGGCCCGCGCCTACAACAACGTTTTGCCCTCCTCTGGCAAGGTGCTGTCCGGCGGTGTGGATTCCAACGCCTTGCAGCGCCCCAAGCGCTTCTTTGGCGCGGCGCGCAAGATCGAAGAAGGCGGCTCGCTGACCATCATCGCCACGGCCTTGGTAGACACCGGCAGCCGCATGGACGAGGTGATCTTTGAAGAGTTCAAGGGCACGGGCAATTGCGAAATCCACTTGGATCGCCGTTTGTACGAAAAGCGTGTGTTCCCCTCCATTCAACTCAACCGCAGCGGCACCCGTCGCGAAGAGCTGTTGCTGCAGCCCGAGATCTTGCAAAAGACCCGCATTCTGCGTCAGTTCATGTACAACATGGACGAAATCGAAGCCATGGAGATGGTCTTAAAGAGCATGAAAGCCACCAAGAACAACTCCGAGTTCTTTGACATGATGCGCCGCGGCGGTTGAACACGGCCCTCATCGTATAATTCAAAGCTTTGCAACTTGCGACAAGTACCGTGGAATGGTTTCACGGCGGCTGCTGCACCTGACCTCTAGGACATCGCCATGAAAGAAGGCATTCACCCCAATTACCGCGACGTGTGCTTCGTCGACCTCTCCAACGGTTTCAAATTTGTCACGCGCTCATGCGCCAACGCCAAAGAAACCATCAAGATGGAAGATGGGCGCGAGTTGCCCTTGTTTAAGCTGGACACTTCCAGCGAATCGCACCCCTTCTACACCGGCACTCAGAAAAGTGTGGACAACATGGGTGGTCGCGTTGAACGCTTCCGCAACCGTTACGCCAAGGCCCCAGCCGCCAAGTGAGGTAAGCGTTGGGCATCACACGCTGTTGTGGTGCCCGCGTTCCCAAAAACAGCCGAGTATCGGCTGTTTTTTTTTGCCCTTTGCCCCAGTCCTTGCTAAGCTTCGGTTCCCGTGAACGCTCCCACCCCTTCCATCGTCAGCCGCTCAGCCGCCTCGCGCTTACCGCGCTGGGTTTTGTGGGTCTTCGTCTTGGCGTACGTCTTACCAGGCTTTTGGGGCCGGGAACCCTGGAAAGACCACGATGCCGTGGCGTTTGGTGTGATGCGCGACATGGCCATGGGGCTGACGAGTTGGTGGGAGCCCTTGTTGTTGGGCTTGCCGGTGGAACACACCGGTTGGTTACACCACTGGTTGGGTGCGGTGTTTATTGCGCTGTGGCCGGAACAAGCGCAATGGATGGCCCGCATCCCGTTCGTGGGTTTGTTGCTGTTGACCCTGCTGGGCACTTGGTGGAGCGTTTACCATTTGGCCCGTTTACCAGCAGCGCAGCCGGTGAGTTTTGCGTTTGGCGGCGAAGCCGACCCACACGACTACGCACGCACCTTGGCCGACGCCGGCCTGTTGGCTCTGCTGGCCTGTTTGGGTTTGGCCCAACTCGCGCATGAGACGTCCGCCGACGCTGCGCGTCTGGCCATGGTGGCGGTGATGCTCATGACGGCCAGCGCCCTGACGCGGCCAGTCATCACCTCGCCCGTTCGAACACCCGTGCTGTGGGCATTGGGGCTCTTGGGTTTGGTGCTCAGTGGTGCCCCTTGGATGGCCTTGGTGTTGTCGGTGGGCTTGCTGGGTGCTGCCGCATGGGCTCGCCCGCTCGCCACCCAAACCGCATGGGGCCCCAACACAACGCCCAATCAACGCCCTTGGCGCTGGGCCATCGCCATGAGTGTGTTGGTGTTGGCTTTCGCAGCGGCGGGCGGGCTGTTTCGTTGGCCCGCGTGGTCGCCACTGGACAGCCAAGAATCGGTGATGGCCTATGCGCGGCTATGGCTGTGGTTCGGCTGGCCCGCTTGGCCTTTGGCGCTGTGGGCCTTGTGGCGCTGGCGTCAACAATGGCTCAGTGGCCATGTGTTGCAGCCGCTCATGGTGATTGTGGTGATGATGGTGGCTGGGACTTGGAGCGCCCAGCGCGATCGGGCCTTGCTGCTGGCCTTGCCAGCATTGGCCACCTTGGCAGCGTTTGCACTGCCCACGTTGCGACGCAGTTTGTCGGCCTTGATCGACTGGTTCACGCTGCTTTTTTTCTCGGGCTGTGGTCTGATTTTGTGGGTGGTATGGCTGGCCATGCAAACCGGCATACCCGCCAAAACCGCCAACAACGTCGCCCGCTTGGCCCCTGGTTTTGATGCACCGTTTTCTTGGGTCTTGCTGATCCCCGCCGTACTCGCCACAGGGGCTTGGCTGGCGGTGGTGGTTTGGCGGGTGGGCAGGCACACCTCCGTACTGTGGAAAAGCATGGTGTTGCCCGCGGCGGGTGCCACCATGTCGTGGCTGCTGCTGATGACGCTTTGGCTGCCCTTGGTCAACCACGGCATGAGCCATGGTCCGCAGTCACGGGAGGTCTGGGCCGCCATCACTGCGCCCGAGCGCTGCGTGCTGGTTGATGGGTTGCCACCCGCCCAAATCCAAGCGCTTCGCACGCACACCTCACTCATGCTGCGCCGCAACGAAGGCAAGGGGGTGCCCACCGACTGCGCGGCGTTGCTGACCTCACCGTTGGGTCACAGCACCTTGCATCAGCGCATGGACTTGTCGCAGTGGACCTACCAAGCAACCATCAAACGCTTGGGGCGCACCCGGGACGACATCTTGATTTATTCGCGCAACGCGGGGGCTTCGCGCTGACGCACCCGCACCGCAGGCAAGATCAAAGCAAACGTCGAGCCCTGCCCCACCACCGACTGCACATCAAACCCGCCACCGTGGCGTTGCACCACGTGTTTGACAATCGCCAGCCCAAGGCCGGTTCCACCCGTCTCGCGTGAGCGGCTGCGATCCACCCGGTAAAACCGCTCGGTCAGGCGCGGCAGGTGTTCGGCGGCGATGCCGGGCCCACTGTCGCTGACAAAAAAGGTGGCACTGCCATCGGCGTTTAAGCGCCAACCCGCTTCAATGCGGCCCCCTGGTGGGGTGTAGCGCACCGCATTGCTCAACAAATTGGACATGGCGCTGAGCAATTCGCTTTTGGAGCCGGACACCCACGCGCTGTCATCACCCAGCGATTCAATGGTGTGGACGGGTTGAGCAATGGCTTGCGACAGGCCCCTGGCTTCTTGCAAGACATGGCGCAAAAGCTCTTGTGTGGGCATCCAATCACCCTGTCCTGGGGCGGGACTGCCTTCTAAGCGCGACAGGGTCAGCAAATCGCTGACCAAGGTTTGCATGCGCTGCGCTTGTTGGCTCATCAGACCCAAATAACGCAAGCGATCGCTCTCTTCCAAAGGCACGGTTTGCATGGTTTCAACAAAACCGCTGAGCACCGTCAGGGGCGTACGGATTTCGTGCGACACATTGGCCACAAAATCACGCCGCATCGCCTCAGCGAGCTGAACCGCCGTCACGTCGCGGGTGAGCATGAGCCGGCGTTTCTTGCCGTAGGGATGGATTTGCACCGAGATTTGGGTGGATTGACCCGCGCGCGCGCCAGGGCCTTCAATCTGCACCTCACGCTCAAAGTCCTTGTGTTTAAGGTATTGGCTGAACTCGGGTTGGCGCACCAAGTTGCGCACGTATTGACCCACGTCTCGCTGCGGATCAAAGCCCAATTGGTTGGCGGCCGTCAGGTTAGCCCACTCGATGCGTCCGTGGGCATCGAGCAACACCACGCCATTGGGTGAGGCTTGAATGGCGGACAGAAAATCTTCCAATCGGTGATCGCTGCTTTGCGCTTTTTTCTCCAGCTTTTTGATGAGTTTTCGGTTGCGGTCCACCAATTCGGCCCACACACCAGACAGCGCAGGTGCCCGCTGTGCTTCGGCGCGGTTGAGCCAATCCAAGACGCGACGCGCCCGCAAGCCATCCCAAAGCACCCAAACCAAACCACCCAACAAACCACCGGCAAAGGTCCAAGCCGGGTCGTCCCCTGCCCAACCCCAAACACCGCCCAAGGCCACGAGCAGCAGCAACTCCAACGCACGTTGGGTCATTGTTGACCAGCGGGCAAGCCTTGAATGGTCAATCGGTAACCGGCACCCCGCACGGTCTCAACCATGACAGCGGCTTGGCCCAAGGCTTCTCTCAACCGTTTGATGTGTACGTCCACGGTGCGCTCCTCAATGTATACGTGGTCACCCCACACTTTGTCTAGGAGCGTACCACGGGCGTGCACACGTTCGGCGTGTGTCATGAGGTAGTGCAACAGTTTGAACTCGGTCGGTCCGAGCTTGCATTCTTGCGCGCGAAAAAGCACCCGGTGGGTGGCTGCGTCCAAATGCAAATCACCAATGTGCACCGACTCGCTGACGGTTTGTGGCGCACGGCGGCGCAAGACGGCCCGAATACGGGCCAAGAGCTCTTGGGTGGAAAACGGTTTGGTGATGTAGTCGTCGGCACCGGCGTCCAAGCCTTGAATTTTGTCGGCCTCGTCGCTGCGCGCGGTCAGCATCAGAATGGGCACACCCTTGGTGCGCTCGTGTTGACGCCAGCGCCGAGCCAGCACGGCGCCGCTCTCGCCGGGCAACATCCAGTCGAGCAAGATCACATCGGGCAGCACATCGTCGAGTTCACGCTGCGCCACCACACCATCGGGTGCAATCGTGGGTGCAAAGCCGTTGTGTCGCAGATTGACCGCGATCAACTCGGCAATGGCCGGCTCGTCTTCGACCACCAGCACACGGGGGAGTTTTCTCATCGGGCCACCGACTCCACTTTGTCCATGGGCGAGTGGCGCACGTCTTCACCCTTAACGATAAAAATGATTTGCTCGGCGATGTTTTTGGAGTGGTCGCCCACACGTTCCACCGACTTGGCCAAAAACAACAGGTCCAAGCTGGGCGAAATGGTGCGGGCATCTTCCATCATGTAGGTGATGAGTTTGCGCAAGAAACCGTTGTACTCGTTGTCGACTTCGTTGTCCTGCTTGATGATGGCCACCGCCATTTGGGTGTCCAAGCGCGCAAACGCATCCAGGGTTTTGCGCAGCATCATGGTGGTGATGTCTGCGGCCATACGCAACTCCGACGTGGGCAGGTTGCGCGGTGTGCCGTTTTGCAAAATCGACTTGACCATGCGGGCCATGCGCGCAACCTCGTCGCCCGCACGCTCCAAGTTTTGCGTGGTGCGCGAGATCGCCATTAAAAAGCGCAGGTCTCGTGCGGTGGGTTGACGGCGTCCGATCGTGGAGATGATCTCTTGATCGATCAAAATTTCCATTTCATTGATACGCCGCTCGTTTTCGATCACGCGCTCGGCGGTCTCAAGGTTCATGTGAACCAAGGCGTGCACGGCTTGGTTGAGTTGGGATTCGACCAAACCACCCATTTCCAACACGTGGGTGGAGATGGAGTTGAGCTCAGCATCGAACTGGCTGGAGATGTGTTTATCGGGCATGGGGTTCTCCTGATGAGCTGAGGGTCAGCCGAAACGGCCAGTGATGTAGTCTTCTGTGGCGGTTTTGCTCGGCTTAAAGAAGATTTGTTCGGTGGCACCAAATTCGATGAGTTCACCCAAGTACATATACGCCGTGAAATCACTGCAACGCGCGGCTTGCTGCATGTTGTGGGTGACGATGGCGATGGTGTAGTCCTGCTTGAGCTCATGCACCAACTCTTCCACTTTGCCGGTGGAGATCGGGTCCAAGGCCGAGGTGGGTTCGTCGAGCAAGAGCACGGAAGGCTTAACGGCCACACTGCGCGCAATACACAAACGCTGCTGCTGCCCGCCCGAAAGCGACAAACCACTTTGGCTGAGCTTGTCTTTGACTTCTTTCCACAAAGCGGCTTTGGTCAAGGCCCACTCCACGCGCTCATCCATGTCGTCGCGGCTGAGGTTTTCGTACAAACGCACACCAAAGGCGATGTTGTCGTAAATCGACATTGGGAAGGGCGTGGGCTTTTGGAACACCATGCCAATTCGAGCACGCAACAGGTTCAAGTCTTGGTTTTTGTCCAAGATGTTTTGACCATAAAACAAAATTTCGCCCTCGGCGCGTTGGCCGGGGTAGAGGCTGTACATGCGGTTGAGTGTGCGCAGCAAAGTGGACTTGCCGCAGCCCGACGGGCCAATAAAGGCGGTGACCTTGCGCTCGGCAATATTCAGGTTAACGTCCTTCAAGCCTTGGAACTTGCCGTAGAAAAAGTTCAGGTTGCGCACTTCCAGCGCAGAGGTCAGGGTATTGGTGGTGTCTGTCATGATGAATTCCTGTGAAGGGGGGGGCCTCAAACTGCGGCTTTGTTGCGGAAAAAGACACGGGCCAATATGTTGAGCAACAAGACCGCTAAGGTGATGAGCAAGGCACCGCCCCAAGCCAAGTCGATCCAGTTCTCATACGGACTCATGGCGAATTGGAAGATCACCACCGGCAAGTTGGCCATGGGCGCTTCCATGTTGGTGCTGTAGAACTGGTTGTTCAAGGCAGTGAACAAGAGTGGCGCTGTCTCGCCACTGATGCGGGCCACGGCCAGCAACAAACCCGTGATCACGCCGCTTTTGGCGGCACGCAAAGTCACCATCGTGGAGACCTTCCAACGCGGCGCACCCAACGCAAACGCCGCCTCGCGCAAGGTGCCAGGCACCAAGCGCAGCATGTTCTCGGTCGTGCGCATCACCACCGGAATGGCGATCAAGGCCAAGGCCAAGCTGCCAGCGTAGCCCGAAAAGTTGCCCACCGTGGCCACCGCAATGGCATAGACAAACAAGCCCAACACAATCGACGGAGCCGACAGCATGATGTCGGTCACAAAACGCGTGAACTCGGCGGTTTTGCTGGTGTCGCCGTACTCGCTCAAATACACACCCGCCAAAATGCCGATGGGGGTGGACACAGCAACGGCCAAACCCACAATCATCAAGCTGCCGACAATCGCGTTGCGCAAACCGCCGCCCTCGGAGCCCGGTGCGGGGGTATCTTGGGTAAACAAGCTGAGCTCTAAAGCAGCGAAGCCATTGGAAAACAGCACAAACAAGATCCACAACAAAGCGGTCAGGCCAACGGCCATCGCGGTCATGGACAAGGTCAGCCCCACCACATTGGTGATGCGGCGACGGCGGTACAAGGGGGAGGTGTTCATGTTCATCAGTTACCTTTGGCTTTTTCGGTACGAACAATCAGCCATTTGGCCAGCGCCAGCACCACAAAGGTGATGCAAAACAGCAAGAAACCCAAGGCAAATAAGGTGTTGAAATGCAGGGCTTCGGCCTCACCGAATTCGTTGGCCAAGACCGAAGCGATGGATGTGCCGGGGGAAAACAAGGACGTGGGCATGCGGTTGGCGTTGCCAATAACGAAGGTCACGGCCATGGTCTCGCCCAAGGCCCGACCCAAGCCCAACATCACACCACCAATCACGCCTTTTTGTGTGTAAGGCAACACGATCTTGCGCACAACCTCCCAAGTTGTGCAGCCCAAGCCGTATGCGGACTCTCGCAGTATGGGTGGGGTGATTTCAAACACGTCACGCATCACGGCGGCCACAAATGGCAACACCATGAAAGCCAAAATAATGCCCGCCGCCATGATGCCCAGACCATTGGTGGCACCACCAAACAACCAGCCCACCAGCGGCATACCACCCAACACAGCTTGGAGAGGTACCTGAAGGTAATCGGCGAACACGGGAGCGAACACAAACAAACCAAACATGCCGTAGATGATGGAGGGCACCGCAGCCAATAACTCCACCGCCGTACCCAGCGGGCGACGCAGCCAGACAGGGCAAGTCTCGGTCAAAAACACAGCGATACCGAACGCCAAGGGCACCGCCAACACCATGGCAATGCCTGCGCTGAGCACGGTGCCTACGATGGCAATCGCGGCACCAAATTCTTCGTTGATGATGTCCCATTCGACGTACCACAGGAAGTGAGCGCCAAACTTGGCGAACGTCGGCCAAGCATTGATGAACAGCGACACGATGATGCCCACCAAGGCCATCAGCACCAACAGAGAAAACGACTGCGTGAGGCGGTGAAACAAGATGTCTTGAAAGCGCTGTCGCTTGGCCACTGCCACCATACTGGCGCTGGGCAACTCGGCAGAGGAAATGGGGTTAGAAGATGCGTTCATGGTATGAGCCGTAACAGAATAACAAACCACCGACACCCTAGCGAAGGCATCGGTGGCCAAGGATCAACAAACGTTAACCCACAACTGCAGCATCACTTGGTCTTGACTTGGGTCCAGACGCGTTCGCGAATTTGCTTGGTCAATGCATCGGGCAGTGGCACGTAGTCCAGGTCCAAGGCCATTTGCTTGCCATTTTTGAAGGCCCAGTCAAAGAACTTCAACACTTCGGCGGACTCTTCTTTGTTGGCGGGGTCTTTGTACATCAAGATGAACGAAGCGGTGGTGACGGGGTAAGCGTTGTCACCGGGTTGGTTCACGATGGACAAGCCCATGCCAGGCACGCTGAACCAGTCAGCGCCAGCCGCAGCGGCTTGGAAAGTGTCGTCGCCAGGCATAACGTACTTGCCGTTTTTGTTTTGCAAGGCCATCACAGCGATGTTGTTCTTCTTGGCGTAGGCGTATTCCACATAACCCAAAGCGCCCTTGGTGCGCGTCACGTTGGCGGCCACACCCTCGTTGCCCTTACCGCCCACGGAGGTGGGGGCTGGCCATTTAACGGCAGCGCCTTTGCCCACGGTGTCAGCCCAGTCTTTACTCACGGTGCTCAGGTAGTCGGTCCAGTTGAAGGTGGTGCCCGAACCGTCGGCGCGGTGCACCACGGTGATCACCATGTCAGGCAATTTTTTGCCTGGGTTCAAAGCGGCCAGCTTGGGGTCGTTCCACTTGCTGATCTTGCCCATGAACATTTCGGCCAAGACGGGACCGGTCACGCGCAACTCGCCTTTACCGAAGCCATCCAAGTTGAAAATCGGCACGGTGCCGCCAATGATGGCGGGAAACTGCACCATGCCGTCCTTATCGAGATCGGCCCCGGGAACGGGAGCGTCACTGGCACCGAAAGCCACGGTTTTGGCCCGGATCTGGCGAATGCCACCGGAAGAACCGATGGATTGGTAGTTCAGGCCAGTGCCGGTGGCGGCTTTGTAGGCCTCGGCCCACTTGGCGTAGATGGGGAATGGGAAGGTCGCGCCAGCGCCGGTGATGTCGGCTGCGATGGCTTGGCCCATGCCCATGGCCACCAAACCCACAGCGGCCACGGTTTTGAAGAAATTGCGTTTGTTGTTCATAAGAATCCTTTCGGTGGTTGGTTTGAACAGGATTGAATGTATGAATCCTATGTGACAAGCGTGTGACAAAGTCGGTCGGGGAGCAAAAAACGCCGCTGTTTGATGCGTCACAATGCGGGCTTAGAAGAAACAAGGGGTTGATGCCCCAACACCCATATGCAAAACGGCACCCTCCTCGCCGCCCTGGACTTGGGCTCCAACAGCTTTCGCATGGAAATTGGCCGCTTCCAATCGGGCCACATTGAGCGCATTGAGTACCTAAAGGAAACCGTTCGCCAAGGCAGTGGCTTGGATGCCCAAAAAAACCTCAGCCCAGACGCCATGGAGCGCGGCTGGGCTTGTTTGTCGCGCTTCGCTGAGCGCTTGCACGGCTTTAAAAAACCCCACGTTCGCGCTGTCGCCACACAGACCTTGCGCGAAGCCAACAACCGCGATGTTTTTCTGGCGCAGGCACAAGGCATCTTGGGTTTTCCCATTGAGGTGATTTCGGGTCATGAAGAGGCCAGGCTGATTTACCAAGGCGTTTCTCGCCTACTGCCGCAATCCGACGAAAAACGCTTGGTGGTGGACATCGGCGGGCGCTCCACCGAGATGATAGTGGGACAAGGCTATAACGCACTTGCCTTGGAGTCTTATCACTTGGGCAGCGTGGCCTGGTCAAACAAATACTTCGACAAAGGCCAATTCACACACAAAGCCTTCAAAACCGCCGAAGTGGCCGCACTGGCCGTCCTTGATGAGGCACTGGACACCTTTCCCCCCAGCGAATGGACGGTGGCCTACGGCTCATCGGGCACGGTGGGGGCCGTGGCCGAAATCCTGGCACAAAACGGTTGGGCCAGCGGCTTGATCACCCGAGCGGGCTTGGACTGGTTGCATGACCGTTTGGTTGAGGCTGGCTCCGTCAGCAAACTGCGGCTCGATGGCATCAAGGAAGATCGTTTGGCCGTCATCGGCGGTGGCCTGAGTGTGCTTCGGGCCATTTTTGAGCTGTTTGGCTTGGATCAAATGCTGCCCGCACAGGGCGCCCTCAGGCAAGGGGCTTTGTACGATCTGATCGACCGAGAAACCGACGCCAGTGATGTGCGCGAACGCACCGTGGGCTGGTTGGCTCAGCGCTTCTCCGTGGACACGGCGCAAGCCCAACGCGTGCAACAAGTGAGCACCGCCTTGTTTGAACAAATCGCACTGGGTGATCAGGGCCGCGAGCGTTATTCACAAAAACTGGTGTGGGCTTCGCGCTTGCACGAAATTGGCGCCCACATTTCGCACGAGCGAGCCCACCACCATGGTGGCTACATCTTGGACCACGTGGATGCCCCGGGGTTTTCGATTCCCGAGCAACACCGCATGAGCCGATTGGTGATGGGCCAACGGGGCAAACTGCGCAAACTGGAGACTGACCTCAACGATGAGCTCTTTGCCAAACAACTCATCGCCATGCGGCTGGCGGTATTGCTGTGTCACGCTCGAAAAATGCCAGAGTATCAAGACTTGGAGCTGCGCTATTTGGGTCATGGTTTTGAATTGATCACCCCCGCGGGCTGGGCCAAACGCTACCCCCAATCGGCTTGGTTGCTTGAAGAAGAGGTGCTGGCTTGGCAAAAATCCCCGTGGTCGTTCCGCGTCGATTGGCGTTGAAATTTGGGGTTGAAAAACACACCATACGGTTTATACTGTTCATACCATTAACTAGGAGTGCCCATGAGCAACAAACCCAGCCCGAAAAAAGTCAAACTCGTTCGCGACAGCTTCAGCTTGCCCAAAGCCGAATACGCCACCTTGGAAGCCCTGAAAAAGCGCGCCATGACCATGGGCGTATCGGTCAAAAAGAGCGAATTGCTCCGCGCAGGCCTGATGTGGCTCAACGGTGCCAGCGACAGTGCGCTCAAAGCCGCTTTGACGGCCGTGCCAACCCTCAAAACGGGCCGCCCCGCCGCTGAAGTCGCCACAAAACCCGCCGCCAAAGCGCCGATGAAGTCGGCCGCACCGCGCAAAGCGCCGGTGGCGCAAAAAACTCCCGTCAAGCCCGTCGTGAAGAAACCGGCTGCGCCGGTCAAAGCGGTGGTGGCCAAAAAAGCCGCCCCCACCCCAAAAGCCAAACCAGCGGCTTAAACCGTTTGGGGGGTTTGAACGGTGTGAATCACCGCCTGCCCCAACTCACCAGCTGCGTCGCTGCTCTGGTGACGCAACCACCAGACGGCACCTTTGCGTATGGCGTGCTCGGTGGGGCCTTGTGTGAGCACATCACCCACCACCATGCCCAACGTGGGTTGGTGCCCCACCAACATCACCGGTGTTTTGGCGTGTGGCCAATGAGCACAAGCCAACAAGGCTTCTGGCATGGCCCCAGGGGCCAAGGCCGCCACCGTCTTGAAGGGCCGCTCCAACGCTTTGGCCGTGTCTTGGGCGCGACGTGCGGGACTGACCAAAATCAGGGTGTTGGACGGCAAGTGGCGATCCAACCAAGCGGCCATGCGCTTGGCTTGTCGCTCGCCTTTGTCGGTTAAGCGGCGCTTGAGGTCCAAGTCGTCGCCTTGCAGACCGCTCTCAGCATTGGGATGCGCTTCGGCGTGTGCATGCCGCCACAAAATCAAGTCCATGCGGGCACCCCATCACTGCCCGTAACGCTGCATGAGGCTGCCCTGCGCCGACAGAGGTGGCATTTTTTTGCCTTCGGCTTGGCTGCTGACCGTCACATAACGCCCATCGGCTTGCAGCGCCCAGGCGTTTTGGTTGTCGTGCAAATACGCGGTCAAGCACTCATCCATGATGCGCTGGCGCAACTGAGGATCGGTCACGGGCCACGCCAATTCCACACGGCGCAGCATGTTGCGATTCATCCAGTCGGCGCTGGAGAGCCACAGCTCTTCTTGGTCACCGTGACGAAAATAAAACACGCGCGAATGTTCCAGTAAGCGGCCAATCACCGACCGAATGCGGATGTTGTCCGTCACACCCGGCACGTCGGGGGCCAAAATGCAAGCCCCACGCACAATCAAGTCGATCTTCACGCCTTGCTGTCCCGCATGAATCAAAGCCTTGGCCAAGGGTTCATCGGTCAAGGCGTTCATCTTCAGGATGATGCGGCCGTCTTGGCCCGCCTTGGTCGCGTCGGCCACGGTCTGCATGCGCTCAACCATGGCTTTGTGCAAATAAAAGGGCGCCATCAAGACTTTGTTCAACTTGGGCAAGCGGCTTTGGCTGGCCAAATGCAAGAACACCTGTTCCAGGTCGGCGGTCAGCGTTTGGTCGGCGGTGAGGTAGCTGATGTCGGTGTACAGCCTGGCCGTGCCCGGGTTGTAGTTGCCGGTGGAGAGGTGGGCGTATCGGCGCAGTTTGCCCTTTTCACGGCGGGTGACCAACAGCATTTTGGCGTGGGTTTTAAGGCCCACCACACCGTAGACCACCTGCGCCCCCACCGACTCCAAACGCTCGGCGTAGGTGATGTTGGCCTCTTCGTCGAAGCGGGCTTTGAGTTCCACCACCGCCGTGACCTCTTTGCCGCGCTGCACGGCTTCGCGCAACAACTCCATGAGCTCGGACTTGGCCCCGGTGCGGTAAATGGTTTGTTTGATGGCCAGCACATCGGGGTCCATGACCGCTTCGCGCAGAAAAGCCAACACCGCATCGAAGCTCTCGTAAGGCTGGTGAATCACCACATCGCCTTGATTGAGTCGCTCAAAAAACGATTGCCCGCGTTGCAACTGAACCGGCCAACCGGGCGAAAAAGGCGCAAAGCGCAGCGCGGGGGCGTCCACCTTATCGATGAGCTGGGTCAAGCGAACCAGGTTGACTGGGCCAGGCACCCGGTAGAGCGCCATTTCGGGCAGACCAAACTGTTGCAGCAAAAAGCGCGACAAAAACTCTGAGCAACCCGCCGACACCTCCAATCGCAGGGCCCGTCCGTAATGACGTTCTTGCAAGCCTTTGCGCAAAGCCGTGCGAAGGTTCTTCACCTCTTCTTCGTCCACCGCCAAATCGGAATGGCGCGTGACACGGAACTGAGAAAACTCCGTCACCTGCCGCCCCGGAAACAAATCACCCAAGTGCGAACGGATCAAACTGGAAATGGACACAAAATGGCTTTGTTTGGAGCCCTTGACCACCGGCATTTGAAAGAAACGCGGCAAGCTGCGTGGCACCTTAACAATGGCCACCTCGTTCTCACGGCCGAACGCGTCCTTGCCCGTCAAACGAACAATAAAGTTGAGCGATTTGTTGGCGACTTGGGGAAAGGGGTGCGCAGGGTCCAAACCCACCGGCATGAGCATGGGCTGCACTTCATTGACAAAATAGTCCTTGACCCAACGGCGCTGTGTGGCGTTGCGCTCGCCGTGTGAAACCAGCTTGATGCCTTTTTTTTCCAGTAGGGGCAACAACTCGTCGTTGTAAATGGCGTACTGCTGGGCCACCAATTCGTGGGTTTTGGCGGCCAAGCCCTCGTAAGAGGCCACGGTGTACAAACCGTTTTTGTCGTTGGTCAGCGCAGCGCCCAAATGCGCCCCCATGCGCACCTCAAAAAACTCGTCCAAATTGGACGAAACGATGCACAGGTAACGCAAACGCTCCAGCAAGGGCACCTGCCCTCGCCTAGCCCAGTCCATCACCCGCTCGTTGAACGCGAGGATGGAATGGTCGCGATCAAGAAACGTGGTTTTGCTGGGTGTCATGGATCAGGGCTTCGAACGGGGTGAGGGCGAATGAATTTTGAATTATTGAACGGCCACGTGACGGTTGTGTGACACATTGTCGGCGGTTTCAGCGCGATTTTTCACGGCTGGAACCCATTGCACGATTTCCAAGCGCCCATCAAAGTGCTCGACCAAGGCGGTAAGGCTTTCCACCCAATCCCCGTCGTTGCAATACAAAATGCCATCGATTTCGCGCATTTCCGCACGGTGAATGTGACCACACACAACGCCTTGGTAGCCGTTCTTTCGGGCCTCTGCGGCCACCGCAACCTCAAAATCGTTGATGAAATTCATGGCTGTTTTGACCCGGTCTTTGAGGTATTGGGACAAGGACCAGTAAGGCAGCCCCAATCGCGAACGCCACGAGTTGAAGTGGCGATTGATGCGCAGGCTCAGCTCATACAGGTTGTCGCCCAAATACGCCAACCATTTGGCGCATTGAATCACGCTGTCGAAATAGTCGCCGTGAATGACCCACAAACGTCGGCCATCGGCGGTGGTGTGCACGGCTTGGTTGCGCACCTCAACGCCGCCAAAATGCTGGCCGTCGAATTGGCGGGCAAACTCGTCGTGGTTGCCGGGCACAAACACCACGCGACAACCTTTGCGGGCCTTTTTAAGAATCTTTTGAATCACGTCGTTGTGCGCTTGTGGCCAGTGCCATTTTCTTCGCAACTGCCACCCATCGATGATGTCACCCACCAAGTACAGGTATTGGCTGGGGTGGCTTTTGAGAAAGGCCAACAGCTCTTTGGCTTGGCAACCGGCGGTGCCCAAATGCAAATCAGAAATAAACACCGCGCGGTATTTGGCTCGATCCGGACCAGACCCCGAAGTGTCGTTGTCCAAGCTGCCCATGAAGGCTTGGAAATCTGTGTACATCAGGCCCCCAATAAAAATTTTCGGTAGCGTGCGGGCAAGTCGGCGGCGCGCATGAGCATGGGCAAGTCGGCGGCATTAAAGTCCGGGTCCCAGGCCGGTGGGCCCAACACCTTGGCACCCAAACGCAAATAACCCTTGATCAGCGCGGGCGGCTCCACATGCAAGGAACCATCGAGTTGCTCAATCGGCAAAGGCAAGCGTGGGCGTACATGCAAATCGATGCTGGCCAAATGTTTGTCTTTGATTTGATGCCAAATGCTGGCCGCCGCATGGCCGCCGCCCACCATGCCCTGAGGCCCTTGGTGCTGCATGGGAATGGTGGCGCAACCGATCATGGTGTCCAAATCGTTGCGGTCCATGAAATCGAACAAAGCGCCCCACAAGGCCATGATCACGCCACCATGTCGATGTTCGGGGTGCACACAACTGCGCCCAAGCTCAACCATGCGCTCACGCATGTGGCGCAGGCGGGTCAAGTCAAACTCGGTGTCGGTGTAGGTGCCACCCACTCGGCGGGCTTGCGCAGGGGTCAACACCCGGTAGGTGCCAACGACCTGCTGGGTGTTGGCATCGCGCACCAACAAGTGTTCACAAAAATCATCGAACAAATCAATGTCGTGCCCAGGAACTTTGCTCGACAGCTTGGCCCCCATTTCCAAGGCAAACACTTGGTAGCGCAGGCGTTGCGCTTCGCGAACTTCGTCTTGGTGTTGCGCCCAAGTTACCACGATGGACTTGGCACCCGGTGCATCGTCTTGCGGTGCATGGGGCAAAACGATTCGGGGCGCTGGCGACAGCAAGGTTGGGCTGATCGGTGGCTCTTTCAATCGAGACTCCTTGGGGTATGACCCGGTCAGCCGGGTACGGATGTTTCTTTGAATCGACAAAACCGATTGTGAAAAGAGAACATGTCGAACCGATGTCAACCGCGTGAAGAATGGATGACCAAACGCTCGCCTCATCGCACCACCTCCACCTCGGCCTGCTTGCCGCTCAACAGCGACTGCCAATGGCTCTCCACGCGCTGTGCAATCCAAGACCATGACCATTGCGCCGCTTGCTGCTGAGCGGCGCGTCGCAGGTCGTGCTGCGCATGGGCCGTGCACACGGCGTGCCCCAAGGTGTGAACAAACGCGTTCTCGTCGCCCACGGGCACCAAGTACCCATTGCTTTGGTGTGCAATCGCCAAGGCCGCAGCCGCGTAGTCAAAAGCCACCACCACCAAGCCACTGGCCATGGCCTCCAAGGTGACATTGCCAAAGGTTTCGGTCAAGCTGGGAAAGGCGAAGACATCGGCGCTGGCGTAAACACGCGCCAAATCCTCACCACGCAAAGCGCCCGTAAAGATCGCATCGGGCATGCGGGCCATGAACGCGGCCTTCTCTGGCCCGTCACCCACCACCACCCATTTCGCTGTGGGGTGCGTTCGGGCCAGCGCCTCGCGGGCACGAACCAACAAGCGCAGGTTTTTCTCACTCGCCAAACGACCCACAGACACGATGACCACATCGTCCTGGGCAGCACCCCATTCGGCGCGGGTGCTCGCACAGCGCTTGCTCGCTGAAAAGTGGCCGATATCCACCCCGCGCCCCACCACAAGCAAACGCTCAAAGCCCCACCCAGCCAATTCGCTTTGCATGTCCGCAGTGGGGACCATGGTGAAGTCGCAGTGGTTGTGAAAGCGCCGCAAATAAGCCAGGATGGGTTTGCGCAACCAAGGCATTTTGTAGTGCTCGGTGTAGGCGTGGAATTGGGTTCTGAAATCGGCACTCACGGGCAACTTCAATTTCTTGGCGGCCTTGAGCGCCGACCAACCCAGCGGCCCTTCGGTGGCGATGTGAACCACGTCGGGCCTGTGTTCAGACCACAAACGCAGCAATTCACCCTGTGACGGCAAGCCCATGCGCAGGTGCGGGTACTTGGGCACAGGCCAGCCGCGCATGAGCACTTGATTCAAACCCTGGGGCTTATCCCCATCCAGCTCCACCGATTGTCGTGGTCGTATCAACTGCACCCGATGCCCACGCTGCAACAGGCTGTTGACCAAACGTTGCAAGGTCATGGCCACGCCGTTGATTTCGGGCGGATAGGTCTCGGTCACCAAGGCGATGCGCAAGGGTGATGGCCGGTCTTCGAGCGTGTCCACGCTGATGTGCTGGTGCGGTGCATTCATGCCCGCAATATGCCCACGCTTTATCTCAATCGTGTGACAAAACAACCAAAACACAACACTGGCGGTTGTGACACACGCGTGTCATCGATTCGACAAAAAAATGATTCCCCACACGGTTCACTTTTTTGTCATTCACCGCCACACACCATGAAAATCGCCATCGCCGGTACCGGCTACGTGGGTTTGTCCAACGCCATTTTGTTGGCCCAACACCACGAGGTCGTTGCCTTAGACATCCTGCCCTCCAAAGTCGCCACGATCAACCGCCGCGAATCCCCCATTGAAGATGCTGACATTACGGATTATTTGCGCAACCAATCGCTCAACCTCACCGCCACCACCGACCCAGTGGCGGCGTTTACCGACGCGGACTACGTCATCATCGCCACCCCCACCGACTACGATCCCCAAACCCATTACTTCAACACCCGCAGCATCGAATCGGTGGTGGCCAGCGTACTGACCATCAACCCCCGCGCGGTGATGGTCATCAAGTCCACCGTGCCGGTGGGCTACACCGCCAAACTGCGAGCGTCGCTGCAAGCCCAGCAAAGCCACCCCGTCAACATCATCTTCAGCCCCGAGTTCTTGCGCGAAGGCCGTGCCTTGCACGACAACCTCTACCCCAGCCGGATCGTCGTCGGTGAACGCTCCGAAGCAGCACAAGTGTTTGCCCATCTGTTGCAAGAAGGAGCTATCAAACAAGACATTCCCGTGCTGTTGACCGACAGCACCGAAGCCGAGGCCATCAAGCTCTTTGCCAACACCTATTTGGCCTTGCGTGTGGCTTATTTCAACGAACTCGACACGTACGCGGCCATGCACGGCCTGGACACCCGGCAAATCATTGATGGCGTGTGCCTGGACCCGCGCATCGGCGCGCATTACAACAACCCGAGCTTTGGCTACGGCGGCTACTGCCTGCCCAAAGACACCAAACAACTGCTGGCCAATTACCGCGATGTGCCACAAAACCTCATCAACGCCATCGTTGAGTCCAACACCACACGCAAAGATTTCATCGCCAGCGAAATCGTCACCCGAGCCGTCATGGCGAGCGAGGCCAAGCCATCCCGCCCTGTGGTCGGTATCTACCGCCTGATCATGAAAGCGGGTTCCGACAACTTTCGTGCGTCGAGCATTCAAGGTGTGATGAAACGCATCAAGGCCAAAGGCCTTGAGGTGGTCATTTACGAACCCAATTTGGCTGAGGCCGAATTTTTTCACTCTCGCGTGGTGCGCGACCTTGAGACATTCAAGCGCATCAGCGATGTGATCGTGGCCAACCGCCGATCAGAGGCTTTGGCCGATGTGCACCAGAAGGTCTACACCCGAGACCTGTTTGGGGCCGACTGAATGCGCTTGTCACAAAAATAACGCTTCAATTTCACGCGAATGACACGCGATTGCATGACCATGTATTTTTTTTCAACCAAAGAAAGGGCTACCCTGTGAGTACGTTTTGGCAACAATTGAATGAGCAGCGTTGGGACGACCACCGCTATTACCACCACAGCACCATCAACCAAAGCTTGCACCTGATCAGCGCGATCAGCTTTGTGGTCGCTTATGTCTTGGTCTGGACCGATCCCGCCATCGCCGCCTTGTTGGCTTGGCTGGTCTCGATGGTGAGTCGCCAATCCGGCCATTTCTTTTTTGAGCCCAAGGGTTACGACGAAGTCAACCAAGCCACGCACGAGTACAAAGAAGAAATCAAGGTGGGCTACAACCTGCACCGCAAGGTGGTGTTGATGGCGATCTGGGCTTTGATCCCGGCTTGGCTGTGGGTCAACCCATCGGTCATGGGCTTGATCGAACCGTCCACCGACCTGATGGGTTTTGCGCGCGACGTGGGCTGGGCTTGGTTTGCTTTGGGCGTGGGTGGTTTGGTGTTCCGAGTGTTGCAACTTGCGGTCCAACAAAACCTCAACACCGGTTTGGTCTGGGCCACCAAAATCCTGACCGACCCCTTCCACGACATCGCTTTGTATTACCGCTCACCCCTGCTGGTGTTGCGGGGCCAGTGGTTGGCGCCCGCCCGCGCACACTGAGCGTTTAAGGCCGCCACCAGCCCAAGAGCTTGGGCCATTTGGCGGCCAACATCTCGCGCACCACCCGACGCCGCAAGGTTTTCAGGGTGGTGCCGCTGGGCAGATCCCACCAACCATCGGCCTGCATGGCCTGGGCCGCAGCCACCATGCGATCGCGCACCTGGCGCACATCGTCGTCGCTGGTGTCCAAGCTGAACATCATGCGACCGGATCCGACCCAACTCATGTAGAGCCCTTGCTGCCGGCAATAGAACTGGTACATCCAGTGGTAACGACCGGGCTGTGTGTAAGTGACGGTCCAGATGCTGGATAAATTTTGGATGCGCACTGGCACACCCGCGGCCTCAAAAGCTTGGTTGAAGGCCGTTCGCTCGCGGTTCCAACGCCCATCCACCCCGTCGTACAAAGCGTGTGCTTCGGGCGTGTCCAAGTAATGCAAGAACGCGTTCATGGCCCCCATCACATAGGGGTGGGCGTTGAAGGTGCCCCGGGCAAAACACAGGTTGCCCGGTTGCTCGGGTTTGAAGCGGCGCATCCAAGCCGAGCGGCCACACACCACACCCACGGGATAACCGCCGGCCAAGGTTTTGCCGTAACAGACCAAATCGGCCTGCACACCGAAATAGGCTTGTGCGCCCTCGCGATGGATGCGAAAGCCCACAAAAATTTCGTCCATGATGAGCGCAATGCCGCGCTCGGTGCAGACCGAGCGCAGTTTCCTCAACCATTGACCATAGGCCTCGCGGTCAAAGCCCGCGCTGCGGCTGCCGTCGACCAAGGTCGAGTCGCCGGGTGCGCCTTTGTTGGGGTGCAGTCCTTGCAGCGGGTTGACGATCACGCAGGCGATGTCGTGGCGGCTGCGCAGCACATTCAAGGTGGCCTCGTGCATGTCGCGCAAGGTATAGGTTTCGTGCACGGATGCGGGGTTGCCCGGGCCCGGCTGCACGTCGTCCCACCAGCCGTTGTAAGCCCCGGCGAATCGCACCACGTGTTGTTTGCCCGTGTGGTACCGCGCCAGGCGGACCGCTTGCATCACCGCCTCGGTGCCCGACATGTGGAAGGACACCTCGTCCATGCCCGAAATTCGCTTGAGGCGTTCCACGTTGTCAAGCACACAGGGGTGGTAAGCGCCCAATATGGGGCCCAGTGCTTCGCCCATGTCCAAACCTTTTCGCATCCAGGCTTTGTAAGCCTCAAGGCCCATGACGTTGACGCCATAAGAACCCGTGATGTCGAGGTAGGCGTGGCCATCCATATCGCGCAAATGCATGCCTTGGGATGAAGCCATGAAAGCGCCCATCGGCAGGTGTTCGCGCACCCATTCGCTGAATGGGTAAGGCACGCGGTAGCGGCTGGTGAGCTGCAAATCGGACAGGCTCTCACGCAAGCGCCGCGTGTGCTCCAAGGTGATGGGACTGCTGCGGCGAAAGTAAGCGCTCAAGCGCTCAAAACCGGCACGGCGCTGAGCAGCCAATTCGGGCGAAGCCCCATCGGCGTTAAAAAATGCGTCACCCACCAAGCTGTGGTGCGGCACCCAGCGCGCAGCCCGGCGCGACATGCGCACATGGCCGCCCAGCGAGGGGTGTTTGGCGCGAGACAACAACCAACGGCGGTACACCGCAGGCAACAACAAGGCATCGGTCCAAGCGGGCAAATTCAAAGGGATCATGTGTCATCAATCGTTCATGTGGCAATGACAAACTTGTAACCGTTGAATTTGACAAGACCATGAAAAAACCCACTTTGCTCCAACGCTCAGGCCTCGCCGAGGACCTGAACTTTTTGTTCACCAACCGCATTCCCCGCATTGCGCTCACACACGCCATGGGCTGGTACAGCCAAATCAAAAGTCCCTGGCTGACGCGCCTGAGCATTGCGGTTTGGGGTTGGTTCACGCCTTTGGATTTTTCTGAGGCCAAAGAACAACACTTTGACTCGTTGCACGCGTGCTTCACGCGCGAACTCAAGCCCGGCGCACGCCCTTACAGCCCCGACCCCAAGCTGATTTCTTCACCCAGCGACGGCATCGTGGGTGCCATGGGCCAGGTCCAAGATGGCGAAGTGTTCCAAACCAAAGGCTTCCCCTACACCTTGAACGATTTGCTGGGCTCAGTGGCGCTGGCCGAGCAATACCGCCACGGTCACTACCTGACCTTGCGCCTGACCTCGGCCATGTACCACCGCTTCCACGCACCGGCACGCGTGCGTTTGGAACGGGTGAATTACATCTCGGGCGACACCTGGAACGTCAACCCCATTGCCCTACAACGCGTTGAGCGCTTGTTTTGTAAAAACGAGCGTGCCGTGCTGGATTTGGCCCTGCTCGACCACGGCGATCAGCGCATGCTCTTGGTGCCCGTGGCCGCGGTCTTGGTCGCCAGCATCCGCTTGCACGCCTTGGACACGAAATTGCACCTGCGCTACCGCGGCCCCAACGACATCCCTTGTCGGCATGAAGCGGCAGCGGGTGATGAATTGGGCTGGTTTGAGCACGGCTCGACCATCATCGTGCTGCTGCCCGAACACATCACGTGGGCCGAAGGCATTCAAACCGGTGTGCCCATCAAAGCCGGTACGCCCTTGGCAAACCTATGAGCCGCGCTGCGCTGGGGTTGTCACATCTTCAAAAAAGCGATGCCCACCAAGACCAGCCCCGTGGAAAAAGCGGCTGGCAACAAGCGCCCTTCTTTGAACCACAGAATCGAAATCAGCATGGCAAACACCACAGAGGTTTCACGCAGCGCCGAGACCAAGGCCATCGGTGAGACCGTCATCGCCCACAAAACCATCGAATAGCCGGCGATCGAAATGACAGAACCCAACACAATCAAGCCCGCGTTGGTCTTGGAAAACGTCCACAGCGCCCGTGTTTGTTGCCGGTAAGCCAAGGCGTACACCAGCATGGGCTCGAACACCGCCGACAGCAGCACATACGACAAGGCACTGCCCGAGACACGCGCCCCTGCCCCATCAACCACCGTGTACAACGCAATCACCCCCGCGTTGAGCAAAGCGAATTTGATCTGCCCCCAGCGCAAAGACCGCGCGATGTGGCGTTGGTAGGTGGACATCAAAAACAATATCCCCAAGGTCAGAAACAACAAGCCCAACGACGAGGAACGGTCGAAGGACTCGCCCAAAAATGCCAAGGCAATCACCGTCACGAACACTGGGGCCATGCCCCGCATGACGATGTAAGCGGGGCCAAACGCGCTGTGGGCGTACACCTTGGTCAACACGAAGATGTACAGGCCGTGTAACAACACCGAGGCCAACAAATACGGGTGGCTCAGCTCATGGGGCAAACCCACCCACCACAGCATGGGCACGGCAAGTACGGCGCTGCACAAATGCAATGCCATGGTGAAGAGGCCTTTGTCGGTGGCGCGGCTGATGAGGGAATTCCAAAGCGCGTGCATCAACGCGGCCAACAACACCGTCAGTAAAACACCATTCGTCACGCTTTCAGCACACGCAAAAACACACCCGTGGCCGCCAAGGTGAAGCGATCGGCTTCTAACGCATGGGTCAGCGCTTCCCTTTCAAATCGGTAAAACGCCGCCACCTCACCATCTTGGTTCAACGGCTCAACACCTGCCTCAAGCTCAGCCGAATAACAATGGATGGTTTCCACCGTCTGACCCCACCCCCGAGCGTCACCGCTGGGTTTGTTGAGTTCAATCGTGCCAAACGCGGTGAGGTTGACGAGTTGGCGCAGGCCCAAACCCGCCTCTTCCCATGCCTCTCGAGCCAAGGTCGCCGATGGATGTTCGTTCCAAGCCACCGTCCCGCCCACCAAGGTGTCCAAACGACCGGGGTCTTCCGCTTTGTTGGCCGCACGTTCCTGAACCCAGCACGCATCGCCTTGCCAACCGAGCACATGCACGCTGTGCGTGTGAACACCCAAGTACCGCGCCAAGTCGCGCGGTACCGCGCCGTGAAGCCGACCTTGGTCGTCCCACAAGGGCAAGCGCTCGGCCTCGGGCAGCACCCCCTGACCAGGGTCGAACAGGTGCTGACGCAACGCGGCAAAGGTCGTGGTGGGGTCTTCGGGCAAATGCAACACATCGCCCCAATCGCTCGGCATCCATCGCCACCCCGGTTGAAACCCCTCGCGACTCAGATGTTCAAGCATTGCGTGCGCAACCGAACCCACCACAAGGCCCCCAAGCCACAAAGGCGTTCTGGTGTCGGTTGGCGCTGGCTGGGCACGCTGCGCCCAGCGCTGCTCAAACGCAGGATCGAACGTCGGCCAGGGGGTTCGCATGGGTGCGATTCAAGACGACATGGCCAAATCGAGCAACTCGCGTGCGAAGGCAAACGAAGTGGACGCACCGGTCCCGCCCGTGACCACGCCCAGCGCCAACCTGGGACTGGGCTGGGCTTTGAACACCACATCCTGGGCAGAGGCGTAGCTGCCGGTCCAGCGCTCGATCACGCTGGCCTTGGGCAAATTCAAGACGCGATGAAATTCGTCCATGATGAGGTTCTCGGTGGCGGCACTGGCAAATGGGGCCTCGGCATCGCCATACACATGGCTGTCGCCCACCACCAATGAACCATCGGCGGATTGAACCACGATGAGGTGAATGCCTTGTGCCAAGTGCGCCGCTTGTTCGCCCAGCAAGCGTGCTTTGAGTGGCGTGGCTTCGGGCAAATCGGCATAACCCTCGTAACGAATCAAACTCAGGTCGGACATGAAGGCGCTCGACAAATGGAGCGCTTGACCGGGCGAGACACGCATCATTTGCAGGGTGCATTGGCGAATACCCGCCTGCGCCAAACACAGGGGAAAGAGCGCATTCAAATCGTTGCCTGGGCACACCACGCCGTATTCGGCGCGCAAAGAGCCGCGGCTGGTGTTGATGTGCGGCAGGTGAATGCCGGTGACGGGCGTATTCCAATAAAAATCAACACCCAAGCTGTGTTCCAGCCATTGGCTCAAACGGGGAATGGCGTCGCGCGATTCAACCCGGCATTCGTGCGGGCTGTGCAACAGCGCCATGCCCGGCTGCAACCAAGGCCAATCGCGCTGGGCTTGTTTGGCGTCCACCCAACGGCAACCCTCGCCCATTTCGGTGGCCATAAAAGCCTCCAGCACCGCCACCGCTTCGGGTCGCTGGGCCAGCACATGCAAGCCCTCATGAACCACCCCAATCCCTGCCTGTGGGGCCACCTCGCGCCAAATGGCCGCCGTGTCCTGCGCTCGCCGCCAGTGCTCGCCACGGCGTTGGCCGGTGACGGTGATGAATCCAAAATTGCGAACCGATGCGCCGATGGCTTTGGCGTTGCGCTCCACCACCGCCACTCGCAAACCACGGCGGCGCGCGGTCCAGGCCGTGGCCAAGCCAATGATGCCTGCGCCCACGACCACCAGGTCGTATCCCAATTTCATGTTGCTCATGGTTTTTATGGGCGTTGGCCCTTGGCCAAGCGCTGTTCAATCTGGGTCAATACGGCCGGCAAATCGGCCACGGTGTCGATCACAAAATGGGCGCCGGCTGCTTGAAACACGGGGGTCACGCGCTCTCGCACGGCTTGCCGATCCGCCGCAGTGGCTTGTTCAAACTCGGCCAATGTCCACCCTGCTGGACTGCCCGATAAGCTCACACCCACGGTCCACATGCCGGCGTTTAAGCCCTCGGCAATGCCCGGCACCGTGTCGTCGACCTTCACACAATGGGCCACCGAGCCGATGCGCAATTCTTGCACGCAAGCCAACGCCATCCACGGACCGGGCCGGGCACCAGCGGCCAAATCGTCGGCGCACACGGTGCAGTCGGGCGCGTAGCCCCGCTGCGCCGCCAGCAGCATGAGGCGCAGCATGACTTGACGCGGGTAACCGGTGGTGGAGCCAATCTTGAGGCCCTGGCGGCGCAGGGCTTGCACCAGTGCCAAAGCGCCGGGGATCAAGTCGCTGTGGGCACCCACGCGCTCGACCTGCAGCGGAATGAAGGTGTCGTAAATGTGGCGCACATCGTCTTGCGACATGGGTTGGCCAAACTGCGCCCTCCAGCGCGGACCCACATCGGGGTCTTGGCCCAAGGCCTCGATGTGCTGCCACTTGCCCAAACCCATGGGCCTGCGGGCTTCCTCTAAGCTCAGTTCAAACCCATAGGCTTGTGCAAACGCGTCCACAAAAATTTGGGTGGGGGCAAAAGAACCAAAGTCGACCATGGTGCCAGCCCAGTCGAATACGACGGCTTCCAGTTGGGGTTTCATGGGTGTGCTCGCATTAAAAGAAACAAAAGTCGTGTGGCGCTCAACGAACCCGCCACGCTTGGGTGGATCGGTTCAACCGATGGGTCAACACGCTGTGAATCAGTTTGACCGCTGCTGAAGTCACCACAATGACCACGGCCATGGCCGCCGCCGCCGCGGTGAAACCCGCTTCGTCCATGTGAATGATGGACACCGAGGCCAACTTGGTGTTTGAGCCATACAAAAAGACCACGGCCGAGACAGTGGTCATGGCGTTAACAAACAGGTAGATGCTGATGTCGAGTACCGCCGGGGTGCACACGGGCACAGTGACCCGACCGAACATACGGCCCACCGACACCTTGAGCGAGGCCGACACCGATTCAAATTCACCGTCCAACTGCTTGAGCGCCGTGGTGGCGGTGATGTGGCTCACGGTATAGAAGTGCGCCACCGAATTGACCACCAAAATGGCCATGGTGCCGTAGATAAAACCCAAGGGATGTCCGGGTGCGTTGAAAAAGAAAATGTACGACAAGCCCAACACCAAACCCGGCACCGCCATCGACAGCATGGCCATGAGCTGTGTGGTGTTGCGCACCCACGCAAAGCCACGCGTTTTCTCCAACAGATACGCGCCCACAAACACGATGACCGTACCCGCCACCGCCGTCCAAACGGCCATGCGCAGCGAGTTGAAATACGCCCTCCAGCCCTCGCTGTCAAAGTCGGCGAATTGGTAGTTGGCCCAAGTCAAATTCAGGTTATAAGGCCACCGCGTGACCAACGAAGCCCACACCGCCATGCCGAGCATCACCAGCATGGCTGACGCCACCAGCGCACAAAACACCCACAGCGCCCAATCGCGCGGCGCATGGGGCTGCGGCACGAGTGGGACCGAGCGTCCGCTGAGCAAAGCCACTTGGCGGTGTTGAACCCAACGGTCTGCAGCAAACGCCAGCACGGCGGGCAACAAAAGCACAAAGCCCACCACCGCACCCATCGAGAAGTTTTGCTGACCAATCACTTGCTTGAAGATGTCGGTGGCCAACACATTAAAGCGCCCGCCAATGACCTTGGCAATGCCAAAGTCGGTGATGGCCAAGGTGAACACCACAAACCCAGCGCTGATCAAGCCGTATTTGCTGCCCGGCAGCGTCACCGTCAAAAAAGTTCGCCAAGGGGAGGCACCCAAAACACGGGCGGCCTCGTAATGCCGGGCATCGGCCATGCTCAACGCCACCACCAAAATCATCAGCGCATGGGGAAACACATAAAACACTTGCGAAATGACAATGCCCAACGGCCCGTAAATGGAAGCGCCCATGAGCCAGTGGTTGAGCACCCCTTGATTACCAAACAAATAAATCAAAGAGATGGCGGGCAGCAACGAAGGTGCCAAGATGGGGATCAAGGCCAGGGCTTTGAACACGGTTTTGCCGCGCATGGCGCTGCGCGTCAAAGCGTAGGCGTAGGCATAGGCCAACGGCAAGGTGATGACCGTAATCAGGCCAGAAACCCACACACTGTTCCACAGCGAATCGAACAGCGCTGGTGTAGAAAAATACACAGCGTAATTGGCCCAACCCATCCAATCGCCATCGGCATTCTCAAAACTCTTGATCAACAACGTGGCCAACGGCAACACCAAGGTCAACAACAGCCAAGCCGCCAGCAAAACCACGCCCAGCCGCATCCAAGCGTCGTCCCAGTCCCAGCGATGCCGAGTGCCCGACATCAAGCCACTCCAGCCGCTGGCCCGAACACGCGCAGGCGCTGCGCGGGCAAATCGATCGACAAGGGCTGTTCTCTGTTCAAACCCATGCGCAGGGCTTGAGAGGTCAAGACATCGGCCACCAAGGTCTGTCCGTTGTGCGGGATGTGCATGCTCACGCGACAAAATGCGCCCAAAAATTCCATGTCCTGAACCTGCGCCGCACAACGGTTATCGCCGCCCAGACTGGGTTGCGCCGAATCGTGCAACACAATGTCTTCTGGTCGAAGTGACAACGTCACCGTCCCGCCCAAAGGGGTCGTTGGCGTTTGGTCACACGACAACTCCAGACCGTGCCAATTGAAGCGTCCGGGGGCCACCCATTGCGCTTGCAGGGGGTTGGTCTTGCCCACGAAGTCGGCCACAAACGCGCTTGTGGGTTGCTGATAAATGGCTTGAGGCGTACCCACCTGCTCAATACCACCTTGGTTCATGACCACGATGCGGTCGGCCAAACTCAAGGCCTCTTCTTGGTCGTGCGTGACCATGATGGTGGTCACACCGAGCCGCTGGTGCAGTTGTCGCAACTCGGTGCGCAAATGCGCACGCACCCTGGCATCCAAGGCGCTCAGGGGTTCATCGAGCAACAACAAGCCCGGCGATGTGGCCAAAGCCCGGGCCAGCGCAACGCGCTGTTGCATACCGCCAGACAACTGGGCCGGATACTGGTGAGCGGATGCGGACAAACCCACCAATTCCAGCAATTCATCCACACGGGCTTGGCGGTTGTCACGGGTCCAAGCCTTGCCTTGTAAGCCATACCCCACGTTGTGCCGAACCGTTAAATTGGGGAACAAGGCATACGACTGAAACACAATGCCAAAGTCGCGCTGCGAAGGCGGCAAACCAGTGATGTCGCGCCCTTTTTGAATAATCGTCCCGCCGTCTTGCCGCTCCAAGCCTGCAATGATGCGCAGCAAAGTAGTTTTGCCGCAACCCGAGGGCCCCAAGAAACACACAAACTCACCGGGCTCAATGCTGAGCGATACATCGCGCAGCGCCCAAAAATCACCGAAACGTTTGTTGATGTGACGAACGTCCAAATACGCAGTGGCCGACAGATTCACGGTGCTATTCCCATACAAAAAAAGGGGCGGCGCGAAGCGCCGCCTCCCCATCACTTCGGTGCGGACTTGCCGTCGTATCGCTTGGTCCATTCGGCCAAGATGCGGGCACGCTCAGCGCCCATCTTGCTCAAGTCCAACTTGACCATGGCGCTGTCGGCGCTCGGCGGGTAGTTGGGTGGGCTGGGGTTCATGCCGGGGTAGCCCACGATGGCGTAGTACTTGCCATACAGCTCATAGGCTGACTTGCTGACCGCAAAATCGGCCAGTTTTTGGGCGGCGGCCAAGTGCTTGGTACCTTTCACAATGGCCGTGGCTTCCATGTCCCATGGTGCGCCTTCTTTGGCCAAGATGATGTCGATGGGTGCGCCCGCGGTTTTCTCTTTGGCACCGCGCATGTCAAACCCAATACCAATCACGCGCTCACCTTTGGCGGCTTGCACACAAGGGGCTGAGCCGGAATGGGTGTAGACGGCCACGTTTTGGTGGAGCTTGTCCATGAATTCCCAGCCGCCTTTTTCGCCCATGATTTGCAACCATGCGTAAACGGCCTGGTAGCCCGTGCCCGACGAGGCTGGGTTGGGCATGACGATGGCGTCTTTGTAAACGGGTTTGGTGAGGTCGGCCCAGGCGGTGGGCTTGGGCATGTTCTTCTTACCCCCCTCAACGGTGTTGTAGCACATCACCGCCAACCAAGCGTCCATGCCCGTCCAGGTGGTGGGCGTCTTGTTGCTGCGAAACACCGGTTTGATTTGCTCTACGCCCTTGGGGCTGTAGGCGTGCAACATGTTCATGGAATCGAACAAAGCGATGCTGGAGGCACCCAGACCCCAGATCACATCGGCGCGTGGGTTGTCTTTTTCCGCCAAGATGCGGGCCGTCATGATGCCGGTGGAGTCGCGCACCCATGCAATTTCCACATCGGGGTTGGCGGCTTCAAAGGCTTGTTTGTAAGGACCGAGCTGGTCATTTTCCAGCGCGGTGTACACCGACAACACGGTTTTTTGTGCCATGACTGGCAAAGCCAAGGTGGCCAGCAAAGCACTGGCCAACACCGACTTCAACAATGAGGAAAGCTTCATGAAAACTCCGATTGAAAACATCGAACAAATGAAATGGTGTTGAGGGACGCACCGATTCAACAACCGCTTGACTGACCGGCGAAGTCTAGGGATGGCGTATGTCAAATTGATGACCCGTTCACGTCAAACAACGCCACAAATTGTTCATTGAAGCTTCACACAACGATCACAGAGGAACCTCACCATGCAGGGGTCATCAACCCCACCCACGGAGAAACCATGGACACCCGACCCAACGCCCACTTCAACGACGAAGATTCCAACACCAGCGCCAACCCGGCGTTCGAACAAATTGCGCAAGCCCGCATGAGCCGCCGCGGTTGGCTGCAAGGCGCGGCCAGCGTGGGCTTGGCTTCAAGCGCGGCATTGGCCGTGCCCAGCGCAAACGCCGCAGCGCCTACCGCGCCAGTCAAACAACTCGGTTTCAAAGCCGTGGGCAAAAGTTTGGCCGATACCGTGGTGGTGCCCGAGGGCTACCAAGCGCAGGTGCTCTACGCCTTGGGCGACCCCTTAAACGCCAACGTGCCCGCCTTCAAAAACGACGGCAGCGACACCCACTTTGACCAGCGCGCAGGCGATCACCACGACGGCATGGAATGGTTTGGCTTGGACGCTCAAAACCGCCCCTCCAACACCTTCACCGCCCGCGGCTTGTTGGCTATCAACCACGAAGCCACGACCGACGAAAAACTCAGCTCCTTCTTCTTGCATACCAACGGCGGCACCGCCACCTTGCCCCGCCCCGCCGCCGAAATCGACAAAGAGCTGATGATTCACGGCCTGTCGGTGGTGGAGGTGCGCACCAACGGCAAGCGTTGGTCTTATGAGCAAAGCTCGCCCTACAACCGCCGCGTCACCACCATGACCCCCGCTGAGTTGCGCGGCCCTGCGCGCGGCAGCGAACACCTGATCACCAAACACAGCACCGATGCCACCGTTTGCCGCGGCACACTGAACAATTGCGGCACCGGCAAAACCCCTTGGGGCACCTTGGTGTCGGGCGAAGAAAACTGGTTCGGCTACTTCCACCGCGACGCGCAAGACGACACCCGCCGCAACAAAGACAAGTCCATTCAAGCCCTCAACCGCTACGGCCGCAAGGCCGGTGCGGCCAGCCGCCACGGCTGGGAAAGCGGCGGCAGCGATGACCGCTTTGCACGCTGGAACAACGGTGCCGTTGGCGCCTCGGCCAAAGACGATTACCGCAACGAAATGAACACCTTCGGTTATGTCGTTGAACTCGACCCCTACCAACCCAACTCCGTCTTGCGCAAGCGCACCGGCTTGGGCCGCATGGGTCACGAATCGGTGTCTTTTGCTATTCCCGTGAAAGGTCAGCCCATTGTGGCTTACATGGGCGACGACGCCCGCGGTGAGTACATCTACAAATTCGTTTCCAAGGCCGTTTGGGACCCCAAAGATGCCCAAGGCGCAAACCGTTTGTCGGCGGGCGACAAATACCTCGACGAAGGCACTTTGTTTGTGGCCCGTTTCAAAGACGATGGCCAAGGCGAATGGGTGGAGTTGTCGATGAACAACCCCGTGATCGCCAACAGCTCGTACTTTGAATTCAAATCCAACGCCGACATCGCCATCTTCACCCGTTTGGCCGCCGACGCGGTGGGTGCCACCAAAATGGACCGGCCCGAGTGGAGCGGTGTGAACCCCAAGAACGGCGAGGTCTACATCACCTTGACCAACAACAGCAACCGCAACGCCGGCAATGCCGATGCGGTGAACCCCCGCGCCTACAGCGACATGAAAGGCAGCAAGGAAAACAAGGGCAATGTGCACGGCCACATCGTTCGCATGGCCGAGGTCAAACCCACCGACAACAACTTCAAGTGGGACATTTACCTGTTTGCTTCGGAAGCCGATGCGAACAAAGACAGCATCAACCTGTCGTCCTTGACCGACAGCAACGACCTGTCTTCGCCCGATGGCTTGGTGTTCAGCCCCGCCACCGGCGTGTGCTGGATCCAAACCGACGACGGTGCCTACACCGACAAGACCAACTGCATGATGCTGGCCGCTTTGCCCGGCCACGTGGGTGATGGTGGCGCACGCCAAGTCAAACATGGCGACAAAACCGTCACGACCTACGTGGGCAAAAATCCCAGCGCGGGCACGCTCAAGCGCTTCTTGGTGGGTCCCAAAGGTGCCGAGATCACGGGCATCTGCGAAACCCCCGATGGCCGTGCGATCTTCGTGAACATCCAACACCCCGGTGAGAACACCGCCATGGCCAAGGTCAACGATGCATCGCAGTTTGAAAGCCAATGGCCCGCCAACGCCGGTTACGGCGCGGGTCAACGTCCGCGTTCGGCCACCATCGTCATCACCAAGAAAAACGGTGGTGTGATCGGCACCTGATGGTTTATCGAGGGTGACTCACAGCGGCCTTCGGGCCGCTTTTTTATTCACAATGAAGCGAGACTCCACATGAAAAACCGCTGCACAGCCCTGTTTGACCTGACTTTTTCATGGGCTACGTCCTGCGCCACCAAAGCCAGCCCAATAGGGTGGCTGTTTTGGACCATTACGACCGAGCTTTGACCATCGACCCCGGGCATCGGCAAGCCAGAGAATATTTGGGTGAGGCATGGTTGCTCTTGCACTGCCCAGACAAAGCAGCCGAACAACTCGCCACCATTCGCCGCTTGTGCGGTTGCAGCGATTGTGAAGAGTGGAAGATTGGCAGCAAGCCATCCTTGCTTACCGAAACCCTTCCCATCACTCCTGCTCCATCTCCAAATAAGTACGATTGGCCAACTGCGGCAACCACACCTCCACGTGTTTGAGGTGTTGAAACGGTGCCGCATCAAACGACCGCACAGCCACGCCGATGTCGGTTCCCTGCTCAACCGCTTCACCCATTTTGGCGCGAAGGGTTTTGAGCAACACACCGGTGTCGCGCTGGGCTTGAGCCAAGGTGGTCACGCGACCGTGGCCGGGCACCAGCACGCGGGGCTTGAGGGCTTCAAGGGCTTCAAAACTTTGCAACCAGTTCTTGGTTTTGCTCACAGCGTGCAAACCCAAAATGCGGTCAACGTAGACGACGTCGCCCGTGAACACCACACCGGTCTGGGGCAACCACACCATGCTGTCGCCCGGCGTATGGCCACCACCCCGGTGCACCACGTGCACTTGGGTACCAGCCAAGTCCAAGACCGTGTCGGGCTCATGGAGCCAACGCTGAGGCAACACCACCTCGGTGCCGTTCATTTTTTCCTTCAGCACAAGGGCGTTGGCGCGCAGGTGTTGGGGACCACGCGCCACCATATCGGCTTGGGCGTTGGCGTGCGCCAGGGTTTGTGCGCCTTGGGCTTGGAAATAACCGTTACCCAGCCAACGGTGGTCTTGCCCGCCGGTGTTGATCACCCATTTGATGGGTTGCGAGGTGACCTTTTTGGCGGCTGCCGCGATGTGCTGCGCGCCTTGAAAACTTGCCCCGCTGTCGATCAGCAGCGCACCTTGGGGCGTGACCACCAAACCAAAGTTGGCGTTGAGCGCTTCGTTCTCATACGTTCGGCCTTCGGTGTCGCCCACATAGGCATAGACGTTCGGTGCGACGGGGGTGAACACGACCTCGACCGCCGTGGCCATGCCCGCCCAGCTGACCGCAGAGATCAGCAACAGGTGTTTCGCGCTTGAACGGATAGCACGCATGTGTGTACCTTTCGGGGTGGATTCAAAAACGGTGTGGGTCATTTTGCCACCCCACCCACCGTCGCGGCATAGGCCGCCTATGGACGCTTGGCGTTGATCATGGCCACCAGTGAGAGCATCACTGGCACTTCCACCAACACACCCACCACCGTGGCCAAAGCCGCACCGGAGTGTAGGCCGAAGAGTGAGATCGCCACCGCCACGGCCAACTCAAAGAAGTTGGATGTGCCGATCAAACACGCGGGGCCTGCGATGTTGTGCGGCAACTTGAGCCAACGCGCGCCCCACCAAGCAATAAAGAAAATGCCGTAGGTTTGCAAGATGAGCGGCACAGCGATCATCAACATCAACCCAGGCTGGCGCAACAAGGTGTCGGCCTGAAAACCAAACAAGAGCACCACCGTGACGATCAAGCCCACCACCGACCACGGCTTGAGCCGCGCCACCCATTGGCCCACCGCCTCGGGCGAACGCCGCGCCAACATCCGGCGCGTGAACATACCGGCCAGCAAAGGCAAAACCACGTACAAGGCGGTCGACAAGAGCAGGGTTTCCCAAGGCACCGTCAGGTCAGTAACGCCCAACAAGAACGCGGCGATCGGCGCGAAGGCCACGACCATGATGAGGTCGTTCACCGAGACCTGCACCAAGGTGTAATTGGCATCGCCCTTGACCAACTGGCTCCACACAAACACCATGGCGGTGCACGGCGCCACACCCAGCAAAATCATGCCGGCGATGGTTTCGTTGGCGGTTTGGGGGTCCACCCAAGGCGCGAAGATGTGATGAAAAAACAGCACGCCCAGACCAGCCATGGTGAAGGGTTTGATGAGCCAGTTCACCACCAAGGTCAAAGCCAAGCCTTGGGGTTTGCGGCCCACGTCTTTGACCGCGCTCCAGTCGATCTGGATCATCATGGGGTAAATCATCACCCAAATCAGCACCGCCACCACGCCATTCACGCTGGCCCATTCCAAGCCGGCTAACCACGCAAACGCTTCAGGCTGCCACGTGCCCAAAACCACACCGGCCAAGATGCCCAAGGCCACCCACACACTCAAGAAGCGTTCAAACAAGCCCATCGGAGACCTCGGGTTCACACGCACAACTCACCACGTCCAAGGCCTCACAAGGCTGACCTTGACAGCAGTGCGCCGTCAGGTACGCCAACAAACCGTTCATGCGCGCGAACTCGGCGCGGTACACCAAGTGGCGCCCATCGCGCTCGCTGCTGACCAAGCCGGCGTGGCTGAGTTCTTTGAGGTGAAACGACAAGGCGGTGGGTGAACAGGCCAAGACCTCACCGAGCTGCCCGGGGTGCATACCAGACGGTCCCGCGCCGACCAGTTCGCGAAACACCCGCAAGCGCGTGGCTTGGGCCAAAGCGGCCAAGGCTTGCAGGGCTTGGGCTTCGGTCATGGGGATGCCTGAATCAAAGGCGTGGACGGCAAGCGCGTGGGCAAGGCCAGGGTCAAGAGCCAACACACCACGAGCATCAAGGCCGAGCCGATCAGCGCATAGAACAAGCCGCCCCATTGGTAGAGCAATCCCGACATCAGCGTGCCGAGAAAGCGCCCCAAGGCGTTGGCGGCGTAATAAAAGCCCACGTCTTCGGCGGCTTTTTCGCTGCCCGCATAAGCCAGAATCAAATACGAGTGCACCGAGGAGTTGACCGCAAAGGCCACGCCAAACACACCCAAGCCACCGACCACCCACCACTGCAGGTCGGGCACCCCGGCCCACACCGCCGCCGCAATGCCCATGGGCACCAGCGCCAACGCCAAGGACCATGCGCGGGCCGCGGGCACCTCGGCGCTCAAACCATCGGGGCTGCGCCGCACCAAGGCCGGTGCCATCGCTTGCACCAAGCCGTAGCCGATGGTCCACGCCGCCAAAAAGCCGCCCACCATGGCGAAGTTCCAGCCCTGGGAATACAAAAACACCGGCACACCAACCACAAACCACACGTCGCGCGCCCCAAACAAAGCCACACGCGCCGCCGCTAGGCCGTTGATGCCCGCGCTTTTGGCAAACAACTCTTTGGCTGACTTCGACGCCTTGGCCTTGCCCATCAAGGGCGGCACGGCCCACACCACACCGATCAAAACGATGAGCAACAAACCCGCCATCAACCACAACGAAGGCGCAAAGCCCAAGGTCTGCAACATCAAACCACCCAAGAAAAAGCCAAACCCTTTCATGGCGTTTTTGCTGCCGGTGAACCACGCCACCCATTTGAAGAGTTGGTTGTTGCCACCGTCCTCGGCCTTGGCTTGGGACTGGGTGATTTTGATGGCCGACTTGCTGGCGGTTTTGGTCAGGTCTTTGGCCACGCCGCAGATGCCCTGCGCCATCACCACCCACGCCACCGACATCGCCACCGTCCAGCTCGGGTCCAGCAGGGACAAAACGCCGAAGCCTGTGATTTGGGTCACCAAGCCAACAATGAGCATGCGCTGGATGCCGTAGCGCGTGGCCAACCAACCCCCGATGAGGTTGGCCACCACACCCGCGGCTTCGTAAAGCAAGAACAAAAACGCCAGGGTGAACGGCGAGTAGCCGAGTTGGTAGAAGTGCAACAGCACCAACATGCGCAAAGCGCCGTCGGTGAGCGTGAAGCCCCAATAGGCCGAGGTGACGATGGCGTAGTGCCGCGTGGCGCTGTTCATGGCGTCACAGCCCGCGCTCTTGCATGTGCACGGCCAAATCGACCATGCGGCAGGCGTAACCCATTTCGTTGTCGTACCAGGCGTACACCTTGAGCAAGCTGCCGTCGGTGACCATGGTGGACAAAGCGTCCACGATGGAACTGCGCGTGTCGCGGGCGTAATCGGCGCTCACCAATGGGCGCGCCTCGTAACCCAAAATGCCAGCCAAGGGGCCTGCGGCGGCGGCTTCGAACAAGGCGTTGACCTCTTCGACCGTGGTGCTGCGCTGCAACTCGAATACGCAGTCGGTGAGCGAGGCGTTGAGCGCGGGCACGCGCACCGCATGGCCGTTGAGCTTGCCTTTGAGCTCGGGGTAAATCAGCGCGATGGCGGTGGCGCTGCCTGTGGTCGTGGGCGCCAAGCTCATCATGGCGCTGCGGGCACGGCGCAGGTCTTTGTGTGGCGCGTCCACCACCAAATTGGTGTTGGTGGGGTTGTGCAAGGTGGTGATTTGGCCGTGCTTGATGCCGATGGCTTCGTGCACCACTTTGACCACCGGGGCCAAGCAATTCGTGGTGCAGCTCGCGGCGGTGATGAGGCGGTCGCGGCTGGGCTCAAACAGGTGTTCGTTCACGCCCACCACCACGTTGAGCACCCCACCGGTTTTGACGGGCGCGGCCACAATGACGCGCTTAGCACCTCGGTCCAAATGGCCCTGCAGGGTTTCGGGCGTGAGGAATTTGCCGGTGCATTCGAGCACCACGTCCACGCCCAAGTCGCCCCACGGCACATCGCCTGGGTTGGCGTGGCTGCTGAAGGACAGCGCATGTTGATCAATGCGGATGCGGTCTTCGCCCTCGGCGGCGATGTCGGCGCGCCACTTGCCTTGTACCGAATCAAAGGCCAGCAGGTGGGCCGTGGCGGCTGCGCCGCCCTTGAGTTCGTTGAGGTGCACCACTTCCAAGCGGTTGCCCGCGCGGGGGTCGTCCGACTGGCGCTCGGCCGCGCCCATGGCCGCACGCAGGGCCAAGCGGCCAATGCGGCCCATGCCATTGATACCAACTTTCATGACCGATCCTTTCAGGGTTGAGTTTAACGTTTCAAGAAATATTGAACGATTGTGCTCACCCCGTGTGACCGTTTTGTGACCGCCGCTGGGCGGTCGCGCTTATTGAAAAGCGACTTCGGCGAAGCTGCGCAGCTTGCGGCTGTGCAACTGGTCCACCCCGCCCTCGCGCAAACGCTCGATGGCGCGAATGCCAATGCGCAGGTGTTGGTCCACACGCTCGCGATAGAAGTGGTTGGCCATGCCCGGCAGCTTGATCTCGCCGTGCAGCGGCTTGTCGCTCACGCACAGCAAGGTGCCGTAGGGCACACGAAAGCGAAAGCCATTGGCCGCAATCGTGGCCGACTCCATGTCCAGCGCCACCGCGCGCGACTGCGAGAAGCGCTGCTGCGGCGTGCTGGCCACGTTGTGGGTGGGCAACAATTCCCAGTTGCGGTTGTCGGTGCTGGCCACCGTGCCGGTGCGCATGATGCGCTTGAGCTCGGCCGGGGGCACTTGGCTGACTTCGGCCACCGCGGCTTCCAAAGCCAGTTGGATTTCGGCCAGCGCCGGAATGGGCACCCACAGCGGCAACTCCTCGTCGAGCACGTGGTCTTCGCGCACATAGGCGTGGGCCAAAACGTAATCGCCCAAGCGCTGGCTGTTGCGCAGGCCCGCGCAGTGGCCCAGCATCAGCCAAGCGTGCGGTCGCAAGACAGCGATGTGGTCGGTGATGGTTTTTGCGTTGGCTGGCCCCACGCCGATGTTGACCATGGTGATGCCCGTGCGGTCGGCGCGCATGAGGTGGTAACCCGGCATTTGTGGCAAACGCGGGGGCGCAGCACCCAAGGCATCCACGGCCTCAGCGGCCAAACCAACGCGGCGCGTGACCACATTGCCCGGCTGCACAAAGGCGGTGTATTCGCTGTTCGGGTTGGCCATTTCGGCGTGGCCCAAGCGGATGAACTCGTCGATGTAGAACTGGTAGTTGGTGAAGAGCACGAAGTTCTGGAACCACTCGGGCGCGGTGCCGGTGTAGTGGCGCAGGCGCTGCAAGGAATAGTCCACGCGCGGCGCGGTGAACAAAGACAAAGGCAAGGGCTCGCCGGGCGCGGCGCGGTAGGTGCCGTTGGCGATGCCGTCGTCCATGGCCGCGAGGTCGGGCAAATCAAACACGTGGCGCATGAGCGAGCGGCGCTCGGCGCTCAAGTGGCCTTCGACATGGTCGTGCTCCGCAAACGAAAAATGGATGGGGATGGGCTGGGTGCTCAGGCCCACCTCCAGCGCCTCGCCGTGGTTGGCCAAGAGCAAACGGAACTGCTCTTGGTAGTACTCGGCAAACAGGTCGGGGCGCGTCAGCGTGGTCTCAAAACGCCCCGCCTCGGCCACAAAACCGTAGCTCAGGTGCGAGGCCTGTGCATGCTCAAACGCGCGGCGCGTGTGCAAGCGAACAAAGGGGTAACAAGCGCGGATGCGCTGATCGGGCACGTCGCGCCCGGCCACAAAGTCTTGCATGGCTTGGCGCAAATGCGCCACGCTGTGCGCGTACAGCGTTTGCACTTGCCGCCAAGCCGAAGCGGCGTCGGTGTGTTGGGTGGGGGCGATGAAAGCGGGTTGGTGGAGCATGGGTCAAACGGGAAAAAGAATGTGTGAATCATTATGCGGGGACGGCGTGTCCAAACTGCGAAAATACCGCCCGTGCCACCCATCGAACGGGCCTTGTGCCCACACCCCAGCCAACACACCGCCGTGCCCGCCCCGCGCGTGACGTTGAGCGCGCACGCCCATGGCCTGCACCTCGTGTTTGCCTTGCCCGATGTGCGCGGCTTGGCCTTGCCCGCGAGCGGCTTGCGCGGCGCGGCCGACGGCTTGTGGCAGCACACCTGTTTTGAATGTTTTGTGGGTGTGACTGGCGAACGCGCCTACGCCGAATTCAACGCCTCGCCCGCCTTGCCCGAAGGCCAATGGGCGCATTACCGCTTCAGCGACGAGCGTCAACGTGACCCGCAACTCAGCACCACCGCCCTGCACCCCCGCAGCCACTTGGAGGGCCATGGGCTGCGCCTGAGCTTGGACTTGCCGTGGTCGGTCTTGCCCGACCCGCAACAACCCTGGGACTTGGGCTTGAGCACCGTCACCGAAACCCAAGACGGTCAGATCACCCATTGGGCGCTGCGCCACGACCGCGCCCAAGCCGACTTCCACCACCGCGCCAGTTGGATGCGCATCGCCGCCCCCTGGCCCAACCCCACCCCCACCCCCACACCATGAAACTCGGCATCGAACGCTTGTTGTCAGAACCCGCTTTGCGCGCCCCGCTGCAAGGCCGTCGCGTGGCCTTGTTGGCCCACCCCGCTTCGGTCACGCGCGACCTCACGCACAGCATCGACGCACTCTCGGCCCTGCCCGAGGTGCGCTTGAGCGCGGCCTTTGGCCCACAACACGGCTTGCGCGGCGACAAACAAGACAACATGGTCGAGTCGCCCAACTACGTGGACCCGCGTTGGGGCATTCCCATCTTCAGCCTCTACGGTGAGGTGCGCCGCCCCACCGAAGAGATGATGGACAGCTTCGACGTTTTGCTGGTTGACTTACAAGACTTGGGCTGCCGCATCTACACCTTCATCACCACGCTGCGCTACGTGCTCGAGGCCGCCGCCGCACACGGCAAAAGTGTGTGGGTGCTCGACCGGCCCAACCCCGCGGGCCGCCCCGTCGAAGGCCTGACGCTGCGGCCCGGTTGGGAAAGCTTTGTGGGCGCAGGCCCTATGCCCATGCGCCACGGCATGACCATGGGCGAGCTGGGCCACTGGTTCATCGCCACCCTCGGGTTAACAGTGGACTACCGCGTCATCACCATGAGCGACTGGGCGCCCGACGCCGCGCCCGGCTTTGGCTGGCCCACCGAGCGCACTTGGGTCAACCCCAGCCCCAACGCCGCCAACCTGAGCATGGCCCGCGCCTACGCCGGAACCGTGATGTTGGAGGGCACTACGCTGAGCGAAGGCCGCGGCACCACGCGCCCGCTGGAGTTGTTCGGTGCGCCCGACATCGACGCCAACCGCTTGATCGAAGACATGCGCCGCACAGCACCGCAGTGGCTCCAAGGCTGCGTCTTGCGCAGCTGCTTCTTTGAGCCCACGTTCCACAAACACGCACACCAGCTGTGCGCGGGCGTTCAGATCCACGTTGAAGACCCCAGCCACTACAATCACGCCGCGTTCAAACCTTGGCGCTTGCAAGCCTTGGCGTTCCGAGCCGTTCGCCTGCAACGGCCCGACTACCCGCTATGGCGGGACTTTGCGTACGAGTACGAACACGAGCGCTTGGCGATCGACCTCATCAACGGCGGCCCCGGCCTGCGCGAATGGGTGGACGACCCCAGCGCCCCGCCCGAAGCCTTGGAAACGCTGGCGGCGCGTGATGAAGCGGCTTGGGTCGAGGCTCGGCGGCCTTACCTGTTGTACTGACGCGCAAAAATGAAGCCGCGAATGCATCAGCCCCTGACTAGGCGCATGACCTCTGCCGCGTCGAGCGTGGACGCGCGGGCTTTGATGTCGCCCCCATGCGCTTGTTGCAGCGCTTTGCCGTTGTCCAACAAACCTTGGTAGGTTTGGCGCAGTAAGTCGGTGGACATGACGCGGCCGCCCACGTAATAGCGTTTGGCCAAGTGCCCCAGCGCGTAGGTGCTGGCGAACGAAAACGCCATGCCGGTGGCTTGCCCAGTGAGGCCGCCCAACAACTTGCCGCCGGCCTTTCCCACCAAGCCGCCCAGCAATTTGCGGCCAAACTGTTCGATGTACTGCGAGGTCAGGCCCACGCCCGCCGCCGCGATGAATTCTTTGATGTGGCCTTGGTCCAGCGCCACGCCGTGCGCCACGCCCACGCGGTACACCATCTTGATCTGCAGCGGGATGATGGCCATGGACGCCCACGACTGCGGCAACAGCTCCAGTGCGCCGTTCAAGATGGCGTAGTTCAGCACCATGCGGTCGATGGCGGCGTTGTCCACCGATGGGGCGGCCACGGGTGCGCTGGCCTCAGTGGACGCCACCACCGCGAGCGGTGCGACGGCGGCATCGGCGTAAGCGGCTTGGGCCAAGGCCTGGGTTTGGGCGGTGGCTTCGGGTTCGGTACTGCCCAGTTGCAAATCGGCTTTGAGGCGCTGCAAGAACGCGGCCTCGGCGGGGCTGCACAGTGCATCGGCGTGGCACACGGCGGTGGCCCATTCGTAGGCCAGCTGCCGGTGCATGGGCTCGGTGATCTGCGCGGCGGCTTGCTGGGCCGTCAAACGCCCCAACAACGCGGCTTGCACGGCTTGAGCCAGTTGCAAAGCACCGCCCTGCTCGTCGAGTTGCTGGGCCAAGTCGCGCACAAAGTCGCGTTCAACCTGGGACTTTTCACCGTCGGCCATGGCGGCGTGCACCAGAATGGCCAAAAGCGCTTGTTGGGTAGGTGTGTTGATCATGCTGTGATGGATTCGGCTGCGGCAAGCAAAGTTCAATCGTACCCGCAGCGGCCTGAACTTATGGGCCGTGTTGGGGGTCAACCAAGCCGTCATCAACCTTGGAAGTGTTCAACATGAAACTGCTCATCTGGTCTTGTTTTTTGGTTTTGTCGTTGTTGTGGACGGGCATGGCGGTGGTCGCGGTGAACGTCAGCGATTGGGCGCTTGGTTTGCTGGGCAGCGGCGCGCCATTGGGCGATCAGGTCGCGGCATTGAATTTGCCCGCTTGGGTGGGGCTGTGGGTGCAGCCCGAGTGGATCGCGGCCATTCAAGCCACCATGACGGGCGTATTCTCGATGATCCAACCTTGGTTGCCCTCAACCGACACCTTGGGCACGGTCGTGTCGGCTTTGGTATGGCTGTCTTGGGGTTTGGGCGTGTTGGTTTTGTTCGCGCTGGCCGCCGGTGGCCATTGGTTTTTGGCGCGCCGCTGGGGGTTGAAGCCGCGTGCTTAACCCCCGCTGCGCAGCAGCATGGCCGGGTTCAACCGCATGTGCGCCAGCAGGTAACGCGCACCCAAACCCAAACTCACGCCGCTCACCACGGCGGCCGTGAGCGCCCCGCTCCAATACAAGCCCCAAGGATTCATGTCCAAGCGCCCAAGGAGCAAAGCGCTGGCCAAGGCGCTGCCGGCCACCCAAGCAAACGACGCGGTGATGGCCGCGAGCAGGCCGTATTCCCACCACAACACACGGGCCAGCAGCGAGTGCCGCGCACCCAGCGCGTGCATGACGGTGGCGTCCAACAATTGACGGCTGCGGCTGGCCGCCACCACGCTGGCCAGCACCAACAGGCTGGCGGCCAAGCACACCCCCGCCACCACCACCAAGCCCGCGCTGGCGCGGCCCATCAGGGCGCGGGTTTCGCGCAGCATGGACTCGGTGCGGGCGGTGGCGATGTTGGGCGCGGCCAAGGCCAAGCGGTCTTGCGCGGCCAGCGTGTGTTCGGCTGGCATCCAAGCCGCGCCGACGTGGCGGGTAATAAACGGGTCGAGCGCGCCGTTGCTGAAAATCGCTTCCAGCCAAATGCGCGACTGCATGCGCCGCTGGCTGTAGATGGCGCGGAGCTCGGCGTCCAGGGACTGGCCCAAAATTTCAAAGCGCAAGCGGTCGCCCACTTTTAAGCCCAGTTCGTCGGCCTCGCGGTCTTCCATGGCCACCAAAGGCTCGCCGGTGTGGTCGTCGGGCCACCAAGCGCCGCGCTGCACCAGCACATCGTCGAAGTTGCCGCGCCGGTCGCTGAGCTTGTGTTCGTCGCGGGCTTCGCGCACGCGCTCGCCGTCGCCGCTCTCCACCAAAGCCACGCCATTGACCGCCACCAAACGGCCCAACACCAGCGGCGCGGTTTTGACGGCCTGCACCTCTGGCGAGGCTTGCAGCACCTCGTTGAGCAGGGGAATTTGTTCGGTCTGCACGTCGTAAAACACCAGCGCCGGGGCTTGCTCGGGCACGGTGTCGTTGACGGTGCGCAGCAAGGTCATCACCACCAAGGTGCAAGCCACCAAGAGGGTCAGGGCCGAGCCCATCGAGAGCAAGGCCGTGCGCAGCGGCGAGTGTGTTTGCTGCAAACCCGCCAAGGCCAGTTGCAAAGGCAGCGGCCAAGCGCGGTGGTGTTGCCCTCGCGCCGCCAAACGGCGCAGGCCGCGCGTGACCGCATCGAGCACCCAGAGCACCACGGCGGTGGCGAACACAAAGGCCAAGCCAAAGCGCGGGTCGGGCAAGACCAGCACCAACAGCACCAAGGTGGCGGCGGCCACCAGTGCGGTGGCCCAGCGGTTGGCGCGCGAGGCGCGCAGCGTCAACCCCTCAACCCCGCGAAACAGCGCAGCGGGCGACACCGACACCGCACGCCCCACCGCAGGCAAAGCAAAGACCAAGGCCGTGAGCACGCCAAAACACCAGGCCACCGCAGCGGGCGCCCACAGACCAGAGAAAACCAAGGTGATGGGTAATTTGTCGCCCACCAACTGCGCACCGCCCAAGGCCAACAGCACGCCCAACACCACCCCCGCGGTACTGGCCAAGACGGCCAACAAGCCGATTTGCAACAACACAAACGCCACCAAACGCCCGTCGCGCAAGCCCAGCGCACGCAAGGTGGCCAAGCTGGTGAGCTTGCCTTGTAAATAGGCTTGCACACTGTTGAACACGCCCAAGCCCCCAATGAACAGCGCCGAAAACCCAATGAGCAAGAGGCCCGAGCCGATCTGGCCCATGACCTCGGCCATGCGGTCGCTGCGCTCATCGAAGCTCTGCACCTCGGCTTCCAAGGCCGGGAATGCCGCCACGAAGGCATCTCGCCAGTCGCGGGCGGCGGGCGCTGTGCCCTCGGGCACACGCACGCGGTAGCGGTATTCCACGCGGCTGAGCGGCTGCACCAAGCCGGTGGCCATGAGTGCGCCCTCAGCCACCAAGACGGGCGCGGCGCCCCAGTCGGCGCGCAAGCTGCGGTCGGGCTGGCGAACAATGAAGGCCCGCACGGTGAGCGTCAAGTCACCAACACCCACGTGATCGCCCAAAGCCAGCCCCAAGCGCTGCGCGAGCGACGCATCCAGGGCTGCGCCCCAACGGCCATCGCGCTCGGCCAAGGTGTCGCGCAAGTCGCCGTCGGGCTGCAAGGCCACGGTGCCGTACAGCGGATACGCGGCATCGGCGCTCAGCAGCTCGATGAGTTGCGAGCGGCCCGAGTCGGTGCGCAGCATGGTGCGCAACTCCACCACGCGCGACACCTCACCGCGCTCAGCGGCCCAACGCAAGGCCTCGGCGGGCAGGGGCGCGGTGGCTTCGACCTCCACGTCGCCGCCGAACATCAAACGCGCGTCGCGGCTCAAACCGTTGGCCACCTGCTGATAAAGGCCCCCACCGGCGGCCACCAGCGACACACCCAACACCAAGCAGGCCACAAAAATCCACAAGCGGCGACCACTGGCGCGTAGGTCGCGCCACGCCAAGTCAAGCAGGAAGGGCATGCGGACGCTCCTCGTGCAAGCGACCTTCGTGCAAACGCAGCACGCGGTCGCAGCGGGCGGCAAAGTCCATGTCGTGCGTGACCAGCACCAAGGTGGTGCCGAAATCGCGGTTCAAGCCGAACAACAAATCGCGCACCGATTCGGCGGTGCTGTCGTCCAGGTTGCCGGTGGGTTCATCGGCCAACAAGAGACGCGGGCGGTGCACCAGCGCGCGCGCAATGGCCACGCGCTGCTGCTCGCCGCCCGACAACTGGCTGGGCCGGTGGTGCATGCGATCGGCCAGCCCCACGGTGTGCAGCATCTCGGCCGCAGCCTCGCGGGCGTGCGGCTGCCCGGCCATTTGCAAAGGCAAGGCGGCGTTGTCCAGCGCACTCAGGCTGGGCAAGAGGTGAAAGCTCTGAAACACAATGCCGATGCGGTCGCGCCGCAGGTCGGCCAGACCGTCGGCGTTCAAGCCGCCCAGGTCCACCCCGTCCACCCGAATTTGCCCGGACGAAGGCCGTTCAAGGCCGGACAACAAGAGCAGCAGCGAAGTCTTGCCCGAGCCCGACGGCCCCGCTATCGCCACGCGGCTGCCTTGTGCGATGCACAAAGACACGTCGCGCAACACGTGCACGGTGCGCTCACCGATGGTGTACTGCATAAACAGGCCATCGGCCTCGATCAAGTTGGGGGGTGTTGATGTCATGAGTCGATAGAGAAGGTTGGCGGTCAGCAAGTTCCAAGGCTTTGTAATATAGGCGGGACTTAAAAACCCCACCCATGAACTTCTTTGAACGACTCCAACAATTACCCAGCGTGGCGCACCTCGCGGCCTTACACGTCAGCAGCGCCGACGGCCAAGCCCTGACCACTCTAGAGCCCAAGCCTGGGCAAGCCGGTTCATTGGCCGTTTACCACGCACTGGGTTTGCTTTACGGCGGCTGCATCACGTCGGCTGCGGCCCGCTTGGGGCTGGAGTGGTACGGCGAACACCACGCCGACGCGCTGGCCCACCCCGGCAAGCACCCCAACATCGACCGCCTGCTGGCCTGCGCCAAGGGCGGACCGGACCTGCTGGTGCGGGCGGTGGCCATTCAAAGCCTGCCCGGCGACGCTTGAAATCGGGGCGACGCCAGGCCGCTCAGGGCTTGGTGCGCCTCGTCGTTGAGGTCGAGCCGCTGCACGCCTTTGCCGCTCAGGTAGTGCGCGGTGAACACCTCAAAATACGCCGACAGCGTGTGCGCGGCGTGCACGTCACCCGCCATGGCCAAACACAGGGCGGCGACTTCGGCGGTGCACAGGTGATCGGCGCGGTAGGCGCGTCGCAAGCGGTAACGAGAGGCCGCCTCGGGCTGCAAGCTGAGCACCGGCCAGCGGTCCAAGTACGGGCTTTTGCGGAACATCTTGCGCGCCTCGGTCCAAGTGCCGTCGAGCAAGACAAACAAGGGCTTGGGACCGCTGGGCACCGCAGCGTCTGGGGACGCGAGCCAGTCGGTTGGCAGGGCACTGATGACGCGTGTGGCCTCCACAAACTCACCCGGAAACACCACACACGGCGCCCATTGCGGATCGGCCAACAGGGCCAAAAGCGCGGGGTCAACGGCAGTTCGCGACCAGCCGAAGGCAAAGGTGTCGGGCACCACGTCGGCAATCAGCCAGCCGGTGTTGCTGGGTTTGATGGCTTCGATGTCGCCCATGATCAAACACACGCCGCTGCGCGCCTGCGCCTGGGGCCGCCAGTTGCACAGGCATTGGGGCATGAACAAGCGGCAGTGTTCGCAGCGGCCCGAGCCCGAGCCCCGCGCCAAAAACGGTTTGGCGGCACTGGCCAATCGGGCTTGGCGCAAACGGGCGACGGCGTGGGGTAAATGGGTGGACATGGGTGGGCCCATTATGGGCACGCGACAATCGGGGGGATGAACGCATCCGATTTTTCCCTCTTCACCGTGCGCGTCGAGCCCGCTGGTCTGCAATACGACGTGGAAGGCGACCTCAGCCTGCTTGAGGCCGCCGACTTTGGCCGCGTGCAGCTGCCCAGCTCGTGCCGCAACGGCACCTGCCGCACCTGCATGTGCCGCTTGCTCAGCGGCGAGGTGCACTACGACATCGAGTGGCCCGGCCTGAGCGCCGAAGAAAAAGCCGAGGGGTGGATCCTGCCCTGTGTGGCCAAGCCCTGCAGCGACGTGGTGATTGAGCAAAACGCGGCCTCAGCCCAATAAAGCCCCCTGGGTTTTGAATTAACATCACGACACGCGCCGCACGTCGCGGCCACACTTTTTCTGGAGGCTCACATGGGCAAAGAACAACGCAACGAAAAAATGTCAAAAAAACCCAAGAAAGACACCAGCGCACCCAAGGGCCCGGTCACGTCCGACCGCCCCAGCCCACCGGTGACATCGGTCATGCCCAAGGGCAAAGAAAAATACAAGCAATAAGGCCCTGCGCTTCAGCGTTTGCGACGGGGCGCCTTCGGGCGCTCTTTCTTTTGGGCTTGGCGCTGCGCGTCGGCTTTGAGGCCAGCGGCCAGCCAGCGACCAAATTCCTCGGGCGACTCCAAGGTGATTCGACCGAGGTGTTGTGAGCGGAAATCGGCAATCAGCAACTCGGCGGCTTTTTGCCAATTGACGTGGCCACCCGAGGCGATCGCGCCGCGCTTGCGGGCGATGGCCTCCAGGGCCGCGTCGTCGGGTGTGTCTTGCCACTGCTGCGCCGACCAGCCCAGCGCGTAACGCGCCTCCAACAGTGCCGCGTAGTGGCTTTGCAAGCGGGTCAGCAGTTCGAGCGCCACCGCTTGGTCGTCGTAGGCGTTGCGGCCCACGGCACCGCTGGCGGCCAGGTTAAAACCACTCTCCGGCACCACGATGCGCGGCCACAACATACCCGGTGTGTCAAACAAATACACGTCATCGGCCAAGGCGATGCGCTGCTCGTGGCGCGTCACGCCGGCTTCGTCGCCGGTTTTGGCCGAACGCTTGCCCATCAAGGCGTTGATGAGCGTGGATTTGCCCACGTTGGGAATGCCGCAAATCAAGATGCGCAAAGGTTTGACCATGCCGCCGCGCAAGGGCGCGAGTTCGCCACACGCGGCCATCAGCGCCTTGGCTGGCGCGGTGTGACTGGCGTCCAAGGCGATGGCGCGGGTTTGGGGCTGGGCGTTGTAATGCGCCAGCCACAGTGCGGTGCGCTCGGGGTCGGCCATGTCTTGTTTGTTGAGCACCTTGAGCGTGGGCCGCCCGCTGGTGAGCTCGGTGAGCAAGGGGTTGGCGCTGGAGCCGGGCAGGCGCGCGTCGAGCATCTCGATGACCACGTCGATGCTTTTGACGCGCTCGGCAATCGCCTGGCGTGTCAGGTGCATGTGCCCGGGAAACCACTGAACGCTCATGCGGGTGACTCAAGACCCAAACGATCGGGCGACACGTAGTGTTGGCGGAAATCCTCAAACGGCAAGGTATCGGCGGCTTCGATGCGCCGCTGGGCGGCCAACGATTCGGCGCTCATGGCGTCGAAGCGCGCTTGTTGTTCGGCACTCCAAGGCGCGGCCAACAGGGCCGTTTGGGCTTGCTGGGATTGCGCCCTGACAAACGCCACAAAGCCGTTGCCGTGCTGCTCGGCCATGGCGCGCAGCACCTGGGCCGATGGCAAGCGGTCGGGCTCTTGCACCGCACGTTGGGCGTGCGCCAAGGCGTCGGCGTGGGCCGTGGTGCCTTGGGCTTGGTCCAGGGCGTGGGCCACGGGCTGCAATTCGCGCAGGATCTGGTTCGCCCAATCGGTGAGCGCCACCGATTGACCTTGGCGCTGCAAACACAAACCAGGTTCGCGGCCACGCGCGGCGGTGAGGTGTTGGTTCAGGCCGATTTCGCGAATCTCCTCGGGACTGTCGGGTGTGCTGTCGCTCAAGGCGCAGTGCAGCAAAAACACGTCCAAAAAATGCAGGGTGTTGGCGTCGATGCCGATGTCCACAAAGGGGTTGAGGTCCATCAAGCGCACCTCGATGTACTCCACCCCGCGCTCGCGCAGCGCGTGTAAGGGGCGCTCGCCCGAGGCAATGGTGCGCTTGGGGCGGATCGTGCCGTAGAACTCGTTTTCAATTTGCAGCAAGGTGGTGGCGAGCTGGTTGTAGTCGCCGCCGGGATTCTGAATGCCCAAGGCTTCGTACGCGGGCCAAGGCCGTGTGAGCGCGTCGTGCAGCGAGTCGGCGTAACCTTCTAGGCCGTTGTAGCTCACCGCCAACGTGGCCTGCGCCTCGCTTTGGTAACCGAGTTTGCCCATGCGCAAGGAGGTGCCGTGCGGCATGTACAGCGTGCGATCAGACAAGCGCTGCAACTCGTGCTGGCGGCCCTCCACAAAGGTTGAACACACCGCAGGCGATGCGCCAAACAAATACAGCAGCAAAAACGCTTGACGGCGAAAGTTGCGTATCAAGCCAAAGTAATCGTCGTTGTTTAAGCCGGGCAACGACCAGTTGTAGTGAATGCCCGAGATGGTTTGCATGCGCCGCCCGTAGCGGTGCCCCAAGCCCATGCGGTAAACGCTTTTGGCGCGACCGATGTTCGACGATCCGTAGCGACCCAGGGGAATGGTCTCGTCGGTGGGCAAGCCACTGGGCATGCTGGAGACCCAGAGCATTTCATCGCCTTGGGCTTGCAGGCAGCGGTAGGTGAACTGGTGAATCGCGCGCAATTCGGCCAAACAGCCGTCCACGCTGCTGTGCACGCCGGTGATGAGTTCGAGCTGCGACTCGCTGTAGTCGGTGGTGATGTGGGGATGTGTGAGCGCGCTGCCCAAGGCCTCGGGGTGCGGCGTGAGGGCCAACCAGCCGCTGGGCTGGGCGCGCAGGCTTTCTTTCTCAATCCCCCGGCGCATGGCCAAGCGCTGTTGGGCGGCCAGGACGGTGAGTTTGGATTCCAGTACGGTCATACGTGTTCAATTCTCAAAGGCGGGGATGGAACTTAACACGTCTGCGTGACACTGGGCGGCGTGTGGGTGTGTTGGTCAATCCAAGCCTGCATGTGCTCGGGGTCGTTGCGCTCGCGCAGGTCGTCAAAGGCCTGTTGCGCCTCGGGGTAATGGTGGCGCAAATGGTTGAGCCATTGCTTGAGTCGGCCCGCTCGGTGGCGACGCTCCACGCGAGCGCACACGCGGGTCCAAAAGTGAGCCATCAAGGGTTGCAAGCTTGCCCAGCTGCAATCGCCTTGGGCCTTGATGCGCAGCGCCAAACCCGGGTGAACAATCATGCCGCGCCCAATCATGACGGTGTCGCACCCAGTGACTTCGCAGCACCGGCGCGCGGCCTCGACGCTGCCCACATCCCCATTGGCCACCACACGCATGGGGTGCGCCCCGAGCGAGGCTTTGACTTCGGCAATGCGATCCCAGTACACCGGCGGCTTGTAGCCTTGCGCTTGTGTGCGGGCGTGAATCACCAACTCGTTGGCCCCACCTTGCGCGATGGCGTGGGCGCAGGCTTCGGCCACGCGGTCGTCTTTGTAGCCCAGCCGCATCTTGGCCGACACGGCGATGTGCGCTGGCACGGCGCGGCGCACCGCCGACACAATGCGCCCCACCAATTCGGGCTCATCGAGCAACACCGCCCCGCCCCGGCTCTGGTTGACCGTTTTCGCTGGGCAACCAAAATTCAAATCAATCCCCGGCGGATTCAACGACGCCAACTGCGCCGCGTTGTCCGCCAAACAATGGGGGTCAGATCCCAATAATTGTGGGCGCACCCAAACACCAGCCGCCGTTTTGCCGCCGTTGAGCAGCTCGGGCACCACGCGGGTGAAGGCCCGCAGCGGCAAGACGGTGTGGGTCACCCGAATGAATTCGCTCACACAGCGGTCCACGCCGCCCACACGGGTGAGCGTGTCGCGCAGGGCTGCGTCGAGCAAGCCCTCCATGGGGGCGAGCCAAATTTCTGTGGGGCTTGTACTCAATCGGCAGCCTTTTGGACGACGTGAATGGTCCGCTGAGGAAAGGGAATTTCGACCCCCGCCACCTCAAAGGCCTTTTTGGCCTGTTCAGGAATGGCAAAAAACACCGGCCAGTAATCGGGCGTATTGACCCACGCCCGCACGCGCAGCACCACCGCGCTGTCGCCCAACTCGACCACCACCACATCGGGGGCTGGGTCGGACAAGACACGCCGGTCGGCGTTGACGATGGCCAGCAAGGTCTTGCGGGCCACGTCGATGTCGCTGCCGTAACCAATACCCACATCCACTTCCACACGGCGTTGGCGTTCGTTGCTGTGGTTGATGATGTTGCCGTTGATGATGGGGCCGTTGGGTATAAAGACGGTTTTGTTGTCCGCCGTCAGCAGCACCGTGTTGAGGATTTGAATCGCCTGCACGGTGCCGCTTTGGCCTTGCATTTCCACAAAATCACCGACCTTGTAGGGCTTAAAAACGATCATCAACACGCCGCCCGCAAAGTTCGAGAGGCTGTCTCGCAAGGCCAAGCCAATGGCCAGACCCGCCGCACCCAAGACCGCAATAAACGAGGTGGTGGCCACCCCCAGCATGCTGGCCACGGTGATGAGCACCAACACCTTGAGCGCCAAACCGGTGACACTTTTGAGGAATCGGCGCAGCGTGACCTCCACGCCCAAACGCACCATGTGGCCATCCAACCGCCGAGCGATCCAACCCGTGAGCCACAAGCCCACCACCAGCGTGACCACCGCCAAGCCTATGCGGCTGCCGTAGTTGACAAACATGTCCCAAAAGAAATCGGTACTGAACCGGGACCCATCCATGTGGCGCTCCTAAAATGCGTTGAACCCCTTATTGTCCCCGCTTCGATGACCCTGCAAGCGCTCTACCACGACGATGCCTTACTGGTGCTGGACAAACCGCCAGGGCTTTTGTGTGTGCCCGGACGGGGAACAGACAAACAAGACTGTTTGTCCGCACGCGCCCAAGCGCTCTGGCCCGATGCGCTGACCGTACACCGCTTGGACATGGCCACCTCGGGTCTGGTGGTCATGGGGCGCGGGCCGGTCGCACAGCGCCAGTTGAGCCAAGCCTTTGAGCAGCGGCTGACCCACAAGCGCTACACGGCGGTGGTGCACGGCGACGTTTGGGCCAGCACGGGGCTGGCGCAGGGAGTGATCGACGCGCCGCTCACCGTGGACTGGCCCAACCGCCCGCGCAGCAAGGTGTGCGCCGACACCGGCAAACCCAGCACCACCCATTGGCGCATCTTGGCAAAAACCCAAACACCACACGGCCCAGTGACGCGTTTGGCGCTGCAACCCATCACCGGGCGCACGCACCAATTGCGGGTGCACCTGCTGCACATGGGCCACCCCATCGTGGGCGACGCCCTGTATGCGCCCGACCCCACGCACAGCCCCCGATTGCTTTTGCACGCAGAATGCTTAGCGCTGCCCCACCCCAGCAGCGGACAAGCCTTGCACTTCGAGAGTCCCTGCCCGTTTTAAGGAGCGCTCATGGCCCAACACCTGTTCATCATCACCGGCGCTTCGCGCGGCATGGGCTTGGCCCTGGCGCAGGCCTTGCTCAGCGCCGAACACATCGTCTTGGGTATTTCGCGCCAGCGCAACGAAACCCTGCAAGCCATGGCCACGGCACAGTCCACCCCACTCACGCAATGGACCTTGGACCTGGCCGACAGCGAAGCCGCCGCCCAAGCGCTGCGGCTTTGGCTCGGGGGTTTAAACCCCAAGGACATCGCCTCGGCGACGCTGATCAACAACGCCGGTGTGATCCCGCCCATCGCACCCTTGTCGGGGAGCCAAACCAGCGAGGTGGCGCGCGCCTTGCGCGTGGGCTTGGAAGCCCCCATGTTGTTGACACACGCGTTTTTGAGCGCCACTTTGGCGTGGGTCAACGCCGGTTGGCGCGGGCCGCGCAAGGTGCTCAACATTTCCTCGGGCTTGGGCCGCCGCCCCATGGCCTCACAAGCGCCTTACTGCGCGGCCAAGGCCGGCATGGACCACTTCAGCCGCTGCGTGGCACTGGACGAGGCGCAGCAGCCACACGGTGCGCGCATCGTCTCGCTGGCCCCGGGTGTGATCGACACCGACATGCAAGTGCAGCTGCGCGGGGCCGATGCGGCCCAATTTCCCGACCGCTCGCGTTTTGTTTCGCTGCACACCGAGGGCGTGCTTAGCACCAGCGAAGACGCGGCGGCGCGGATCGTGGGCTACCTGAACAGCCCCGACTTTGGAAAGGCCGTGGTAGATGACTTACGCACCTGATCGTCGCCTTGCACTGAAGTGGTTGGGCGCTTGTGCCCTGCCCACTGTGGCGCTGGCGCAAAAAGCTGAGGGCGACTTTTGGGCGCTGGCCCGATCGGGTGGTCATGTGATGCTGATGCGCCACGCCGCCACCGAACCCGGCATTGGCGACCCCGCCAACTTTCGTTTGGGCGACTGCCGCACCCAACGCAACCTGAGCCCCGAGGGGCGGGCGTTTTCGCGCGACTTGGGGCGTCGCATGGCCGCACAAGGGGTTCGCTTGGACGCGGTGCTCAGCAGCGCCTGGTGCCGCTGCGTGGACACCGCGCGTTTGGCCTTCGACGCCCACCCCCAGCTCAACGCCCGCACCGAGGTCTGGGCCGCCCTGAATTCGTTTTTCCAAGGTCAGGGCAACGAAGCCCAACAAACCACCGCGGTGCTGGCCCGGCTGCGCCAAACCGCGCCGCGCAACACCCTGCTGGTGACGCACCAGGTCAACATCAGCGCCCTGACCGGGCAAGGTACGGCGATGGGCGAAGTGCTGCTGTGCCGTTGGCCCGGTCTGGAAGAGCGTCTGCAGGTGCTGGCCCGTTTGAGGCCCTGAGATTGGCAGTTCCGTGTCAGGCAGCGGGCCTAGTATGGGTTTGGCCCATTTCCATTTGATTCACCCCAAGGAGCGAGACATGAGCAGAGAAGTAGTTGTGGTCAGCGCGGTTCGCACCGCCATCGGCACGT
>JAABPX010000148.1 GCA_011391745.1 Comamonadaceae bacterium
ATTGTTTTTGACAAAATTGGGTAATTTGGGGTTTCGGTGGCGCTAAAAGACATTGTTGAACAAATTGTGACGGGCTTGGGCTATGACCTGGTGGAGATTGATCGCTCTGCCGGCGGCCTGTTGCGCATCACCATTGACTTGCCCTGGTCGCCGCCCGCCGCCGAGGCGGTGCAGGGTGCCCCTGCTGACCAGTTTGTGACGGTTGAAGATTGCGAAAAAGTCACCCGCCAGTTGCAGTATGCGCTGGAGGTGGACGAGGTGGATTACAAGCGCCTTGAGGTGTCGTCGCCGGGCATTGACCGGCCGCTGCGGCATGACCAGGACCTGGCGCGTTTTGTCGGCCATGTGGTCGATGTCACGCTGAAAATGCCCTTGGGCAGCGCTGCAGCGGGGCAGGTGAGCCCGACCCGCAAGAAATTCAGGGGCGTGCTGGAGCGGGCTGAGCCGGCAGCCGGTGCGCCGGCGCAAGCCGAGCCGGTCTGGCAGATTGTCTGGCGCGATGAGCCGGTCACCAAGCCGGGTCAAAAAGTCAGTAAAAAAAGGCTGCCTGCACCAACGCAGGCGCTGGGTTTTGTGTTGAGCGAGCTGAAAGAGGCCCGCCTGGCACCCATTGTGAGTTTCAAGGGCCGGGCACAAGTGCCTGACCAGGAACCGCAACCATCAGATTTGAATTGAAACAGGAGAGACATGGCATGAATCGCGAAATGTTAATGTTGGTTGACGCCATCTCACGCGAGAAAAACGTGGAGCGTGATGTCGTTTTTGGGGCCGTGGAAGCGGCTTTGGCGCAAGCCACCAAAAAACTTTACTCGGGTGAAGTGGATATCCGCGTCGCGCTCGATCGTGACAGCGGCAATTACGAAACCTTCCGCCGCTGGCATGTGGTGCCCGATGAAGCGGGCTTGCAGTTGCCGGATCAGGAAATCCTGTTGTTTGAAGCCAAGGAACAGATTTCCGACATCGAGGTCGATGAGTACATCGAGGAAACCATCGAATCCGTGCCCATTGGCCGCATTGGCGCCATGGCGGCCAAGCAGGTCATTTTGCAAAAAATTCGCGATGCCGAGCGTGAAATGCTGCTCAACGACTTCATGTCGCGCGGCGACAAGATTTTTGTCGGCACCGTCAAGCGCATGGACAAGGGCGACCTGATTGTCGAATCGGGCCGTGTCGAAGGCCGCCTGCGCCGCAATGAAATGATCCCCAAGGAAAACTTCCGCACCGGCGACCGCGTGCGCGCCATGATCATGGAAGTTGACTTGACGCTGCGCGGCGCGCCCATCGTGCTGTCGCGCTCGGCGCCCGAGTTCATGAAGGAGCTGTTCCGCAACGAGGTCCCAGAGATCGAGCAGGGTCTGCTGGAGATCAAATCCTGCGCCCGCGACCCCGGTTCACGCGCCAAGATCGCCGTGCTGTCTCACGACAAGCGCATCGACCCGATCGGCACCTGCGTCGGCGTGCGTGGCACGCGTGTCAATGCGGTCACCACCGAACTCGCTGGCGAGCGCGTTGACATTGTGCTGTGGAGCGAAGACCCGGCCCAGTTCGTGATCGGCGCGCTGGCGCCCGCCAATGTCAGCAGCATCGTGGTGGACGAAGAGCGCCACGCCATGGATGTGGTGGTGGACGAGGAAAACCTGGCCATCGCCATTGGCCGCGGCGGCCAGAATGTGCGCCTGGCGGCGGAACTGACCGGCTGGAAGATCAACATCCTTGATGCCGCCGAATCCGCTGAAAAGCAGGCGAGCGAAGTCGATGAGAGCCGTCGCCTGTTCATGGAAAAGCTCGATGTGGACGAGGAAATTGCCGACCTGCTGATCGCCGAGGGCTTTACCAGCCTGGAGCAGGTGGCTTACGTGCCGCTGGAAGAAATGCTCGAGATCGAGAGTTTCGACGAGGACACCGTGAGCGAATTGCGCGCCCGCGCCAAAGACGCCCTGTTGACGATGGAAATCGCCATTGAGGAAAATGTGGGCGGTGCGGCTTTGGAGCTGCGTGATCTGGAAGGCCTGAATGCCGAGTTGATCGGCAAGTTGGCCGACAACGGCGTTCATGTGCTCGATGACCTGGCCGACCTGGCGGTGGATGAACTCACCGAAATCACCGGTCTGTCCGATGAAGAGGCCAAGAGCTTGATCATGAAGGCTCGCGAACATTGGTTCGCCGATGACGCATCCTCCAAAGAGTGAATGATCATGAATTTAAAGTAAATATCAAGATGTCCGTGCCCGTGGGCATCGACGTCTGAATCAAAGGTTAGTCAAAAAATGTCCAGTATGACCGTCGCCGAGTTTGCCAATGAACTCAAGAAATCACCCGACACGTTGCTCGAGCAACTGAAGTCGGCAGGTGTTGCCAAAGCGGCTGCATCTGACAAGCTCACAGAGTCTGACAAGCAGCGTCTGTTGAGTTATTTGCAGCTCAGCCACGGCACCAATACCGGCGAGCGCAAAAAGATCACGCTGGTCAAAAAATCGACCACTGAAATCAAGCAGGCCGATGCCACCGGCAAGGCGCGCACCATTCAGGTTGAAGTGCGCAAGAAGCGCACCTTTGTGCGCCGCGACGAAGGCACTGAAGGCACGGCAAGTGCTGTGCCGGAAGAAACCGCTGAGGAGGAGGCATTGCACTCGGCGACCTTGCAGATCGACCATGCTGAATTGGCGCGCCGTGAAGAAGAGGCCCGTCGACAAGCCGAGTTGATCCGCCGCCAGGAGGAAGAACTGGCGGAACGGCGCCGCCAGCGCGAGGCGCAGGAAGCTGTCGCCCGCGAGGCCGCCGATCGCGCCTCGGCTGAGGCGGCAGAGCGCGCCCTGGCACAGCAGCAAACCGAAGAAACACAGCCGGTGGAAAGTGCCCCGGTGGTTGATGATGGCACCCTGCAAGCCGCCAAGGCGGCTGCTGCAGCCCAGGCTGAGGCCAGCAAACAGACCCAGGACCAATTGAGACTGCAAGCCCAGGAAAAGGCAGCGCTTGACTCCAAAAACCTGCTGGCCGAAGAGCAAGCTCGCGCGGCGGATCTGAATGTGCGTCGTCAAAAAGCCGAGTCCGAGGCGGCAGCCATCCGCTTGATGATGTCGCAGCCGGGCAAAAAACTGCCGCCCAAGAAAGAAGAGCCCAAGTCGTTGGTCAAGCCCGCAGAGGCTGCCAAAGCAGGCATCAAGGGCACGCTGCACAAACCAGCCGGTAGCCCAACGGGCAAACCCGCCACAGGCCCTGCGACCACGGCCGGTGCGGCTGCGGGTGCCGGCAAAGAGGTCAAGTCGGCCAAACTGTCCAGCAGTTGGGCGGGCGATCCGGCCAAGAAAAAGGGCATTCCGACCCGTGGCGATACCGGTGCCGGTGCCGGTCGCGGCGGCAATTGGCGCGGTGGGCCGCGTGGCCGCCGTGGCAGCAACGACC
>JAABPX010000149.1 GCA_011391745.1 Comamonadaceae bacterium
GTGGTTGGGCGAAGAGCGTTTGGTGGCGTTTGATATGCCGGGCACCACCCGCGATGCCATCACCGTGCCTTTTGAGCGAGGTGGTCAGCGCTTTGAGCTGATCGACACTGCGGGGTTGCGTCGCAAAGGCAAGGTGTTTGAGGCCATTGAAAAATTTTCGGTGGTCAAAACCTTGCAGGCCATCGAAAGCGCCAACGTCGTTTTGTTGTTGCTCGACGCCACCCAAGGTGTGACCGATCAAGATGCGCACATTGCGGGCTTTATTTTGGAGAGTGGCCGTGCCGTGGTGTTGGCCATCAACAAATGGGACGCGGTGGACGCATACCAACGCGAGCAGGTCGAACGCAGCATTGAAAACCGCTTGGCCTTTCTGAAGTTTGCGTCCTTGCACCTGATTTCTGCGCAAAAACGCCAAGGCTTGGGGCCGGTTTGGAAATCAATTGCCTTGGCCCACGCGTCTGCCAAGCGCAAAATGCCCACGCCCATGCTCACGCGTTTGTTGCAAGAAGCCACGGCTTTCCAGTCGCCGCAGCGCAGTGGCATGTTTCGCCCGAAGATGCGCTACGCTCATCAGGGTGGCATGAATCCACCGGTGATTGTGATTCACGGCAACTCGCTTGAACACGTCACCGACACCTACAAGCGGTTTTTGGAGGCGCGTTTTCGGAAAGCCTTTGATCTGGTGGGTACACCGCTGCGCATCGAGTTCAAATCCGCTCAAAACCCGTTCAAAGAAGACTGATTTCACGCACGCCACCGACTTTCAGTGCATGCGCTGTGGTAAGGTCAAGTCACCATTCACTCTTCAACACGGAGCATATCGTGAACAACAAAGGCCAACTCTTGCAAGATCCTTTCCTCAACCAACTTCGCCGAGAGCACGTACCGGTCTCGATTTATTTGGTCAACGGCATTAAGTTGCAAGGTCAGATCGAGTCTTTTGATCAATACGTGGTCTTGTTGCGCAACACAGTGACCCAAATGGTCTACAAACACGCCATTTCGACCATCGTGCCAGGCCGACCCGTTCAGTTCGCGGTCGCCACGCCCGAAGAGCCAACGGCTTGAAGTCCACACAGGACAACGCCACAACGCCCACCGTGGTTCTGGTGGGTGTTGACTTCGGTAACGATCACTTCGACGCAGCACTCGAAGAGCTCGGTTTGTTGGCGCAAACCGCAGGTTATTCGGTGGTCGAACGGGTGGCCTGTAAGCGCCGTGCGCCGGACCCCGCGCTGTTTGTGGGGTCTGGGAAAGCCGATGAAATCAAGACCTTGGCCGATGCATTGGGCGCTGCCGAAATTTTGTTTGACCAAGCCCTCAGCCCGGCGCAGCAGCGCAATTTGGAGCGGCACATGGGGCGTCCGGTCAACGACCGCACCTTGCTGATTCTGGACATTTTTGCCCAGCGTGCGCGAAGCCATGAGGGCAAGCTGCAAGTGGAACTCGCCAAGCTGCAGTACCTCAGCACACGCTTGGTTCGCCGTTGGTCACACTTGGAGCGCCAAAGCGGAGGCATTGGTTTGCGTGGTGGGCCGGGTGAAACCCAAATTGAGTTGGACCGGCGCATGATCGCCGAGGCCATTAAGCGAACCAAAGAACGGCTGGAAAAAGTCAAAAAACAGCGCAACACGCAGCGTCGCCAACGACAGCGGCGCGAAACCTTGAGCATATCGTTGGTCGGTTACACCAACGCGGGCAAAACGTCCTTGTTCAACGCGTTGGTGAAGGCGCGGGCCTATGCGGCTGACCAACTGTTTGCCACGCTCGACACCACCACCCGTCAGCTCTACCTCGGTGATGCGGGGCGTTTGGTGTCGCTGTCCGACACGGTGGGCTTTATTCGCCATTTGCCGCATGGTTTGGTGGATGCCTTTGCTGCCACGTTGCAAGAAGCGGCCGATGCCGACCTTTTGTTGCACGTTGTGGATGCGTCCAACCCCGATCACCCTGAGCAAATCGCCTCCGTCATGTCGGTGTTGCACGAGATCGGAGCGACCGATGTGCCGCAAATGCTGGTGTTCAACAAACTTGACGCCATGCCCACCGAGCGTTTGCCACACAAAACCATCGATGTGATGGAACTGGCCGATCGCAGCATGGATCGTATATTCGTCAGTGCAAAAGAAGGCACGGGCATTGCCGATTTGCGGGCGCATTTGGCCCAATGGGTATTGCATCGATGCCCTCAGCCAGACGACGCGATTGGTATAGTTTCTGACCAAGAGCCGACCCTTGGCTGATTGGGCACAATAGAACCTCACAACCTCACCGAAACTGCTCCTATGGATTTGAAATTACCTCGATTCGCTTCACGTTTCACCCGTGATGGGGCGCAACCCCGTCCGCGTTGGGCGCGTTGGCTGGGTGTGTTTAACCTCAACGACCCCCGTTGGGGCCGTGGCGAGGAGGGCGCAAGCCAAGAGCCATCGGGTGACAAAACGCCGCCCCGCGATCAGCGGCCCTCTGGATCCAACCAAGGCCCACCTGACCTTGACGAATTGTGGCGAGACTTCAACCGAAAACTCGGGCAGTTGTTTGGTGGTCGAGGCGGTGGTTCGGGGCAAAACGGGCAAGACGGGGGCGTTCCTCCTTTTGCCCCATCGCCCAAATCCACGGGGATTGGCGTGGGTTTGATCGCGGGTGTTGTGGCCTTAATCTGGCTGGGTTCTGGTTTTTTTATTGTTCAAGAAGGCCAGCAATCCGTCATCACCCAGTTTGGTAAGTACCACACCACGGTGGGCGCTGGTTTTAACTGGCGCCTGCCTTTTCCCATTCAGCGCCACGAGACCGTGGCCGTCACGCAAATTCGTTCCGTGGATGTTGGGCGCGACAGCATCGTTCCCGCCACGGGCCTGCGTGAGTCGGCCATGCTGACATCCGATGAAAACATTGTTGAAATCAAATTTGCGGTTCAGTACCGATTGAGCAACGCGCGTGATTTCTTGTTTGAAAGCCGCGACCCGGAAGCTGCGGTGGTTAAAGCCGCAGAAACCGCTGTGCGTGAGGTGGTGGGCAAAATGCGCATGGATGCCGCTTTGGCCGAAGAGCGTGACCAAATTGGGCCGCGGGTGCGCGAACTGATGCAAAGCATTTTGGACCGTTACAAAGTTGGGGTTGAAGTGGTGGGCATCAACCTGCAGCAAGGCGGCGTTCGCCCGCCCGAGCAAGTGCAGGCGTCCTTTGACGACGTGCTCAAAGCCGCGCAAGAACGTGAGCGGGCCAAAAACGAAGCCGAAGCCTATGCCAACGACGTGGTGCCTCGTGCCCGTGGTGCGGCCGATCGTTTGAATGAAGAGGCCGAAGGTTACCGGGCCCGCATCGTGGCGCAAGCCGAGGGCGATTCGCAGCGTTTCCGCTCCATCCTCACCGAGTACCAAAAAGCCCCA
>JAABPX010000150.1 GCA_011391745.1 Comamonadaceae bacterium
AAGCGCTTGCCACAAACGGGTGCGCACAAAACCATGCGCCGGCAGCCCCTCACGCGCGCCAAACCAGGGCCAGCACACCGGCACGCCGCCGCGTATCGGCGTACCCGGCGCAAAGATGGCGGCCTTTGACAACCAGATCACTGGCGCTGCCCCCACCGGTTGCCACGCCAGCAGGTGCGCACCCTGTAGCGCCACGCGCGCGCTGGCCAGCGGTGTCTGAATTTCTGCCACTGGCAAATCGCCGCTGCCATTGACAAAATGCAGCGCGCCCGGCAGGGCAAATTGGCGGTTGAGGGCGTCTAGGGCTTGATTCAAAATGGTTCTCCAAAGGTGTGGCTCAAGTGTGCTGGGCTACGAAGCGGTGTGACGTAGCATATGCGATGGCACGAGTTGTCATGCGTTACTATTTGTTCTTACTTCTAGCAGGGAACTACAAAAATGGCCCAAGCCAAGCTTCTCGAAGAGTTCCTGAGTGCCGTGCGCGGCGTTCACAGCACCAGCGGCGGCACCAAAGAAACCTCTTTTTACACCGCTCTTAACAATCTGCTCGACGGTGTTGGTCACGCGCTCAAACCCAAAGTGCGCTGCGTTATGCAGCTCAAGAACCTCGGTGCGGGTAACCCCGATGGTGGCTTGTTCACCGCCGACCAATTCGACCGCCAAACCGGTGAAGCCAAAGACCTTGGCAAACCCTCACGCGGCGTCATTGAGGTCAAGGCGCCGGTAGAGCCGGTGGATGACACCGCCACCACCGGGCAAATCACCAAATACTTTGACCGCTACAAACTGGTATTGGTCACCAACCTGCGCGACTGGTTGTTGATTGGTGAGCGCCAGGGCCAGCGCGTAACACTGGAGCGCTTCAGCCTGGCCCCTAACGAGGCCACTTTTTGGGCGCTGGCCGCGCACCCGACAAAGGCACAAACCGAGCTGGGCGAGGCGTTCCAAGACTTTCTTGCCCGCGTTCTGCTGCACAACGCCCCGTTGGCCGACCCCAAGGACCTCGCCGCCCTGTTGGCCAGCTATGCCCGCGAAGCCCGTCACCGCGTCGAACACGCCACCGACGTCGCCGCCCAACAACTGGAAGCGCTGCAACAAAGCCTTGAGTCTTCGTTGGGCGTCACCTTCAGCGCCAACGAAGGTGGTCACTTCTTCCGCTCCACGCTGGTGCAAACCCTGTTTTACGGCGTGTTCTCGGCCTGGGTGCTGCGTCGCGAAAACGCCGAGCCGGGGCAAGCCCTGGGACCGTTCGACTGGAAAAGCGCTGCCCACAGCCTGAATGTGCCGATGATTGCCGCGCTGTTCGGTCAGCTCTCGCAGCCCGCCAAGCTCAAGGCGCTGAACCTGACCGAAGTGCTGGACTGGGCCGCCGACGCGCTCAACCGCGTCGATCAGGCGGCTTTTTTCAAAACCTTCGAGTCCACGCGTTCCATCCAGTATTTCTACGAGCCGTTTCTGGCCGCTTTTGACCCGGAGTTGCGCAAAAGCCTGGGCGTCTGGTACACGCCCGAAGAAATCGTGCGCTACCAGGTCGCCCGCGTCGATCAGGTACTGCAAACCGAGTTGGGCCTGCCCGACGGGCTGGCCGACCCTAACGTCTTCGTGCTCGACCCGTGTTGCGGCACCGGCGCTTATCTGGTGGAAGTGCTGCGCGTCGTCGCAGAAAAATACAAAGCGCAGGGCGCCGACGCGCTGGCCGCACACCAACTGAAGCAGGCCGCCACCACGCGCCTGTTCGGCTTTGAACTGCTGCCCGCGCCCTACGTGGTGGCGCATTTGCAAATCGGCCTGCTGCTGCGCCAGCTCGGTGCGCCGCTGCAGGACGACGAGCGAGCCGGCATCTACCTGACCAACGCGCTGACCGGCTGGGAGCCGGCCAAGGCGCCGAAAAATGCGGTGCTGCCTTTCCCCGAATTCGAGCAGGAGCGTGACGCCGCCGATCAGGTCAAGCAGACGCAAAAGATCATCGTGATTCTGGGCAACCCGCCGTATGACGCCTATGGCGGCGTGGCGCTGGGTGAAGAGCAGGATTTGGTCACGCCGTACAAGGAAGGGCTGATAAAAAAGTGGGGCATCAAGAAGTTCAACCTCGATGATTTGTACGTGCGCTTTTTTCGGCTGGCCGAGCGGCGCATTGCCGAGCGCGGCGGGCGCGGGGTGGTTTGCTACATCAGCAATTCGTCGTATGTGCGCGAACCGTCGTTTGTCGTCATGCGCGAGCATCTGGCGAATAATTTCGACCGCATCTGGATTGACAACCTGAACGGCGACAGCCGCGAAACCGGCAAAACGACGCCCGACGGGCTGCCCGACCCGAGCGCCTTTTCCACGCCCTACAACAAGGAAGGCATCCGCAAGGGAACGGCGGTGGCTTTGCTCGTCAAGCGCTCGCCGGCCAAGCCGATTGCGCCAGCGCCAAAGCGCGGTAGCAAAGATGGGCCAACGGCTGTGCAAGTGCTGTACCGCGACTGGTGGGGCGCGGCAAAACGCCAAGATTTGCTCACAAGTCTGGAAGAAACTGACCGCGAC
>JAABPX010000151.1 GCA_011391745.1 Comamonadaceae bacterium
CCCAGGGCGGGCAACCGCCACAGCTTGAAACCGATGGACGTCAGTTCGGCCTATGCAAGCTGGCCGACGATTGCGGACCTTTCTGCCGTTGTGGGCTATCAAGGTCTTAGCGAGGACCGCCGCAAAGCCCTGTTCGCGCCCAGCAAACGAGTTTTGGTGGAACGACTTGAGCGATACCTTGATTCCGGTATCTCATGGGAAGACTACAAAGCCAGTCCAGACGCGATTTTGATTGACGATTACGTTGATTTTTCGGCGCAAGCCGTTCGCCAAAAAGCGTTGCTTACGCTGACATTCTCGGAGGCTTCGGTCTATCCGTATGCGGTTCGACCCTTTGATAACCAGTACTGCTATTGGTCAGAACTTCGCCCGCTGTGGCGGCGCCATCGGCCCGACTTTGCCGCGCAGGTCAAGTCCAAGCAGAACTTTCTTGTGACACGCGTGAAAGGCGGCAATCGGGATGAAGGATCACCCTTGTCGTTTATTTCCGGCTTTTGCGACTATCACTACCTGCCGCCCAATGCGTCCGCATTCCCTTTGGGTTTGACGCAGAAAAAGACGGGAGACACTCAAGAAGACTGGTTTTCTGACGCGACAGCCAACCTCTCGCCCACCGCCCGCGCCTACCTCGCAGCCCTCGACCTGCCCGACCCAGACACCGACCCCAACACCGCCGAACTGATCTGGATGCACGCGCTGGCCATTGGCTACAGCCCGACCTACCTGGGCGACAACGCTGACGGCATCCGCGAAAACTGGCCGCGTATC
>JAABPX010000152.1 GCA_011391745.1 Comamonadaceae bacterium
ATATTGAGGCGGTTTTGCCGGTACCGGCTGGCGAACTTGCGCCAGACCGCTTCGCGGGACAATTCGAGCGTGGCGAATTTCAAATGCAACCAGCCGGCGGCCTAGAGTTGCTGCACGCACTCAGAAAACACCCCGCGCGAGACGCCGCACAGGGAGGCCATCAAGGACTGTTTGAGTGGAATCTTGACGCCATCGTCAAGTTCGCTGGCGGTCAGATGGGACTGGCTGTTGTTCAGCGCCTCGGCAAACATGGCCAAGCCCAAGCCCACGCGCAGTTGCGGGCTGCCCAGGCGCGTGACAATCAGCATCTCTGCATGCTGTTGGATGCGCCAAGACACCAGACGGGCAATGTGCCGCGAAAACTCGGGTTCGTTGTCAAAGACGTTTTGGAATTGCTCTATCGGCAAGGAGAGCATGCGCACCGGCGCGAGGCAAACGCCATCCACCAAATACAAGCCACGGTTGAGGATGGGGACCTCGCCGAACCAGGTGCCCGGCCCGAAAACATGCATTGGCGTGACGGTGCCGTCTTGACCAGGAAGGCTGCCGCACACCAGACCAGTGATGACATGGTGCCAGGCCTGTGGCGGCGAACCCTTGCGGAAGACGAACTGGTCAGGGAGCAGAAACTCGACCTTGATGTTGGGCAAAAGCGTAAGCACGCGATGCTCTGAAAGCCCGAGACTTTTGAGTAGCTGATAGGTGTAAATTGACACGCGACACCAGCTATTTGATTTGCCTGACGGCAGTATTGTTTGACATGCCCACCTCCGTAATTGGCGGGGATTACAGCATGGGTTGTTTGGGGGGTCTGTATTTGGGGTCGGATTCCAGTTAATTTTGTAGGCCCACTTCAACCCCCTGGTAAAAACACCGCATGGCCGGGTTGTCTTGCTTGGCTTGCACCCATGAAGTGAATTGCAAGTTTGCAAAGTCCCATGGCGTGTTCCCCAAACAGAAGAGACCGCCCCCCCGCTACCCGGGCGTTGCGTCTAAATGCTATGGTGAATTAATTGGAGTCTGTCCCCGATTAATGCCAAATATTCACTGAGCACTTGAACCAAAGTCACCCTCAGTCTAGAATGTAGAAACATTAACGTATATCCATATCATCATGATGAACCTGCAAATCGCGAAATGGGGAAACAGCTTGGCTGTGCGCATTCCTGCAGACTACGTGAGGCAAATTGGGATTAAGGAAGGCGACCAATTGGAGGCCCATTTAAGCGTTGATGGCGCTTTAAATCTTCGCCCTTCGCAATGGAATCGCAAAGCGTTCGCCAAGGAACTACTCCAGACACGCGAAGGACTTCCCATGGGCACATCCGTCATGGAAATTATCCGCAGTGAGGCTCGTTATTGATGTTGTACGTCGACACCAGCGTGCTGGTCGCACTTTGCACAAATGAAGCCAAGACAACCGAGGTGGTCAAGTGGTACGGGAACTGCACTGACGAACTGGCGTCAGCAGCTTGGTGCGTCACAGAATTCGCCAGTGCTTTGGGGCTAAAACAAAGGACCGGTCAGCTAAACGAGGAGCAAGCTCAAGCAGCATGGATGCAGTTTGAGCGCGTTTGCGCGAACGACTTGCAACTGTTGCCAGTAGAAACCATGACGTTTCACAAAGCAGCTGTTCTGACCATGAAATCAGCAGCAGGATTGCGTGCAGGTGACGCGCTGCACCTGGCTTGCGCAATGGAAGCCAAGGCAAAAGGCATGGTCACCCTGGACATGGTCTTGGGTAGAAATGCCAAAAACCACAAAATCCATCTGATCACGATTTGACAACAACACAGTTAATTGGAGTTAATTGGGGTCAGATTCCAATTAATTTCTGATTCCAATTAATTAATTCGCGGCGAGGGCGCCGCTCCTACAGGTGGAGCGGTATTTGAATTTGTGGGAGTCGCGCCCTCACGACGAAGGGTTTAAAAAGCATGGTGGTGCGCGGGGCGGGACTCGAACCCGCACACTGTTGCCAGCGTCAGGACCTAAACCTGGTGCGTCTACCAATTTCGCCACCCGCGCTGATGCTGTTAGGTCAGCCGCGGATTCTAACCCGCCACGTGATGCCTGCCGACCCTCAACGGCTGGTGGGCGTGACCCTGAACCAGGCGGCGTACATGGCAGGCAGGGCCAGCAGTGTGAGCACCGTGGCCACAATGAGGCCGCCCATGATGGCCACCGCCATCGGGCCCCAGAACACCGAGCGGCTGAGCGGAATCATGGCCAGCACGGCGGCGGCGGCGGTGAGCACAATGGGGCGCAGGCGGCGCGTGGCGGCGCCCACAATGGCTTCCCAGGCCAGCACGCCACGGGCGCGGTCTTGCTCGATCTGGTCGATCAAGATGACCGAATTGCGCTGGATCATGCCCATCAGCGCAATCACCCCCAGCAGCGCCACAAAACCAAACGGGCGGTTGAGCAGCAGCAGCGCGCCGGCCACCCCGGCAATGCCGAGCGGGCCAGTTAAAAACACCAGCATGGCGCGGCTGAAGCTGTGCAGTTGCAGCATGAGCAGCGTGAAGGTGATGAACAGCATGATGGGAATGCCCGCCACGATGCTGGATGAGCCCTTGGCGCTTTCGGCCACGGCGCCGGCCACCTCGATGCGGTATTCGCCCTGCCCGGCTTGCGCCCATTTGGCTTGCAGGCGCTTGAGCTCGGGCAGGAGCTGGTTGGTGACGGTGGCGCCCTGCATGCCCTCAACAATGTCGCTTTGCACGGTGATGGCGTAGTCGCGGCCCTCGCGCCACAGCACGCCGGGCTCCCAGGTGAACACGGGTTTGGCGATTTGGGTGAGCGGAATGGAGCGACCCGACGCGGTGGGCAGGTAGGCATTGGCGATGTCGCTGATGGCGCTGCGCTCGTCGAGCGGCTGGCGCAGCACCATGTCGAGAGACAGGTCGCCGTCGCGGAACTGGCCCACGGTGGTGCCGCTGAGGATGGTTTTGGCGGCCTGCGCAATCGACTGGCTGGACACGCCCAGCGCGCGCGCCTTGTCCTGGTCCACCTCCAGTCGCATGACCTTGATGGATTCGTTCCAGTTGTCATTCACACCACGGGTGTTGGGGCTTTGCCGCATGGTCGCCTTGACCTCGTCGGCGCGCTCGCGCAGCACCAGCGGGTCGAGCCCGATGACGCGGAACTGCACCGGGAAAGGCACCGGCGGCCCGTTGGCCAGCAGC
>JAABPX010000153.1 GCA_011391745.1 Comamonadaceae bacterium
GAACGGGCACGGTTTGCCCAGCGATTTCTTGTCCTTGCGCCCACAGCCAAGGGTCGCCCACCAACACCACGTTGGCGCGGCTGCACACGTCTGGTTTGGCCAAGAGTTTGGCGATCAGCTCGGGGCCAATGCCAGCGGGGTCGCCCAAGGTGAGGGCCACAACGGGCCGTGGCGGGGGGGAGGTCAGGTAGGCGTTCATGGTGGGTTGGTGAGGGTTTAGAGCATCACGACTTTGGACACATCGGGTTCACGCTGGGTGGCCAGGTAGCCCACAAAGACGCAGGTGTCGAGGCTAAAAATGCCCACCCGGTCGTCGTCGAGTGAGACATACGCCAAGGCTTGCGTGGGGTGATACGACAGCGCAATCGCACGTCCACCCGTGGGCACGTGTGCGCGTTCTTTGAGCGTGATTGGGTCCACCACAGACAGGCTGCGCTCGCCGTAGTTGGTGACCAGCAGGCGCTGGCCGTCGCGGTGCAGGTACAGGCGTGTCGGGTCCAGTCGCGAAGGCACTGTCAGGCGCACCTGCATGGTCTGCGTGTCAATGGCTGCGAGCGTCTGGCTGATGCGGTTGGTCACAAACAGGGTTTTTTCGTCGTCGCTCAAGGCGTAGCCCTCGGGCTTGAGGCCCGGGCTGCACAGCACAGGGCTGTGCAGTGGGTCCCAAGGGCGCACTTTGGCCACGGTGTGGCTGAGCAGGTTCATGCAATAAGCGGTTTCGCCATCCCGGCTGAGGGCAAACAAATGGCTTTTGAAGCCACCGCTGCTGACCGCACGGCTGGGTGCGGTGTCGGTTTGTGGGTTGGGCAAGACCAACAGTGCGGATTGTTCTTCGCTCAAGACATACAAACGGTCGTGCGCATCGATTTGCATGCCGTGCAGGCGGTTGTAGTGGCCCAGATCGATCTCGCGCACCAAACGCCGTTGCTGCAAATCGATCTGAAAGACCCGGTGACCCCCCGGGCCGTTGATGCCCGAATGTTCCACCCCATAGTGCCCCACGTAGGCGTAGCGCTGCTGGCTGTCCACCACAAATTCGTGGGGGTACTCAGGCAAGGCCACACTGGTTTCACGCTGGCCGGTTTGCAGGTTGTAGAAGCTGAACGCGTGGCTGCATTTTTCAACCAGCAACAAAGTTTCCGTGCTCATGGTCAAAGGTTTCCTTGGGTGTTGAGGGTGAAGCGGTACAGCGAGCGGCTGGCCGCCACAAACAGTTGGTTGCGCAAAGGGCCACCAAAGCACAGGTTGCCCACTTTTTCGGGTACGTAGAGCTTGGCCAAGCGCGTGCCGTCGGGGTGGTAAACCTGCACCGAGTCTTCGCTCGATGTGTAAATCCACCCCTGCGTGTCGAGGCGGAAACCATCGGCCAAGCCGGGGTTGATTTCTGCAAACACTCGGGGGTTGTGCAGTCGATCTTCGGCGTCCACATCAAACACCGCAATGTGGTGATGCCCGGACCCATCGGTTTTTAAGGCGGCAGAGGTGTCTGATACGTAGAGCCGTTTTTCGTCGGGCGAAAACGCCAGCCCATTGGGCTCTTGCAACCAGTCGGTGGCCGCCTGCAAGGTTTGTGTCGCAGGGTCGAACCGAAACACATGGTTGGCCTTTTGCTCCGATGGCGCGGCATGGCCTTCGCGATCAGACAAGATGCCGTAGGGTGGGTCGGTGAACCAAAGGCTGCCGTTGCGCTTGACCACAATGTCGTTCGGCGAGTTGAGCCGCCGCCCTTGATAGCGGTCCACCACCACCCGCATCGGTGTCTCACCCAACAAGCGACCGTCGACCAACGGCGTGCGCACAATGGCCCGCTGCCCATGCGAGCAATGCAGCAAGCTGCCGTCCAGGTCCAAGCAGTGGCCGTTGGTGTACTCAACCCCTGTGGCCCATACGCCCAGACCTTGTGCTTCGCTCCAACTCAACATTCGGTTGTTGGGGATGTCGCTCCACAACACACACTGTTGAGCCTGCACCCACACAGGGCCTTCGCTCCAAACGGCACCGGTGCAGAGCTTTTCAATGGCGGCATCTTGCAGCACAGGCTTTGCCCGCTTGTCGAAAACCTCAATGGGCGTCTTCATGGCGAAGACCTTTTGGCTTTGCTGGTTTGGGTTGGGGTCATCACCGCTTCGGTGGTTTGGTGAATGTGATCCAAGTGGGCCACCAAGGCTTGCTCGGCTTTTAATGCGTTTCGTGTGCTGAGTGCCGCCACGATGCGTTCATGGTCTTGCACGCTTTGGGCGATGGTGCCTTTGCGCTGCAAGGCTTGGCGGCGAAAGTCCAGCGCGTAGTCGTACAGGTCGGACACAAAGTCGCTCAGCAAAGGGTTGCCACAAGCGCTGTACATGGTGCTGTGAAATTCGCGGTCCGAAATTTGAAAGGCCACCGGGTCGCTCAGCATTTGTTGTTGCGCCATCACCAAGCTGCGCATGTGCGCTAAGTCGGCCTCGGTGATGCGGGCCGTGGCCAAACGAATCACTTGCGCTTCAATGTGCTCGCGGGCTTCGTTCACCACATTGGGGTGTTGCGTTTTGAGTGCCGACATGGAGCGCACCGAGTCCACCATGGTCAAGCCAGCGGTGCCCACGATTCGGGTGCGTGCGCCTTGCGACACCTCCACCATGCCGCGATCGGCCAGCACGGCAATGGCCCCGCGCACCGATTCGCGAGAAACCTTCAAGGTTTCGCTCAATTCCCGCTCAGAGGGCAAATAGTCATTGGCTTGCAACAGGCCGCTTTGGATCATGTAGCTGAGCTTGTCGGCCAGTTGATCGCGCACCGTGCGCTTGTGAATGCCCTGCTCTCCGCCGGGCATGCGATGCAACAGTTTGAGGGTGGTGGTCATGACGGAATGGCTTGGTTGGCGTGGTCTACTGGTATGTATTCTGTACCAGTTGGATCGAATGAGAACCTAGTGAAAACCCTTGCCGTCATAATTCGGGCATGACCACTTTCACCCTTGCACGCTTGTCTATCCCGTGGCACCAATGGGGTGCCTTTGCGCTTTGGCTCGGTGCTGCGGCCAGTGCCGCGTATTGGTTTTTGCAGTTTCCCTCGGGGCAGTCTGCGCCCACCCCGGCGCTGGCGCAGAG
>JAABPX010000154.1 GCA_011391745.1 Comamonadaceae bacterium
CCAGGTCTTCTTCCAGATCGCCATACAGGCGCGGAATTTCGTTCAGAAATGTGCTTTCGTAATGGCTCAAGGAATTGTCGATTTCGTCGGCCACGGTCAGTTTGGAAAAACGCAGCAAACGGGTTTGCCAAAGCTGCGTGACGCGGGCCTGTATGAGGGACTCGTTGCGTTTGAGTTCGCGCGGCAGCAGGTTGTCGCGCTCGGCGAGCAGGCGGGCGATGGCGCGTTCGGCGTCCAAAATGCTTTTGCGTTGCACTTCGGTGGGGTGCGCGGTGAGCACTGGGCTGATGTGGCTGCTGGCCAAGGTCCTGACGATTTGGGTTTTGTCGATACCCGCCTCGCGCAGGCGTGAGAGCGTCATTTCTAAGCTGCCGATTTGCAAATCCCCAGCGCGTTCGTGCACGGCACGGCGGCGAATGTGGTGGCGGTCTTCGGCCAAATTGGCCAAGTGACTGAAGTAGGTGAAGGCGCGGATCACGCTCACCGCTTGATCGCTGGGCAAGGCTTTGAGGAGTTTTTTGAGTTCTTGATCGGCGTTTTCGTCGGCATCGCGGCGAAAGGCCACGGAGAGTTTGCGAATCTGTTCGATGCGATCAAACGTGGCCTTGCCTTCTTGCTGGCGGATCACATCGCCCAAGATGCGACCGAGCAAACGAATGTCGTCGATCAGGGGTTGGTCTTTGTTGGTGGCTTGGCCTTTAGGATAGGAGCGTGGGGTGCGAAGCGGCATGAACGGAGGTGGCCAATATGGCGCCAAAGGGTGGGGTGGCTGGGTTTGTCCGCATGCTAGCATCCCAAAATCCCGAAACCGTTACCGGCGGGTTACCAACTTCAGACCTTTGTTTATGCCCGCAGCCCATTCCCCCCAATTGCACCTGACCATTGCCACCCGCGAAAGCCGTTTGGCCTTGTGGCAAGCCGAACACGTTAAGGCCCTGCTTGAAAACTTGGGTCACACCGTGACCCTGCTGGGTATGACCACCCAAGGTGATCAAATTTTGGATCGCAGCCTGTCCAAGGTGGGCGGTAAGGGTTTGTTCGTCAAGGAGTTGGAATGGGCGCTGGAGGAGGGGCGTGCCGATCTGGCGGTGCATTCGCTCAAAGACGTGCCGATGGATTTGCCGCCAGGCTTTGCCCTGGCCTGCGTGATGGAGCGCGAAGACCCGCGCGATGCGTGGGTGTCCCCGCACGCCGCGGGCTTGGCCGATTTGCCACCTCAGGCCGTGGTCGGTACGTCCAGCTTGCGACGTTGGGTGCTGTTGCGCGATGCGCTCAACGCCATGGGCCGCCAAGACGTGCGCATCGAGCCCTTGCGCGGCAACCTCGACACGCGTTTGCGCAAACTCGACGAAGGCCAATACCACGCCATCGTTTTGGCCGCCGCCGGCCTCAAGCGTTTGGGTTTGTCCTCGCGCATTCGATGTGTGTTCAGCGTCCAGGCGTCCTTGCCTGCGGCGGGTCAAGGGGCCTTGGGTATTGAAATTTGCAAGGGGCGCGAGGACGTGGCCCAAGCCTTGGCCCCTTTGGTGCACCAGCCCACCTGGTTGCGCGTGGCCGCCGAGCGCACGGTGTCGCGAGCCATGGGCGGGAGCTGTTCGATGCCCTTGGCCGCCTATGCCGATTGGCAAGCCAATGGCGAGCTGCGCTTGGATGCCGCTTGGGGAGACCCCGATCAGGCCAGCGCTTTGGTGCGTGTGCACCAGCATGCCTGCGTTGAGACCTTGGCGCAAGCCGAGGCTTTGGGCCAGCGGGTCGCGTCAGACCTTCGTGCTGGTGGCGCGCGGGGGGGCTGAAGCGGTGTTCCAGCGACCTTGTTTGGTGGTCACGCGACCGGCCCAACAAGCGCAGGCGTGGGTGATGGACTTGGCGGCGCTTGGCGTGCACGCCGTCGCCTTACCCCTCATCGAAACCGTGCCACCCGTCGATGACCACGGTTTGCGGCACTGGCGCACCCATTGGCCACACGCCCACGCCTTGATGTTTGTCAGTGGCACGGCGGTTCGCGCGTTTTTTGATGCGCCTGCCATCACCCCCGTCGCCGCACACACCCGTTTTTGGGCGCCTGGCCCCGGCACTGCGCAGGCGTTGACTGCAGTGGGCGTGTCCAACGCAGACATTGACACGCCCGCGTTGGCGGCCGAACAGTTTGACTCCGAGGCTTTGTGGGCCGTGGTGCACACGCAAGTACAACCCGGGCATGTGCTGGTGGTGGTCGGCGCAGACGAAGGGCGAGACTGGTTGGCGCAGCGCTGTGAAGCGGCCGGTGCCACGGTGCACCGTTGTGTGGCCTACACCCGTCAAGCGCCACAGCCCACGCCCGATTGGCAACAGCGCTGGGCGCAAGCCAGGCAAACGGGTTGTGTCTGGTTGTTCAGCAGCGCCCAGGCCCTTCGGCATTTGCAGATCATGTCGCCAGACAGCGATTGGTCGGCGATCACCGCCGTGGTGACCCACCCACGCATCGCCGATGCCGCGCACGCCTTGGGTTTTGGGCGGGTCTGGGTGAGCCGCCCCACCTTGGCCGATGTGCTCAAGACCCTAGAATCGAAGCAATATGACCGATAAGCCCACGCCCGCCCTGGCTGATAAGCCGACCGAATTGGCCCTTAACGCGGTGCCTGAGCCGCACACCGTTTGGCGCGTTTTGACCGCAGTGGCCGTGGTGCTGGCCATCGTGGGCCTTGTGGTGGCGGGCTTGCTTTGGCAACGCTTGAACCTCACGCAGCAAGAGCTGGCGCGTCGCAGCCAGGATGCGGGCATTCAAGCGGGCCAAGCGCTCAGCATGGCCGAGCAAAACCAGCAGCTCACACAAACCTTGCAAGCCCGTTTGGCCTTGACCGAAGCGCGGGTGTCGGAGGTGAGCTTGCAGCGCACACAGCTTGATGAACTCATGGCCAGTTTGTCGCGGTCGCGTGACGACAGCTTGCTGCAGGATTTGGATTCAAGCCTACGCCTGGCCCACCAACAAGCCCAGCTCACGGGCAGTTTAACCCCCATGGTGGCGGCCTTGAAGTCGGCCAACGAACGCATTGCGCGCGCGGCTCAACCCCGA
>JAABPX010000155.1 GCA_011391745.1 Comamonadaceae bacterium
TATGGCACAGTTTGGGTATGCAATATCCAACCATTGAACAAGCCATCGGAAAAACCCCTTTGGTCGCCCTGCAACGCATCGGCGCAGCCGACAACACACGCCGCGGCAACGTGGTGCTGGGTAAGCTGGAAGGCAACAACCCTGCGGGTTCCGTGAAGGATCGCCCCGCTTTGTCGATGATTCAGCGAGCCCAAGAACGCGGTGACATCCAGCCTGGCGACACTCTCATTGAGGCCACCTCGGGCAACACCGGCATTGCTTTGGCCATGGCGGCGGCCATCAAGGGTTACCGCATGGTGCTCATCATGCCGGAGGACCTCTCCATCGAACGCGCCCAAACCATGAAAGCCTTTGGTGCGGAGTTGATCCTCACGCCCAAGAGCGGCGGCATGGAATACGCCCGGGACTTGGCCGACAAAATGGCCACTGAGGGCAAAGGCCGTGTGCTCGACCAGTTCGCCAACGCCGACAATCCGCGCATCCACTACGAGACCACCGGCCCCGAGCTGTGGGAGCAAACCCAAGGCCGCATCACGCACTTTGTCAGCGCCATGGGCACCACCGGCACCATCACCGGTGTCTCGCGGTACCTGAAGGAAAAGAACCCCGCCATCCGCATCATTGGCGCACAGCCCAGCGAAGGCTCGCGCATACCGGGCATTCGCAAATGGCCCACCGAATACCTGCCCAAAATTTACGACCCGGTGAACGTCGACGAATTGGTGTTTGTCAGCCAAGCCGATGCCGAAGAGATGTGCCGACGCATGGCCCGCGAGGAGGGCATCTTTGCGGGCATTTCGGCGGCGGGGGCTTGTTGGGTGGCGCAGCACATCGCGCAGCACGTGCAAAACGCCACCATCGCCTTCATCGTCTGTGATCGAGGCGACCGTTACCTGTCCACAGGGGTATTCCCGGCTTGATGCCCCCGGGGGTTATCAAACACACTGGGTCAGAAGGGAACACCGCCACCATGCACATCGACAAAGAACTTGACGCACGCGGGCTCAACTGCCCTTTGCCCATACTCAAAGCCAAAAAAGCCTTGGCCGACATGAGCAGCGGGCAGTTGCTCAAAGTGATCGCCACCGACGCCGGGGCCAACCGCGACTTTCAGGCCTTTGCCAAACAAACCGGGAACACCCTGGTCAGCCAAGAAACGGTGGGCGCTGAGCACATCACCGTGCTGCAGCGCCGCTAAAGGCTTCAGCGCAGGCGCTGCACCTGTTCGCGCAATTTCAGCAGGGTGGCGCCGAATTCGCTCACGCGCGTGCGCTCTTGCTCCAACACCGCCGCTGGCGCTTTGGCCACAAAAGCTTCGTTGCCCAACTTGTTTTGGGCTTTTTGAATTTCGCCTTCCAGACGCGCGATTTCCTTGTTCAAACGAAGCGTTTCAGCGGCCACGTCAATTTCCATGAACAAGCACAAGCGGGCTGGCCCCACCACGGCCACGGGGGCGTTTTGGGCGGCCGCGGCCCACGCGGTTTCGTCTTCAAACACCTGCACTTCGCTGAGCTTGGCCAAGGCCTGCAGCACGGGCGCACTGGTGCGCATGAAGTCGGCATCGCCCAGCACAAACAGGGGCAAGCGCGTGGCGGGTGAAACGTTCATTTCCCCGCGCAGGTTGCGGCAAGCGTCCACCAGCGTTTTGAGTTTGACCACGTGCGCTTCGGCGGCTTCGTCAATGCGCTCGCTTTGGCACTCGGGGTAAGCGGCCACGCTGACCGACGCACCGCCGCGGCTCGCCAAGGGCGCGACCGTTTGCCACAGCGCTTCGGTGATGAAGGGAATGATGGGGTGGGCCAAGCGCAGCAGGGTTTCCAGTGTGCGGATCAGCGTGCGGCGCGTGGCGCGTTGTTGCGCTTCGTTGCCGGTGTTGATTTGCACCTTGGCGATTTCCAAGTACCAATCGCAAAACTCGTTCCACACAAAGTCGTAAATCGTGTTGGCCACGTTGTCCAAGCGGTACTCGGCAAAGCCCTTGGCCACCTCGGCTTCCACGCGCTGCAGTTGCGACACGATCCACCGGTCGGCTTGGCTGAAGCTCATGTAGCCGTGGGCTTTGCCGCCCACGCTGCAATCGGCTTTGCTGTGTTCCATCAGGCCGCAGTCGTGGCCTTCGCAATTCATCAGCACAAAGCGCGAGGCGTTCCACAGCTTGTTGCAGAAGTTGCGGTAGCCCTCGCAGCGCTTGCTGTCGAAGTTGATGCTGCGCCCCAGCGTGGCCAGCGCGGCGAAGGTCAGGCGCAGCGCGTCGGCGCCGTACGCGGGAATGCCGTCGGGGAATTCTTTTTCGGTTTGTTTGCGCACCTTGGGCGCTGTCTCGGGCTTGCGAAGGCCTTGGGTGCGCTTGTCGAGCAGCGGCTCCAAGGTGATGCCGTCGATCAGGTCCACCGGGTCGAGCACGTTGCCCTCGGACTTGCTCATCTTCTTGCCCTGCGCGTCGAGCACCAGGCCGTGGATGTAGACGTGTTTGAAGGGCACTTGGCCGGTGAAGTGCGTGGTCATCATGATCATCCGGGCGACCCAGAAAAAGATGATGTCGTAGCCGGTCACCAGCACGCTGCTGGGCAAGTACAGGTCGTAATCGGGCGTCTTCTCCGGCCAGCCCATGGTGCTGAATGGCACGAGGGCCGACGAATACCAGGTGTCGAGCACGTCGTCGTCGCGCTTGAGCGTTTTGCCCGGCGACACTTGGTCCGCCTGGGCTTGCGCTTCGGCTTCGTTGCGCGCCACGTACACCCGGCCCTCTTCGTCGTACCAAGCGGGAATCTGGTGGCCCCACCACAGTTGGCGACTGATGCACCAATCTTGGATGTTGTTCATCCATTGGTTGTAGGTGTTGACCCAGTTCTCGGGCACAAAACGCACTTGGCCGGATTGCACCGCGTCGATGGCTTTTTGGGCAATGCTTTTGCCGGTGGGGTCTTGGTCGCTCACCCGGTTCATCGCAATGAACCACTGGTCGGTCAGCATGGGCTCAACCACCTGGCCGGTGCGGCCACACATG
>JAABPX010000156.1 GCA_011391745.1 Comamonadaceae bacterium
TGATCTCGCCCGCATCGTTCTGAGGCACGTTCAGGTCGGCGCGGATGAACACGCGTTTGCCAGCGGCAAAGCCGTTGGCGCACACGTCAGAAAATCGCAGGAAGTGCATGGTGGCCGCCCGATCAGTGGGTGCCGACGTGCTTGACGAAGCGCATCATGTTGCAGGTGTAGCCGTACTCGTTGTCGTACCACGCCACGACCTTGACAAAGGTCTTGTCCAAAGCGATGCCCGCTTCGGCGTCAAAAATGGAGGGCATGGCGCAACCGCGGAAGTCGGTCGACACGACCTTCTCGGTGGTGTAACCCAACACACCTTTGAGCGCACCTTCGGAAGCGGCTTTCATGGCCTTGCAGATGTCGTCGTAGCTGGCTTCTTTGTTCAGCTCGACCGTCAAGTCCACCACCGACACGTCGGAGGTCGGCACACGGAAGGCCATGCCGGTGAGTTTTTTGTTCAGCTCAGGCAAGACCACGCCCACCGCCTTGGCCGCGCCAGTGCTCGATGGAATGATGTTTTCCAAGATGCCGCGGCCACCGCGCCAGTCTTTGCTCGAAGGACCGTCCACGGTTTTTTGAGTGGCGGTGGCGGCGTGCACCGTGGTCATCAAACCGCGTTTGATACCGAAGTTATCGTTGAGCACCTTGGCCACGGGGGCCAAGCAGTTGGTGGTGCAAGACGCGGCCGAAACGATGGCCTGGCCTGCGTAGCTGCTGTGGTTGACGCCGTAAACGAACATCGGCGTGTCGTCTTTGGAAGGTGCCGACTGCACCACTTTTTTGGCACCCGCATTGATGTGGGCTTGGCAGGTGTCACCGGTCAAGAAGAAACCGGTGGCTTCCACCACCACGTCCACACCGACGTCACCCCACTTGAGGTTGGCGGGGTCACGCTCAGCGGTCAAGCGGATTTTTTTGCCATTGACCACGAGGTCTTTGCCGTCAACGGCCACGGTGCCTTTGAAGCGGCCGTGCACCGAGTCAAACTGCAACATATAGGCCAAGTAGTCGGGCTCGAGCAAGTCGTTGATCGCAACGACTTCGATGTCTTTGAATTCGGCTTCTTGCGTGACGGCGCGAAACACCATGCGGCCGATGCGGCCAAATCCGTTGATACCGATGCGAATGGTCATGGGAAATTCTCTCTAAAGTAAAAAAATCAAACGTCAGGACTGGACCGTCAGGCCAGCAAAGCGGAAACGTCCGGGATCACCCGGTCGGGTTGACAGGCTTCAATGGGTTGACCCATGTTGTAGCCATACGGCAATGCCCACACCACCACGCCGGCGTTGCGGGCGGTTTGAACATCGATGCTGGAGTCGCCCACAAACAAAGCCCGCGAGGCGTCCACCCCAAAGTGCGTCAGACAAAATTCAATACCCGCCGGGTTGGGTTTTTTCTTGGGCAGGGTGTCACCACTGATGACGCGGTCGAGCAAGGGCATGAGGCCATGGGCATCGAGCACGGTTTGGGTGTAACGCCCTTCCTTGTTGGTGATGACGGCGGTGAACACCCCTTGTTGGCGCAACGCGCTCAAGGTTTCCAACACCTGTGGGTACAGGTGGCTGCGGGTGCCACAACGCGATTGGTAGTGGTCAATGAACACCGCCTCGGCTTGGGCAAACCGCTCGCTGTGGCGCAAGTCTTCGGCCGGCGTTTGCAAGACAAAGGCCATGGCCTGCAGCAAGAGCTCACGCGTGCCGTGACCGATCCAAGCATTGACCTGCTCTTGGCTGACCGAGGCCCAGCCAAAATGGGACAAGGTGTCGTTGGTCGCGTCGGCGATCTCGGGGCCGGTTTCCACCAGCGTGCCGTCCAGGTCAAACATGACCAAGTCGTAAGCCCGCGTGTTCATGCGGCCACCACCGCTTCCACCGCTTGGGCCACCGCATCGGCCGTGATGCCAAAGTGAGCGTAGAGGTCTTTGGCCGGTGCCGACTCGCCAAAGCTGGCGATGCCCACCACACGACCCGTGCGACCCACGTACTTGCGCCAGCCATCGGGGTGCGCCGCTTCCACGGCCACCGCGGGCAGGTTCAAAGGCAAGACTTGGTCTTGGTAGGCCTGGGCTTGACGGTCAAACACATTGGTCGACGGCATGGAGACCACCCGCACGCGCAGGCCTTTGGCGCTTAAACGCTCTTGCGCTTGACAGGCGATTTCCAGCTCCGAACCGGTGGCCACGATCACGGCTTGTGGGTTGGCCACATCACGCAAGATGTAGCCGCCTTGGCGGATGCTGGATGCCTGGTCGATGTGGCTCAGGCGGGGCAGGTTCTGGCGCGACAAGCACAAAGCGCTGGGGCCATCGCGGCGCTCCAAAGACACCGCCCACGCCACGGCCGTCTCCAGGCCATCGGCTGGACGCCACACGTCCAAGCCCGGGATGATGCGCTGCTTCATGAGCGCGGCCATGCGGATGGCGTTGCGGCTGTAGTCGCTGAAGGTCAGGAAGGTGCCGCCGTAAGGCAAGTAGCCCCCGTGCAGCGTGATGCCGTTCATGATGGCGGCCATGCCGAACTCGCGCACGCCGTAGCTCAGGTGGTTGCCCCACTGGTCGCGACCGGCGCGCACGCAGGTTTTGAAGTTGGTCAGGTTCGAGCCGGTCAGGTCGGCGCTGCCACCGAACATCTCGGGCCACAGCGGCGCCATGGCGTCCAAGGCGTTTTGGCTGGCTTTGCGGGTGGCGTGGGCTTGGTCGTTGGCGGCGATGGTGGCCAAGACGGCGGGCAACTGCGTCGCCCAAGCCGCGGGGGTCTCACCGGCCATGCGGCGCTCGAACTCGGCGGCCTCAGTGGGGAAGGCGCTGCGGTAAGCGGCCATGCGCTGCTCCCACAGCGC
>JAABPX010000157.1 GCA_011391745.1 Comamonadaceae bacterium
CGCTCATTTACCGCACAGCTCGGCGCATCTATGCCCGACTAGGTTGATGACTCCACTCGCTTCTCTCCTTGCGGCGCGGCTTACCTCGACCCGTCATGGTTCAGATCTATCGAACCACCCCATACCCCGTGCGTAAGCGTCCGCCGAACCCCACCTACCGCGCAAACGTGTAACCTGCAAAGCTTGCGGTCTTGTTTGATCACCCAACCTATCAAGACCCATGCAGCCAGACACCAGCACGTTCAGCAACGCAGCCACCCGCCACCATCCCACACCGAATTCAGCACCACGTACCGAATGGTCATCCGAGCCTGCAGCCCTTTTCGACCCGCCACTGCACAGCCTGTACCTGTGCGAATGCCCCATCGACATGCGCCTGGGTTTTGACGGCGTGCTCGCCCGCGTTATTCACTGGTTCGGCAGCGCCCGCCCGCACTGCGCCTACGCCTTCACCAACGCACGGGGCAACCGCATCAAACTGCTCATCCACGACGGCCTGGGCCTGTGGCTCATCCAGCGCCGCCTGCACAGCGGACGCTTCGCCTGGATTGACCAACCCCTGGGTGTGCCCGTGAGCCTGAGCACAGCCCAATGGCGCGCCCTCAGCCAAGGCCTGCCTTGGAGCCGCATCGACCAGGCCATCACGGCGCATTGAGCACACAGCAATTCTGGGCAAATCGACGCCCCTTTGTCCATTCAGGAATGTGCCGATAGCGCCGCCTCAACGGGCCTGGAACAATACCGGCCATGCCCTTGCAGCGCCCCGCCACCACCGCACCAGCACCAGCACCATCGGTCTTGCCCGATCTGTTGGCGCTGAGGGCCATGGCCGAGAACGATGTGCATGCACTGGTGGCCAGCCTGATGGAGCAGGTTCAACACCAAGCGCGCCAAGCCCAGCGCGACCAAACAGCACTGCGCCACAGCCAGGCCAAGATCGACGCCCTCACGCACGAGCTGCGCCTGCTGCGCCACTGGCGCTTTGCCCCCAAGAGCGAGGTGCTGCACGCCGACCAACGTGCCCTGTTCGAGCAAGACCGCGAGGAAGACATCGCCGCCTTGGAGCAGCGCATCGAAGACATCAACCAGGCCAGCCTGGAGCTCTCAACGCAACAAAGCGCCCAAGCCCCGAGACCCCGCGTGCAACCCGTGCGCACCCCGCTGCCCGAGGGCTTGGAGCGGGTGGAGGTGCGCCACGAGCCCGCTGGCTTTGACGGCCAGAGCTGCCCCTGCGGGTGTGGGGCCGCCATGGTGCGCGTGGGTGAAGACGTGAGCGAGAAGCTGGACTATGTACCGGGCACCCTGCGTGTGCAGCGCCATGTGCGCGGGCGCTGGGCCTGCCGCGTGTGTGAGCGCTGGGAGCAAGAACCTATGCCCGCACACGTCATCGACAAAGGCCTACCCAGCGAGGCGCTGCTGGCGCACGTGGTGGTGGCCAAGTACGACGATCATTTGCCCATGTACCGCCAAAGCGAGATGTTGGCCCGCGCCGGGCTGAGCATCTCGCGCAGCACCTTGAGCCAGTGGTCTGGGGCGGTGGGGCAGGCCTTGTTGCCGCTGGTGCAGGCGCTCCAACAAGCGGTGCTCAGCTGCTCGGTGCTGCACGCCGATGAGAGCCCGATCCAGGTGCTGGGCCACCAAGGGGATGCCCAGCGCGGCTATATCTGGGCCTTCTGCCCAGCGCGCGGTCAAGACATCCGGGCAGTGGTGTATGAGGTCAACGACGGACGAGCGGGCCAGCACGCACGGCGCTTTCTGGGGCGCTTGAGTCCAGCCGAACGAGATCAAGAAGAACAAAAACAAAAACAACAAAAACAACAAAAACAACAAAAAGACAAAGACAAACCGGCCACGCTGGGAGCGCCAGAGCCCATACCCTGGAGCGGGCACCTGATGGTGGACGACTATGCGGGTTACAAGGCTTTGTTTGAGGGCCGTGCCCGCGTGGGCGCTGCGCTGTGTGATGGTGCGGATTCAGCGAACACGGCGGCTGTGATCGAGCTGGGGTGTTGGGCGCACGCACGGCGCAAGTTCCATGAGCTGCATGTGGCCAACCAAAGCCCGATGGCCCAGGAGGCGCTGGCGCGCATCGCGCGTCTGTACGCGGTGGAGGCGCAGATCATTGAGCATGGGCTGAACACGCAGCAGGCCAAAGACTTGCGCGCGAAGTCCAGCCTGCCCGTGCTGGACGAACTCAAGCCGTGGATGCTGGCGCAGCGCCAGGCGATGACCCCGGGCACGGCGGGGGCCAAAGCGCTGGAGTACAGCCTCAAGCGTTGGGAGGCGCTCACGCGCTACGCGCACAGTGGCGACTTGCCGATCGACAACAACCCGATTGAGCGGCTGATTCGGCCCTGGGCGCTGGGGCGCAAGAACTGGTTGTTCGCGGGCAGCATGAAGGCCGCACAGCGGGCGGCGGCGATCATGAGTCTGATCGAGTCGGCCAAGCTCAATGGCCTGGAGCCGCAGGCTTACCTGACGGACGTGCTTTGCAGGCTACCCACGCAGCTCAACAGCCGCATTCACGAATTGCTGCCCACGCACTGGAAGCAGCAGGGCGCTTGAACGGCTTGGCCTGCGGCTGCGACCGGCGGCTCTGGGCATGGCTCCTACACGAATGTGCTTTGCTTTTGTAGGTGGGGTTGGGTGGACGGTTACATTTAGTCTGCACCGAACGGCGCCTGCCCTGCCCACACTGTGGCGAGATCGACCAGGGCATT
>JAABPX010000158.1 GCA_011391745.1 Comamonadaceae bacterium
TGGCGGGTTGTCGGGCTTTGAGCCAAGCGGGGATTTGCGGGGTGGGGGGTGGGGATATTCGTGGTCACCGGCCAAGTGTAGCGATTGCCGCTTGGTGGGTTGGCTCGTTGTAGGGTGTGCGTGTTAAGCTGATTTCACATTCAGCCACGCAGACGCATGAAGCCGCATGAGCCACGCCACCGCTTATTTTTCGCACCCCCTGTGCTGGCAGCACGACATGGGGCCTGGTCACCCGGAGAGTGCCAACCGTTTGGCCGCCATTGAGGACCGCTTGCTCATCAGCGGGCTCGAGCTGGCCCTGGAGCGCCGAGAAGCCACACCGGCCGCCATGGCCGATTTGGAGTTGGCCCACGGGCGCATGCACTTGGCGGCCTTGCGCGGCCTGACCGACACCCTGCGAGAGGACATTCAAGCGGGGGGTCCACCGCTGGCGAAAATCGACGCCGACACCGCCATCAATGTGCACACTTGGGACGCCGCCTTGGTCGCAGCCGGTGCGGCCATTGACGCCACCGACGCGGTGATGGCCGGTGAGGTGGCCAACGCCTTTTGTGCTGTGCGTCCCCCAGGGCACCACGCCATGCGAGACCGAGCCATGGGCTTTTGTTTTGTCAACAACGTGGCGGTGGCGGCGAAGGTCGCGCTGCAGCGACACGGCCTGTCGCGCGTGGCCATCATTGATTTTGATGTGCACCACGGCAACGGCACCGAAGACATCGTCATGGGCGATGAGCGCATTTTGATGTGCAGCTTTTACCAGCACCCGTTCTACCCCGAGGGCGAGCACGCGCATGCGCCGAATTTGGTGAATTTGCCGGTGCTGGCCTACACCAAGGGAGCGGCCATTCGCGAGCTGGTGGACGCGGTTTGGATGCCCCGCCTGCAAGCCCATCGGCCAGAAATGATTTTTATCAGCGCCGGTTTTGATGCTCACCGCGAAGACGACATGGGTCAGCTCGGCTTGGTTGAAGACGATTACGCGTGGATCACCCGCCGCATCAAAGCGGTGGCCGATGAGCACGCGCATGGGCGCATCGTCAGTTGCCTAGAAGGCGGCTACAACCTCAGTGCGCTGGGCCGCAGCGTCGAGGCCCATTTGCGGGTCTTGGCCGACGTCTGAACCGTCGGCACTTGTCTTGTGTGCTATAAACTCACAAAAAAGCACGACCATTCTTTTTTCTCGGGATTACCCGAGGTTCAGCCCAAAAGCCGTCCGGACGACAACATCGCTCAGGGGGCGGGCATAGAATGAATTGATTGACGTTCACGTCAATTTCAGAGCCAGTCAACCAGCAGGAGCCATTTGCCATGAAGGTCATCGTCCCCGTCAAGCGCGTGGTGGATTACAACGTCAAGGTTCGCGTCAAAAGCGACCAAAGCGGTGTGGACATCGCCAACGTCAAAATGAGCATGAACCCGTTTGACGAGATCGCGGTCGAAGAAGCCGTTCGCCTGAAAGAAAAAGGCTTGGTCACCGAGATCGTGGCGGTGTCGTGCGGCGTGGCGCAGTGCCAAGAAACCCTGCGCACGGCCATGGCCATTGGTGCGGACCGCGCCATCCAAGTCCAGACCGAGGTTGAACTGCAGCCCTTGGCCGTGGCCAAGCTGCTCAAAGCCTTGGTGGACCAAGAACAGCCCCAGTTGGTGATTTTGGGCAAACAAGCCATCGACGACGACGCCAACCAAACCGGCCAAATGCTCGCCGCCTTGTTGCAGTGGCCACAAGCCACCTTCGCCAGCCGAGTGGAAGTGGCCGATGGCCACGCCGTGGTCACCCGAGAGGTGGACGGCGGTTTGGAAACCCTGCGCTTGCAATTGCCCGCCATCGTCACCACCGACTTGCGCTTGAACGAGCCGCGCTACGTGACCTTGCCCAACATCATGAAGGCCAAGAAAAAACCCATGGACACGGTCACGCCGGAATCGCTGGGTGTGGATGTCACGCCCCGTCTCACCACCCTGAAGGTGTCGGAGCCCGCGCAGCGCGGTGCGGGCATCCAAGTGCCCGATGTGGCGACCTTGGTGGACAAATTGAAAAACGTTGCAAAGGTGATCTGATCATGACCGTCCTTGTTATTGCCGAACACGACAACACCAGCCTCAAAGGCGCGACCCTCAACACCGTCACCGCGGCACTGCAATGCGGTGGTGATGTCCATGTTTTGGTGGCTGGGCACAACGCCGCTGGCGCGGCCCAAGCGGCGGCGCAAGTGGCTGGCGTGGCGCAAGTGCTGCACGCCGATGGTCCTGCCTTGGCGCATGGCTTGGCCGAGAACATGGCGGCTCAGGTGCTGGCCCTGGCACCGGCCTACAGCCACATCCTGTTCCCGGCCACCGCCAGCGGTAAAAACGCCGCCCCCCGTGTGGCCGCCGTGCTGGACGTGGCGCAAATCTCCGACATCACCCAAGTGCTCAGCGCCGACACCTTTGAGCGCCCCATCTACGCCGGCAACGCCATGGCCACCGTGCAAAGCCGCGACGCCACACGCGTCATCACCGTGCGCACCACGGGCTTTGACCCTGCGCCCGCCACGGGTGGCGCGGCTTCGCTCAGCACCGTTGCGGCGGTGGCCGACGGTGGTCGCAGCGCGTTTATGGGCAGCGAAATCGCCAAGAACGATCGCCCCGAATTGACGGCCGCCAAGGTCATTGTGTCGGGTGGACGCGCTTTGGGCAGCGCAGAAAAGTTC
>JAABPX010000019.1 GCA_011391745.1 Comamonadaceae bacterium
GACATGATGGTAGGCGCCTTGCACGACCCCTTCCACAACATCCACATGGGCGTGACCGCCGAGAACGTAGCCGCGCAATTTGGCATCAGCCGCGAAATGCAAGACGCCTGCGCCGTGGAAAGCCACAACCGCGCCCAGCGTGCCATTGAAGCCGGTTACTTCAAAGACCAAATCGTGCCCGTGATGCTCAAGACGCGCAAAGGCGAAGTGGCCTATGAGGTGGACGAGCACTACCGCCCCGACTGCACCTTGG
>JAABPX010000020.1 GCA_011391745.1 Comamonadaceae bacterium
GTCTTCATCAAAGAAAACGGCACCGTGACGGCGGGCAACGCTTCGGGCATCAACGACGCCGCCGCCGCCGTGGTCCTGATGGAAGCCGGTGCGGCCAAAGCGCGCGGTGCCAAGCCACTGGCGCGTTTGGTGGGCTATGCGCACACCGGACTGGACCCCAAAATCATGGGCGTGGGCCCGATTTCGGCCACCCAAGCCGTGCTCAAGCGCACCGGCCTGACGGTCAACGACCTGGACGTGATCGAAGCCAACGAAGCCTTCGCCGCCCAAGCCTGCGCCGTCAGCCAAGAACTGAAACTCGACCCCGCCAAGGTCAACCCCAACGGTTCGGGCATTTCGCTGGGCCACCCCATCGGCGCAACCGGCGCGCTCATCACCGTCAAGGCCCTGCACGAACTGCACCGCATCGGTGGCCGTTACGCATTGGTGACCATGTGCATCGGCGGCGGCCAAGGGATTGCGGCGATCTTCGAGCGCTGCTGATCGTCGCCGCCAGGCGCCGGGTGCCTCACTCGGCGTCTTGAAAACCGCCCTTGCGCAGGGTGATCACGAGCGTGTCGCGCCAGCCCAGCTCGTCCGGGTTTTCCGGTTGGATGGGCGTGGTTTCGTGAATGGTGCGCTCGTCGTCGAGCAGCAGCAACGACCACGGTTGGGTGAGCGTGAAGCGCTGACCAGCCGGGCCGTTGGCGTCGAACACGCGGCTCTCGCCGCCCTTGATGTTGTGCCGCCCCAGTACAAACACCGCCACCACGTCCACGCCATCGCGGTGCGCGCCTTCGGGCGTGGGCCGGCCAATGCCGTCGGTGGTGTCGATGCGAAACGGGTGCGCTTCGACGTACCACGTCTGCGCGCCCTTGAGGGCCGAAGCCGCTTCGCCCAAACCCACCAACACGCGCTGCCAAGCGGGCATGGCCACCATGGCCGGGTCCATGGGTTCGAACCAGCGCAACATGCCGCCGTGCAAGGCGTTGTAGCTCAGGGGCTGCCAATGCGCGCGGTGTGGGGCTTGTGTCACCGATGAGCCGTTGACCACAAACGAGCCGTGGCGGCGGCGGCGGTAACGCCCACCGTCTTTGAGGTGCGGGTCGGGCGGCAGGTCGCTCCAAAAGGTGTGCAGCGCGGTCATGTCGCTGGCGCTCAAACCCATCCACGGCGACACCGACTCGGGTGGTAACAGCGCTTGGCCGTGAACGCGCAGTGCTTCTTGACGGCGCTCAGCGCCAACGAACGGGGGCGTGAAAGAAGAGCTCATGTCCACAGTGTACCGAGGGTAAATACCGCCCCCGGTATCGCAGGGGCTTGGTTACATTGGGTTTTGTCTAGGAGACCCGATGAACACCGTGCCACACAACCCACCCGAGAGTGATTCTATTTTTGCCCTACCGCTGGCCGACTTGCACATGCGTGACCCCATCCACTGGATCCAACTGGGTTGGGCCGATTTTGTGCGCTGTCCTCGCATCGGCTTGTTTTATGGCCTGTGTTTTTTTGCCATGGGGCACGCACTCATGGCGGTGTTTCAACGTGCGCCCGAATACGTGCTGGCACTGAGCGCCGGTTTTTTGCTCATGGGGCCGTTTTTGTGCCTGGGTTTGTACGATGCCAGCAAGGCCATGCAGACGCACAGCCACCGCCCTTCCCTGCGTGCATCGCTCGCGGCTTGGCGCCCAACCAAAGGCACCATGGCGATTTTTGCCGGTGTGTTGTTGATCCTGGAAATGCTCTGGGGCCGCGCCGCCTTGGTGGTGTTTGCGGTGAGCTTCAACACCATGCCCGAAAAAGCCAACCTCTTGGCGATGTTGATCGACCCCGAAAACCTGGGCTTTTTAATCACCTACACCGCGGTCGGCGGCATCTTTGCGGGGCTGATTTTTGTGACCAGCGTGATCTCGATCCCCATGATCATGGACCGCCGCGTTGATGCGGTCTCAGCGGGCTTAACCAGCATCCGCGCTTGCTTACAAAACCCCGGCGTCATGCTGTGGTGGGGTGCGTTGATCACCGGCTTGATTTTGTTGGCCATCTTGCCGGTGTTTTTGGGGCTGTTCGTGATTGGGCCGGTGCTCGGACACGCCACTTGGCACGCCTACCGCCACATCGTCCCCGCACCCAGCGCCTGAATCGTCGCGCCACAAGCACCACACCGCCCACCCCCCCAAAGCGTTGTTGACCAAGGCCAACAGCGCGGTCAGCCATTGGGCCAAGGGTGACAACACGCCCGACTGCAAAGCCAACACCATCACCGCCGCCAACACATTAAACGCCAGTGCCATCCAAAAATAGGGCTTGTGGGGTTGGTACAGGCGTTCAAAGAGCAATGATTTGGGCTTGGACATGGGGCGATTGTGGGGCCTTCGGCACGATTGAATTAGGGCTTGGCACGAATGCTGCGTGTAAACCACACCGCACGGTTTTGAATGGCTCGGGCCATAGCGTCATGAATAAATTGCATAAAGAACCCGCGTAAACCCCGAGTCAGCCATTCAAAACGGTGCGTTACAGTCTCGGTTCGGTGAGTAGGCGCACCACTTGGGTGCCCCACTGAACCGTGAAATCAACACACTCTTCCCATCGGAGAAAACGGAATGAAGAAAAACACACTGAAATGGGCCGCTTTGGGCCTGAGCGCAGCCGCCGCCCTGTTGGCCCTGCCCGCTCATGCAGGCAAAGACCTCGACGCCATCAAAAAGCGTGGCGAATTGATTTGTGGTGCCAGCACCGGTTTGGCTGGTTTCTCAGCCGCCGACAGCCAAGGCAACTACAGCGGCATGGACGTGGACACCTGCCGCGCCGTGGCCGCAGCGGTCTTGAAGGACGGCAACAAAGTGCGTTTTGTGCCCCTGACCGCTCAACAGCGCTTCACAGCGCTGCAATCCGGCGAAATCGATGTGCTGTCGCGCAACACCACCTGGACGCTGACCCGCGACGCCTCCTTGGGTCTGCACTTCGCTGGCATTAATTTCTATGACGGCCAAGGCTTCATGGTGCCCAAGAAGCTCAACATCAAGAGCGCCAAGCAACTCAAAGGCGCCACCGTGTGCGTCGAAGCCGGTACCACCACCGAGCTGAACCTGACCGATTTCTCGCGCGCCAACAAGCTCAACATCAAGCCTGTTGTGTTCAACAACGCCGAAGCCACCACCGCAGCTTACTTCAGCGGCCGTTGCCAGGCTTACACGACCGACGCTTCGGGTCTGGCCTCTTACCGCTCCAAGCAAGCCAAGAACCCCGCCGATCACGTGATCTTGCCCGAGCTGATCTCCAAAGAGCCCCTGGGCCCAATGGTTCGCCGCGGTGACGACGATCTGTTCGCCATCGTTAAATGGGTGGGTTACGCACTGTTGGAAGCCGAAGAATTGGGCATCACCCAAGCCAACGTGGACCAAATGCGTGCCGAGAACAAAAACCCCGGCGTCATGCGCCTCTTGGGTGCTGGCAACGAAGACACCGGCAAGCTCTTGGGCTTGGACAAAGAGTGGGCTTACCGCGCCATCAAGGCCGTGGGCAACTACGGTGAACAGTTTGAACGCCACGTTGGCCCCAAAACCACCATTGGTCTGCCACGCGGCGTGAACAACCTGTGGAGCAAAGGCGGCGTGATGTACGCGCCTCCCGTTCGTTAATTTGAACGCTTGAACAACCGAGGCCCGGCGTCTGTCTGGTCTCGGTTTTTTTATTGATCCCCCCAATTAAATTGAGAGGCGGTTGTGGCCCCAGTGACCCCCCCACCCCCGAAAAAAAACTGGTCCTTGAACAGCAAAGCCACGCGTGGTGTGCTGTACCAAGTGATCGCCCTGTGCTTGGTGGTGGTGACGTTGGCATTTTTGGCCAACAACACCCAAGCCAATATGGCCGCTCGCGGCATTCCCAGCGGCTTTGATTTTCTGAGCGCGCCCGCCGGTTTCGACATTGGCGAGACCGTCATCGCATACGACCCCGAGCAAAGCTACGCCGTGGCCATTGCCGCTGGCGTACTCAACACGCTCAAAGTCGCCATCATTGGCGTGATCTTGGCCACCCTGTTGGGTGTGTCCATTGGCGTGGCCCGGTTCTCCCGCAACGGCTTGGTGCGCGGCTTGTCGTATGGCTATGTTGAGTTGTTTCGCAACATTCCGGTGCTGTTGCAACTGCTCATGTGGTACCTCTTTATGGTCGAGGTGTTGCCCGATTCGAGCGAATCGTGGAAAAGCTTCGACGCATTCTTTTTGAGCAAAGGCGGCTTGTCAATGCCTTGGCCCTCCTCGGGTGTGGGTTGGGCGTGGGTGTGGCTGGGTGCGGCGTTGGGTTTGGTGGGTGCCGCCGTGTGGCGCCGCCGCATGCACCAACGCTTTGAGCAGACGGGCCAAGACGGCGACCGCCTGTGGGCACCACTGGCCTTGGTCTTGGTGTTGGCCTTGGTCGGTTGGCTGGTGGGCGGCATGCCCAGCCAATTCGATGTGCCACAGCAACTGGACTTCATGGTTGAAGGGGGTGCGAGTGCAACGCCCGAATTTTTAACCCTGCTCATTGGTTTGGTGACCTACACCGCGGCCTTCATCGCCGAGGTGGTGCGTGGGGGCATTCAGTCGGTGAGCCGCGGCCAAAGCGAAGCGGCCAGCGCCTTGGGGCTGACGCCGCAACACACCATGAAATTGGTCGTGTTGCCACAAGCTTTGCGCGTGATCATCCCGCCGCTGACCAACCAGTACCTGAACCTCACCAAAAACTCGTCCTTGGCCGTGGCCGTGGGTTACCCCGACGTGGTCTCGGTGGCCAACACCACCATCAACCAAAGCGGCCGGGCCGTGGAGTGCATCGCCATCATCATGTTGGTTTACCTGACCACATCGATCAGCACCTCCATTTTCATGAATTGGTACAACGCCCGCAGTGCGATCAAGGAGCGCTGACACCATGAGCACATCCACCTTTACCCCGATTGCGGCCCGTCCGTCGCCCACCGCCAGCAGCGGCTGGATGCACTGGATGCGCCAAAACCTCTTCAGCAGCGCGGGCAACACCGCCACCACGCTGTTCTTAATGGCCTTGGCCATCTACCTCATCCCCGGTGTGCTCGAATGGGGCTTGTTTCAAGCCGTCTTCGCACCCAATGCAGAAGCTTGCCAAGCCGCTCGCGGCACAGGCGCTTGCTGGGGCGTGGTGAGCGAAAAATACCGCGTCATCTTGCTGGGTCGTTACCCGTTTGAAGAGCACTGGCGCCCGGTGGTCGCCACCGGCTTGATGCTGGGCGGCTTGGTGCTGAGCTGCATGCGCGCGTTTTGGAAGCCTTGGTTGGCCTTGATGTGGGTCGGCATTTTGGCGGTCTTCTTTGCGCTCATGGCCGGTGGCGTTTTGGGCTTGAGCCCAGTGCGCACCGACCTGTGGGGCGGCCTGCCGTTGACCATCATGCTGGCCACCTTGTCCATTTTTATGGCATTCCCTTTGGCCATCGTGGTGGCCTTGGGCCGACGCAGCAACCTGCCCGCCATCCGCGCCGTGTGCGTGACCTACATCGAACTCATCCGGGGCGTGCCCCTGATCTCGGTGCTGTTCATGGCTTCGTTCATGTTCCCCTTGTTCATGCCCCAAGGCATGAGCATCGACGTGCTGGTGCGGGTGGTGATCGGCATCACGCTGTTCGCCGCGGCTTACATGGCTGAGATCGTGCGCGGTGGTTTGCAAGCCATTCCCAAAGGTCAACTGGAAGCCGCTGACACCTTGGGCCTGAGCTACTGGCAAACCCAGCGCAAGATCGTCTTGCCACAAGCCTTGGCCATGGTCGTGCCCAGCATGATGAACAACTTCATTTCGATCTTCAAAGACACGTCTTTGGTGACGATCGTTTCGCTGTATGAGTTGACCGGTGCCTTGTCGCTGGCCCTGAACTCGGACGTGGAATGGCGCCCCTTCAAGATCGAAGCGTATTTCTTTATCACCCTCGTTTATTTCTTGTTCTGCTTTGCCATGTCCCGCTACAGCCTGTGGGTCGAAAAGCAATTGAGCGCCAGCAAGGCGCGTTGAAAGTCCCAACATGACTGAACCCATCATCCGTTTTGACAAAGTCAACAAGTGGTACGGCAACGACTTCCATGTCTTGCGCGACATTGACCTGAGCGTGGCCAAAGGCGAACGCATCGTGATTTGCGGCCCTTCGGGCTCGGGCAAGTCCACGCTGATTCGCTGCATCAACCGCTTGGAAGAACACCAACAAGGCCACCTGACCGTGGACGGCATTGAATTGACCGACGACATCAAGGCCATCGACCAAGTTCGCAAGAACGTGGGTATGGTGTTCCAACAGTTCAACTTGTTCCCGCACTTGACCGTGTTGGAAAACCTCACACTTTCGCCCATGTGGGTCGGCAAAATCCCCAAAAAGGAAGCCGAAGAAAAAGCCATGGCGCAGCTCGAACGCGTGCGCATCGCAGAGCAGGCTCTCAAGTACCCACTGCAGCTCTCCGGTGGTCAACAGCAGCGCGTGGCCATTGCCCGAGCCCTGTGCCTCAAGCCCAAGATCATGTTGTTCGACGAGCCCACCTCGGCCCTCGACCCCGAGATGATCAAGGAAGTGCTCGACGTGATGGTGGAGATGGCCAACCAAGGCATCACCATGATCTGTGTGACCCACGAAATGGGTTTTGCGAAAGCCGTGGCCGACCGCGTGATCTTCATGGACCAGGGTCAAATCGTCGAGCAAAACACGCCCGATGAATTTTTCAACAACCCACAAAACGAGCGCAGCCGGGACTTTTTGTCCAAGATTCTCGGCCACTGAGTTGTGTCTCAGCCGCTCAGCGACTTGCAAACCCTGCGCACCGCTTTCGAGCGGCTGCGCAGCGGCGAGATCAACGCACACGCCTTTGCTGCGCAGGCCTCCACGTTCAGCGCCCTCTTCGCAGCGCTGCCGCCGCGTTTCCAAGACGTTTGGCAAGACCTCATGACGCGCTTGGAATCGGGCGCGCTCTTCGACGCGGAGAGTTGCTCCTTCAGCCAGAGCGATTTACACGAAAGTTTGCGCCTGTGGTTAGACAAAGCGGGGGATCGCATCGCACCTGCTGCGCAGGGGTCTTCGCGCTGAGCCGGGCACCCCATGGGCGTTCCGGGTATCATGAATGCCATGATGTTCTGGCGTGCCCTGTTGTTGTGTTTGGCTGTGCTGTTGCCCTGGCGCAGCACGCTGGCCGTGACCATGGTGATGGCACCCATGGCCCATCACAGCGCGTCAGCACAACTGGACGAAGCCCCCTGCCCGCACCACGCCAGCGCGAACGACCACGGCAGCGGCCACGAAGACATGACCGACCACACGGCTTGTGATGTCTGCCACGTGCCAGCACTGAGCACCGACTTGCGCAGCGCCAGCCAAACACACCCCCACCCCATTGAGCCGCCGCCCCTCAGCGAGCGCTTTGACAGCGTGGTGGAGATGCAACACCACAAACCCCCGATCTCGGTCTGACACATCGCTTTTCCAGAACCGGGCGGTCCCGTGCGCCCGGTGCTTGTGTGTCACCGGAGATCCCCCATGAACATTCCCTTTTGGGCGGCGCCGCTTGCGCTGTCCTTGCTCGCCACCTTGCCCCCTGTGGCCGCAGCGCAAGACGCATCGACCACGATCCAAGAAGCGCTTGAGCGTTGGCGCGCGGCCAACCAAGCCGTGGCGGAATTCCCGCGCGGCCACATCGACTTGCTTCGCTGGGAGCAGGCCCGAGGCACCGAAGCCAGCCCCAGCCCCAGCACCGCCCCCATCAGGGCGCTGACTTGGCCCGAGGCTTGGCGCCACATCCAACGACAACGCGCCGAGTGGGTGTTGCCGCCCTCCGCCAATGCGCTGGAACGCCGTGCAGCGCAACGCGATTGGCTGGGTTTGCACCAAGAAGCCCAAGCGGCTTGGGCCAACGCCATCACCCAACAGGCCTTGGTGCGCGTGCACGATGAACGCCTGCACGCCGCGCGCACTGCACAGGCCTTGGGTGAGCGAATGGCGGCCTTGGGTCATTGGAGCCAAGCCCAACTGATACCCGTTCAATTGGCGAACATCCAAGCGCAGACGGCCCAGATGGCGGCTCAGTCACAAGCGCAAGAAGCGCTTGAGCGCTTGGCCCGCTTGTGGGGCCTCAGCGATTCGCAAGCGATCGGCGATCTGGCTGCCCGCTTGCCCCAAGCTTTGCCAATGCCCGAGGCCTTGACCTTGCCACCAGACGCCGAGGCCCAAGCCTTGGCGCAACGCCCCGAATACCAATGGAAAAACCAACAAGTCGAACGAGAAGTCCAATCCATCGGCGATGCGCAATGGCGTCGCTGGGCGCAAGCTCGCGACGGTTTGCTGCAAGGCCAAATTGATCGGGCTCCGCAGTGGTCGGCTGACGCGGCCATGGGCGATCATGCCCTGACCAAGGCGGTGGCCGCACGGGCCGCATGGGAGCGGGAGGGCCGCGAACTCGGCAGCACCGTGCGACAAGCCTGGCAGCGTTTGGAACGTGCACGGAGTTTGGACGTTCTGCTGCACGAACAAGCCGTGCCCTTGAGCCAACAAGCCGAGCAAGAAACCCTGCTGCGCTACAACGGCATGCTCAAAAGCTCGTGGGACATGATTGACGCGGCACAAGCCCGTCTGAGCGCACAAGCCGATGCGCTGCAAGCCCGACAAGCCCATTGGCTCGCGCATGCCGATTGGCACACCCTCATGGCCGGTGGCGACATCGAATTGGCCAGCCCCCCTGTACCCGCCAACGAGCGCGGCAACGCCGCCCAAGGACACTGACCATGAACAACATCAACAACCCCCAACGCCGCCGCTTCTTGGGCGGTGCCGCGCTGGCCGCCACCGTGGCGACCGCTGGCACCGCCGTGGCCCGCTCGGCCTTGGCCGCGCTGCCCGAAGCGCCCAAGCAAAGCAGCGCCGACACCCAAGCCCCCTGGACCCCGCCGGGCGTGACTGGCGCGGGTCGCCCCTATAACCCCGTGGTGACACTCAACGGTTGGACCTTGCCTTGGCGCATGAACAACGGCGTCAAGGAATTTCACCTCATCGCCGAGCCGGTGGTGCGCGAAATGGCGCCTGGCTTTTTGGTGAACATGTGGGGTTACAACGGCCAATCGCCCGGCCCCACCATCGAAGTGGTGGAAGGCGATCGGGTGCGCATTTACGTCACCAACCGCTTGCCCGAACACACCACCATCCACTGGCACGGCCAGCGCCTGCCCAACGGCATGGACGGCGTGGGCGGCCTGAACCAACCGCAAATACCCACAGGCAAAACCTTTGTGTACGAGTTTGAAGCGCGCCGCCCCGGCACCTTCATGTACCACCCCCACGCCGATGAAATGACGCAAATGGCCATGGGCATGATGGGTTTTTGGGTCACACACCCCAAACAAAAACACCCGCACATCAGCGATGTGCAGCGCGACTACTGCTTCTTGCTCAACGCCTTTGACGTGGAGCCGGGCAGCATGACGCCCCGAGTCAACACCATGCTCGACTTCAATATCTGGAGCTGGAACAGCCGCGTCTTCCCCGCCATCAGCCCACTGGTGGCGCGGCTGGGTGATCGGGTGCGGGTGCGCGTGGGCAACCTGACCATGACCAACCACCCCGTCCACATCCACGGCATCGAGTTTGAGGTGACGGGCACCGACGGCGGCCCCGTGCCCAAAACCGCCCGCTGGCCCGAAGTGACCACCGACGTGGCCGTGGGGCAAATGCGGCAGCTCGAATTCATCGCCGACGAACCCGGCGACTGGGCCATGCATTGCCACAAAAGCCACCACACCATGGGCGCCATGGGCCACGACGTGCCCACCCTCATTGGCGTGGACCACCGCGGCTTGGTCAAACCCCTGCAACGCGTGAACCCCGACTACATGGTCATGGGCGAACGCGGCATGGCCGACATGGGCGAAATGGAAATGGAGCTGCCCGCCAACACCTTCCCCATGATGACCGGCACCGGCCCTTACGGCCCAATTGAAATGGGCGGCATGTTCACCACACTCAAGGTGCGCGCCGATCTAAAGGCCGGCGACTACCGCGACCCCGGCTGGTACCAGCAACCGCCCCAAACCCAATCGCGACCTGTGGATGTCCCCGAGGCTGCGCCACGCGCCGCCACACCAAGCGGCACGCCGCAGGGCACCGCCAAAAAACCCGGGGCAGGCCAAGGCCACGCCCACCACTGAAAACCCAGAAAGGACATTTAATGAACACCACACGCCGACACCACCTGCAACAACTGCTGGGCGCCACCGCCGCGCTGAGCCTGCCCCTGCTGGCCCACGCCCACGGCGACATGCACAAAGACCACCACCAGGCCGCAGGCCCCGTGGTCAAAGAACAAAAGCCTTGGGGCATCGCGGGCGACTCCAAAAACGCCCGCCGCACCATCACCATCCGCATGAGCGACGACATGCGCTTTGCGCCCAGTCACCTCGACGTCAAACTGGGCCAGACCCTGCGCCTGCGCGCCGAGAACAAAGGCCAAGTGATGCACGAGATCGTGATCGGTACCGCCCAAGAGCTGCAAGCCCACGCCGAGATGATGAAAAAACACCCGAACATGGAGCACGACGAGCCCTACATGGCGCACGTCTCGCCCGGCAAGGCCAGTGACATCGTCTGGACCTTCAACCGCGAAGGCGATTTTGAATTTGCGTGTTTGCTGCCCGGCCACTTCGAAGCCGGCATGCGTGGCACCATCCGTGTGCGCGCCTAAACCCAACAGGAGAAACCCATGAACACCACCCTCTCCCGCCGCACCACCCTGATCGCTACAGCAGCAGCATTGGTCAGCGCACCTTGGGCTGCACAAGCCAACGCCCCAAAAAAATGGCCCGTCATGCAGGTTTGGAAAGACCCCAACTGCGGCTGCTGCAAGGACTGGGTCGAGATCCTGCGCAAAGCCGGGTTCGAAATTCAAACCTTCGACACCGGCAACACCGCCGTGCGCCAACGCTTGGGGTTACCCACCAAGTTTGGTTCGTGCCACACCGCGCTGATCGATGGCTATGTGATCGAGGGCCATGTGAACGTGAACGAGATCCAGCGCTTGCTGCGCGAGCGGCCCAAAGCCTTGGGCCTAGCGGTGCCCGGCATGCCCGTGGGCAGCCCCGGCATGGACGGGCCGGAATACGGCAACCGGCGCGACCCCTACGACGTGCTCTTGGTGCAAAAAGACGGCAGCAGCCGCAGCTACCAAAGTTATTTCAAAAACGTCGCCCAATCGCCACGCGAAGGCTTCCTGAAAACGCAGCACAGCACCAGCGCGGCAGGGGCGACCCTGCCATGGGCCGAGGCCGAGGTGCGCCGCATCGACACCGCCGCAGGCAAGATCAGCCTCAAACACGGCGAGATCAAAAACCTCGATATGCCGCCCATGAGCATGGTGTTCCAAGTCCCCGACACCAACCAATTGGCGGGCTTGAAGGTGGGCGACGCGGTGCGCTTCACCGCCGAACAGATCAACGGCGCGTACACCGTCATCCGCATCGAGCGCCGCCCCTGAGCCAAAGAGCGATCGGTTAGAGTTCGCGCATGAACAACAACGTGCGCGTTTTCTTCTCTTCCATGTGGGAGTGGCTGCTGTCTTTTGGGCCTTTTGTGGCACTGGGCGTGGCCCTCATGGTGGGGGCTTATCACTGGCTCGACCCCAACCCGCCCAAGCAAGTGGTCTTGGCCACTGGCCCCGAGCAAAGCGCTTACGACGCCATGGGCCAGCACTATGCGCGGGCTTTGTCGGCCTACGGCATTGACGTGAAGCTGTTGCCCTCGGAAGGCTCGGCACACAACCTGGACTTGCTGCGCAGCGGCCAAGCCGATTTGGCCTTTGTGCAAGGCGGCAGCGTGGCTTGGGCGGACACCGACCGCCAAACCCTCACGGCCTTGGGCAATTTGTTTGTGGAGCCGTTGTGGGTGTTCTATCGCCAAGACAGCGCCAAGCGCTTGGTCGGGCGTCCGCAATTGACTCAGTTGCGCGACCTGCAAGGTACGCGCATCAACGTGGGCACCGAGGGCAGCGGCGTGCCGCGTTTGTTCGGCACCTTGCTGGAAGCCAACGGGATTGGGTCCGAACGTTGGCAACGCAGCGAATTGGCACCAACGCCCGCCGTGGTGGCCTTTTTGAACCAAGAAGTCGACGTGGTGGTGTTTGCCTCGGCACCCGAATCGCTGCTGGTGCAAATGTTGTTGCAAAGCCCCGGCGTGGGCTTGATGGACTTTGCGCAAAGCGAAGCCTATGCCCGGCGATTTGGCTTTTTGACGCCCGTGGTCTTGCCCCAAGGGGTGGTGGATTTGGCCAAAAACCAACCCCCACGCGATGTGCGCTTGGTGGCCCCCACCTCAACGCTGCTGACCTCACAAAACACCCACCCCGCCATCGTGCAACTGTTTGCTCAAACAGCGGTCAACCTGCACAGTGCCCCCGGTTGGTTCAACCGCGCGCGCCAATACCCCAGCCTAGACCACGCCGAGATTGAGGTCTCGGAAGAAGCCGCACGCGCCATTCGCAACGGGCAGCCTTGGTTGCAGCGCTATTTGCCGTTTTGGTTGGCGAACTTGGTCGAGCGCATGTGGCTCGCCGGGGGTTTGATTTTGGCTTTGGTGTTGCCGCTCTCGCGCATCTTGCCGCCACTCTACACGCTGCGCGTGCGCTCCAAGGTATTCCGTTGGTACGCCGAATTGCAAGAGATTGAAGAGCGTGTGGTGCGCAGCGCCAGCGCACAAGACACCCAAGCCCAGCTCTTGGCTTTGGACCGCTTAGAAGCCACGGTTGAGCACGTCCAAGTGCCCCTGCCTTACGCCAACGAGTTGTACGCGTTGCGCAGCCACATCCGCTGGGTGCGAAAACGCTTGACAAATGTTTAACTGCAATTCACGGCCTCGATCAAACGCTGCGCACAAGACTGTGCTTGTGAAGCATCTTGTGCTTCGACCATGACGCGCAACAACGGCTCGGTCCCACTCGGTCGAATAAGCAATCGCCCACGTTGACCCAATTCAGCCTCCACCGCTTGCGTGACCTCAGCCAAACGTGCGTTGTTGCGCCAATCTTGGCCACTCTCTAAACGAACATTAACCAAGACCTGCGGAAAGAGCTGCACGCCTTCGAGCCACTGTGACAACGTTTTTCGCATGGCCACACAGGCCTGCAGCACTTGCAAAGCAGAGACCAAACCGTCGCCTGTTGTGTGTTTGTCGAGCACCAACAAATGCCCAGAACTTTCGCCGCCCAGAAGCCAACCTTTGGCTTGTAAGGCCTCTAATACATAACGATCGCCAACTTTGGCGCGCACAAATTGCACACCGCGCTGACGCAAGGCAAGCTCCACAGCCATGTTGGTCATCAGCGTACCCACCACACCCGGCAGCTCTTGTCCACGCTCCAATCGGTAGGCTGCCATGATGTACAAAACTTCGTCGCCATTGAACAAGCGGCCTTGGGCATTAACGATTTGCAAACGATCGGCGTCGCCGTCCAGAGCAATGCCAATATCCGCGCCATGTTCTGCCACAGCCCTCACCAAAGCCTCGGGGTGGGTGGCGCCAACACCTTCGTTAATGTTCAGCCCGTTGGGCGAACAACCGATGCGTACCACCTCAGCGCCCAACTCATGGAAAACAGCGGGGGCAATTTGGTAGGCTGCGCCATTGGCACCATCCACCACAATCTTCAAACCCTTCAGCGTGAACTCGGTGGGGAAGGTACTCTTACAAAATTCGATGTAACGGCCTGCAGCATCGTCCAAGCGGCGCGATTTGCCCAGCTGTGAGGAGTCCACCCACACTGGGTCTTCTTTGAGCGCGGCTTCCACGTCTTGCTCCCAAGCATCGGAGAGCTTGGTGCCTTGAGCACTAAAAAACTTGATGCCGTTATCGGCAAAGGGGTTGTGGCTGGCCGAAATCACAACCCCCAAGCTGGCGCGTTGAGCGCGCGTGAGGTAGGCGACTGCCGGCGTGGGCACGGGGCCCAAGAGCACCACGTCCACACCGGCCGAGTTGAAGCCGCTCTCCAGTGCCGACTCAAGCATGTAGCCAGAGATGCGGGTGTCTTTGCCAATCAGCACCACCGGGTGGGCTTCTGTTCGCTTCAAAACCCGGCCAACTGCGTGGGCTAAGCGCAACACAAAATCGGGGGTGATGGGGGACTGGCCCACGGTGCCGCGGATGCCATCGGTGCCAAAGTAAATACGTGTCATATCGATATTATCGCGCTTGTACGGCGCACCAAACGGCCACCGCTTGAACGGTAGCAGCAACGTCGTGCACACGCAGCACCCGTGCGCCCCGCTCCAACGCCAGCACGGCCGCCGCGACACTGGCGGCCAAACGGTCAGCGGCCACGGCCTGGCCGGTCACCGCACCCAACGACGATTTGCGCGACCAACCCGCCAGCAAGGGCCAGCCCAAGCGGGCCAGCGCATCTTGGTGGGCGAGCAGGGCAAAGTTTTGCTCGACGGTTTTGCCAAAACCAATACCTGGGTCGAGCACGATACGCTCGCTCGCCACGCCCGAGACCAACACGGCCTGCACGCGGGCTTGTAAAAACCCGGCAACTTGGGGAACCACCGCGCCCACCATGGGCTCAGTTTGCATGGTTTGCGGCTCGCGGTGCATGTGCATCAAACACACACCGCAGCTCGGGTGTGCGGCCACCACGTTCAGCGCCCCGGCTTGGCGCAAGGCCCACACGTCGTTGATGATGTCGGCCCCAGCGTCTAACGCGGCGCGCATGACCTCGGGCTTGTAGGTGTCCACCGAGATCGGCACACCCCAAGCCAAAGCCCCCTTCACCACCGGCAACACCCGAGCCAATTCTTCATCCAGCGATACGGCGGACGCACCCGGGCGAGTGGACTCACCGCCGATGTCCAAGATGTCGGCACCCTCGCGCAACAGTTGCTCAGCATGCGCCAAAGCCTCACTGGCGCTGCTGTAGCGACCGCCTTCGGAAAAAGAATCGGGGGTGACGTTGACGATACCCATGACGCGGGGGCGCTGCAAGTCGATGTCAAAACGGCTGGTTTGCCAAAACATGGGCGCACCTTCAATAAAAACGGGGCCGAAGCCCCGAGTGTGTGGTCAAAACCCCTGACACGCCTTAAGCCGCGGTCGGGGCCGGTTCGGTGTTGGGGGCCGCTGCGCCACCACCATCTCCACCGCCCACAGAGGGGTTGCGTGGTGTCCAATCTTTGGGCGGGCGTGGTGGTTTGCCGGCCATGATGTCGTCGATTTGCTCGGCATCGATGGTTTCCCAATCCAGCAAAGCCTTGGCCATGGCGTGCATTTTGTCGCTGTGGTGCTCAATCAGGTCACGCGCCAGCTTGTACTGCGCGTCGATGATGCGGCGCACCTCGTGATCGACCTTTTGCATGGTTTCTTCGCTGATGTTGGTGGTCTTGGTGACCGAGCGCCCCAAGAACACTTCACCTTCATTTTCAGCGTAGACCATGGGGCCCAAGGCATCGGTCATGCCGTAGCGCATGACCATGTCGCGTGCGATTTGGGTGGCACGCTCGAAGTCGTTGGAGGCACCGGTGGTCATCTGGTTCATGAACACCTCTTCGGCGATGCGGCCACCAAACAGCATACTGATTTGGTTGAGCATGAACTCTTTGTCGTAGCTGTAGCGGTCTTGCGCGGGCAGGCTCATCGTGACACCCAAGGCGCGGCCACGGGGAATGATGGTGACCTTGTGCACAGGGTCGCACTTGGGCAAGAGCTTGCCGATCAGGGCGTGCCCAGACTCGTGATAGGCCGTGTTTTTGCGCTCTTCCTCGGGCATGACCATGCTCTTGCGCTCAGGGCCCATGAGGATTTTGTCTTTGGCCTTTTCGAAGTCTTGCATTTCGACCGTGCGCGCGTTGCGGCGCGCGGCCATCAAGGCGGCTTCGTTGCACAGGTTGGCCAAATCGGCACCGCTCATGCCCGGCGTGCCACGGGCAATGACCGAGGGGCTCACGTCTTGGCTGATCGGGATCTTGCGCATGTGCACATTGAGGATCTGCTCACGGCCACGGATGTCGGGCAGCGTCACATAAACTTGTCGATCAAAACGACCGGGGCGCAACAAAGCCGCATCCAAAATATCGGGGCGGTTGGTCGCGGCCACAACAATGACACCGAGATTGGTCTCAAAGCCGTCCATTTCAACGAGCATCTGGTTCAGGGTTTGTTCGCGTTCGTCGTTGCCACCGCCCAAGCCCGCACCGCGTTGACGGCCCACGGCATCGATCTCGTCGATAAAAATGATGCAAGGGGCGTTTTTCTTGGCGTTTTCAAACATATCGCGCACACGCGATGCGCCCACACCCACAAACATCTCCACAAAGTCAGAGCCCGATATGCTGAAAAACGGCACCTTGGCTTCGCCAGCAATGGACTTGGCCAACAAGGTTTTACCAGTGCCGGGTGGGCCAACGAGGAGCAAACCGCGGGGAATGCGACCACCGAGTTTTTGGAATTTCTGGGGGTCTTTCAGAAAGTCAACCACCTCTTTGACTTCTTCCTTGGCCTCATCGCAACCGGCCACGTCCGCAAAGGTCACTTGGTTGGTGTTTTCGTCAAGCAGGCGTGCCTTGGATTTACCGAAGCTGAACGCGCCACCTTTGCCACCACCTTGCATTTGGCGCATGAAGTAAATCCACACGCCAATCAACAAAAGCATGGGGCCCCAACTCACCAACAGCGACATGAGCAGGGAGCCTTCTTCGCGGGGCTTGACATCGAACTTCACGCCGTTGGCGAGCAAATCGCCAACCAAGCCACGGTCGAGGTAGGTGGCGGTGGTGCGCACACGGCGGTCGTCGGTGGTGACGGCCACAATTTCGGTGCCACCAGCACCTTCTTGGATGGTGGCCGACTTGATACGACCCGCATTGACCTGGTCCAGAAATTCGGAATACCCAACAGCACCTGCAGCAGCGGGGTTGGCACCTTCAAACTGTTTGAAGACCGTAAAGAGCACCATGGCGATGACCATCCACACAGCGATTTTTGAGAACCATTGGTTGTTCAAGACCGACTCCTGACAGCGTTAATTAAGAAGAAACAAGGTTGAGGTCATTTTAGGCTTTTCAAGCCCCACCTGCGGTGTTGGTGATATTGACCAAAGCAATCACGCTTTAAGCACTTTTTCATCAACATCATTTTTCAGACCCAAGCCGACCAAAAAGGTTTCAGAGGACTTTTCGCGTGAGGCCTTGGGTTTGATGGCCTTGACCACTTTGAAGGTCTGGCGAAACAACGCCACCATGGGGTCGTAGGCCCCACCGTGAAACAGTTTGACGACCAAAGCCCCCTCAGCCTTGAGGTGATTGCGTGCAAAGTCAACCGCCAATTCGATCAAATCGGTGATTCGTGCTGCGTCCGTCGCGCCAATGCCCGAGAGGTTGGGGGCCATGTCAGAAACCACCAAATCCACGGCTTGGATGCCGCGACTGACCAAGGCCTGCTCGAGGTCGGCCAAGACCTCGGCCTGTCGAAAATCGCCCAAAATAAATTCCACCCCTTCCACGGGCTCCATCGGCAACATGTCCAGTGCAATGATGGTGCCGTTCAACGCGCCCACGGCCGCGCCGTGTGGGCTCAAACGCCGACGCAGGTACTGGCTCCAAGCGCCAGGGGCTGAACCCAAGTCCACCACCGCATGGCCGGGTTTGACCAGCCCCAAGGTTTCATCCAGTTCTTTGAGCTTATAGGCGGCGCGGGCGCGGTAACCCTCTTTTTGTGCCAAGCGCACGTAGGTGTCGTTGATGTGTTGGTTGAGCCAAGCCTTATTGACCTTCTTGCTCTGGGTTTTGACTTTCATGAACGAACGCGCCTTGCTCACCGGTAAACGATAATTGTCCCATGTCCCAGATCATTCTCACGCCCGCACAGCGAAAAGTGCACCGCGCCGACGCGCACCACCTCAATCCAGTGGTCATCATTGGCAGCGATGGCTTAACCAGTGCTGTTCAAAAAGAAGTCGATGCCGCCCTCAAGGCTCATGGCTTGATCAAAATCCGTGTCTTCAACGACGACCGCGCCGCGCGCGAAGCCATCTTGTTGCAATTGACCGATGCCTTGCACGCCGCACCCATCCAACACATTGGCAAATTGTTGGTGATCTGGCGCCCCATCGAAGAAAAAGAAAAGTCGGTTGACGAAGACCGCATGCCGGGGCCACGCGATGTGAAAGTCCTCAAATTCAGCAAACGCGGTGGCCAGCGCCCAGAGGTTAAGGTTGTCCGTGTGCTGGGCAACGAGCGTTTGACCGCGGGCGGCCAAATCAAACGCGCCAAGCGCAACCTCAAAAGCGTCAAAAAAACCGCCACCTCAACCCGCAACACCCGAAGTTAACCGTCTGAGCCATGTCCAACGTCAACCCCTTGAGCACCCCCAGCCCACTGCCGCGCTTCGATGAAATTCAAGCATTACACATCGCGCCCGGCATAGAAACCTTGCTTGAGCAAGCCGAAGCTGCCTTGGCCACGGTGACGGCCGATGACTTTCCCGCCGATTGGCGCACCATGGCCAGCACCTTGGACGTGGCCACCGAGCGACTGAGCATGGCTTGGGGCGCGATCAGCCACCTCAACAGCGTGGCCGACACCCCCGAGTGGCGCGCGGCCTACAACACCGTGTTGCCCAAAGTCACCGAGTTTTGGACGCGCTTGGGCGCCGACGAGCGCCTGTACGCCAAGTACAAAGCCATGGATGCCCGCACCCTCAATGCCGAGCAAGCCCGCGCGCACTTCAACGCCATGCGCGGCTTTGTGCTCGGTGGCGCCGAGTTGCAAGGCACAACCAAGGAGCGCTTCGCTGCGATTCAAGAACGCCAAGCCGAACTCTCGCAAAAATTCAGCGAAAACGCGCTCGACGCGACCGACCGTTTTGCCCTGTATGTGGATCGCGATCAGCTCGACGGCGTGCCCGAGGACGTTCTCACCGCCACCGCCGCGGCCGCACAAGCCGAGGGCAAAACTGGCCACAAGCTCAACCTGAAAATGCCCTGCTACCTGCCGGTGATGCAGTTTGCGCACAACAGCGCCGTGCGCGAGCAACTCTACCGCGCCTACGTCACCCGCGCGTCCGACCAAGGCAGCGATGCGAGCTTGGACAACAGCGCATTGATCACAGAGATCTTGGCCTTGCGCCAAGAAGAAGCGCAGCTGTTGGGCTACGAGAACTTTGCCCACGTGTCTTTGGCCACCAAAATGGCGCAATCACCCAGCGAAGTGATGGGCTTTTTGCGCGACTTGGCCCAACGCGCCCGCCCCTACGCCGAGCGCGACGTGGCCGAGATGCGCACTTTTGCTGCCGAGCAGCTGGGTCTGAGCGACCCGCAAGCGTGGGACTGGTCGTACGTGGGCGAGAAGCTCAAAGAGGCGCGTTACGCCTTCAGCGACCAAGAAGTCAAACCCTACTTCCCAGCGCCCAAGGTCTTGGCCGGTTTGTTCAAGATCGTCGAAACCCTGTTTGAGGTCAGCATCCACCGAGACAACGCGGCGGTCTGGCACCCCACCGTGGCGTTCTACCGCATCGAACGTCAAGGCACCTTGGTGGGTCAGTTCTACCTCGACCCCAGCGCCCGCGCGGGCAAACGCGGCGGCGCTTGGATGGACGATGTGCGCGCCCGTTGGCTGCGCCCCGACAACGCTCAGATACAAACACCGGTGGCGCACTTGGTGTGCAACTTCGGCGAGAGCGTCAACGGCAAGCCTCCGCTGCTCACGCACGACGATGTCATCACCCTCTTCCACGAATGTGGCCATGGCCTGCACCACATGCTCACGCAGGTCAACGAGCGCGACGTCTCAGGCATCAGCGGCGTGGAATGGGACGCGGTGGAATTGCCCAGTCAGTTCATGGAAAACTTCTGCTGGGAGTGGAGCGTGCTGCGCCACATGACCGCTCACGTGGACACGGGCGAACCCTTACCTCGCGCCCTGTTCGACAAAATGTTGGCGGCCAAAAACTTCCAAAGCGGTTTGCAGACCCTACGCCAAATTGAGTTTTCACTCTTCGACATGCGTTTGCACGCCGAGCCCGATCGTGCGGGCGATTTCATGGAACTGCTGAGCGAGGTGCGACGCGAGGTCTCGGTCTTGCAGCCGCCTGCCTTCAGCCGCACACCCCACACCTTCAGCCACATCTTCGCGGGCGGTTATGCCGCAGGTTATTACAGCTACAAATGGGCCGAGGTGCTGAGCGCCGACGCCTATGCGGCGTTTGAAGAAACCGCCAGTGCCGATGGTGAGCCGAGTGTGGAGACCGGTCGGCGCTACCGCGAAGCGATTCTGGAAGTCGGTGGCAGCCGCCCAGCCATGGAATCCTTCAAGGCCTTCCGCGGCCGTGAGCCGCAGTTGGACGCCTTGTTGCGGCACCAGGGCATGGCTTCCTGAGACTCCCCCTCGGGTTCGGCTGCACAGCAGGCCTTGCGCCGCTCGTGTCCCCCGCCTCAACGCTGCAGCGTTGAGGCTCCTCCTTGACCTCGCTTTGCAAGGCCTGCCGCGCAACCGAACAACAAGACCTGTAAGAACACATCCCCGGAGCCCGAACTGCTGAGCCCTGCAAAGCGAGGTAAAGGAGGAGGTTTCGGCCAAGCCGAAGCCGGGGGACACGAGCGGCGCAGGGCTCAGCGGTCTGGGCGGGCAAACGCACAAACCGTCGAGCGCAAAACAATCAGAACGTCAAGGTCCGAACCCCGGAGGCCGTGCCCAACAAACACACCGACGCTTTTTGGTGAGCGAACACCCCCACCGTCACCACACCCGGCCAGTTGTTGACCTCGCTCTCAAAGGCCAAGGGGTCGGCGATCTTCAGGCCATTGACGTCCACGATGTGCTGACCGTTGTCGGTCACCAAAGGCTGGCCGTTGACTTGACGCACCACGGCGTTCGCACCCATGGCTTGGAACTGGCGCACGATGCGGGTGGTGGCCATGGGGATGACTTCCACGGGCAATGGGAACGCGCCCAAGACCTGCACCAGCTTGCTTTCATCGGCAATGCAGACGAATTGAGCGGACTGTGCGGCGACGATTTTTTCGCGCGTCAGGGCTGCGCCGCCGCCTTTGACCATGTGGCCTTGGTGATCGATCTCGTCGGCGCCGTCGATGTAGACCGACAAACGCTCCACCTCGTTGCTGTCAAACACCGGAATGCCCAAGGCCTTTAAGCGCAGCGTTGAAGCCTCGGAGCTGGAAACAGCACCTTTGATCTGATCTTTCATGGTAGCCAAGGCTTCAATGAATTTGTTCACGGTGGAGCCCGTGCCCACACCGACAATCTCGCCGGGCACAACGTAGTTCAGGGCGGCTTGGCCCACCAGGGCTTTGAGTTCGTCTTGGGTCATGGGGACTTTCGGGTCTGAGACAATCGAAGAGATAAAACGGAATTATCCAATGTCCTTGATCCCCTACGCCCTCGCCCGCGCCGTGCTGTTCCAAATGGACCCCGAAAAGGCCCACGACTTAACGATGGACAGCATCGCCCGCACACAAAACACACCGCTCGATCGCCTCTACCGCCAATGCCGTGTGGACGACCCGATCACCTTGGCTGGCCTGCGCTTTCCCAACCGCGTGGGCTTGGCCGCCGGTTTGGACAAAAACGCGCGCTGCATCGACGGCTTGGGCGCCATGGGCTTTGGTTTTGTGGAGGTCGGCACGGTCACGCCCAAAGCGCAACCAGGCAACCCCCAACCGCGCATGTTCCGCCTGCTGCAGGCCAGCGCGTTGATCAATCGATTGGGCTTCAACAACCAAGGCTTGGACGCGTTTGTGGCCAATGTGCAGCGCGCTCGTTGCCGACAAGCCCCGCGCAGCAACCCCATGCTGCTGGGCCTGAACATTGGCAAAAACGCCGCGACGCCGATGGAGAACGCCACCGACGATTACCTCATCGCCTTGGCCGGTGTGTACCCGCACGCCGACTACGTGACGGTGAACATCTCCAGCCCCAACACCAAGAACCTGCGAGCGCTGCAGAGCGACGAAGCGCTGGACGGCTTGCTCGGCGCGCTGGTGGCGCGGCGCGAGACCTTGGCCACCGAACACGGTCGGCGCGTGCCCATGTTCTTAAAAATCGCCCCCGATTTGGACGAAACCCAGGTCGGCGTGATCGCTGCCACGCTGCGCCAACACGGCATGGATGGCGTGATCGCCACCAACACCACCTTGTCACGCGAAGCGGTAGCGGGCATGGCCCACGCCGAAGAAACTGGCGGTCTGTCAGGAGCCCCCGTGCAGGCGGCTAGCAACCGCGTGATTGCCCAATTGCGTGCGTCCTTGGGCAGTGACTTTCCCATCATTGGGGTCGGCGGGGTGATGTCAGGGGTTGACGCCGTGGCCAAAATCCAAGCCGGTGCCGATGTGGTGCAGATCTACACCGGCTTGATCTATCAAGGCCCTGCTTTGGTGAGCGAAGTGGCGCGGGCGTTGAAACAACACCCACGCTGACACTCAAGGCTGATTGGGGCTCAGCAAGCGCGCCACGTGCTGCGCGATGGCGAGCGAGCTCGTCAAACCCGGTGACTCAATACCCAGCAAATTCACCAAACCAGGCACCCCATGGTCGCCTGGGCCTTGTATCAAAAAATCGGCCGACGCCGATTGGGGTCCGCTGATTTTGGGTCGAATGCCCGCATAACCGGCTTGCAGGGCACCGTCGGGCAGCCCTGGCCAATAGCGACGAATTTCGGCATAAAACGCATCGCCACGGCGCGGGTCCACTTGCAGATCTGAGGGGTCTTGCACCCACTGAACATCCGGGCCGAATTTGGCTTGCCCACCCAAATCCAAGGTGAGGTGCACGCCCAAACCAGCGGCCTCAGGGACTGGGTAAATCAACCGAGAAAATGGCGCCTTACCCACCAAGGTGAAGTAATTGCCTTTGGCGTAGTGGGCTTTGGGCAACAATTGCGTGTCCAAACCATGCATGGCGTGCGCCAATGAAACCGCATTCAACCCCGCCGCATTGACCAAGGCACGGCACGCCAACTCGGTGCCATCGGCGGTGCAGACATGTATCGGATGCTGGGCTGTGCCTTGACGCAAACCGATGCGCCGAACCGGCGAGACCAACGCCAATAAGCCCCCCGCGTTCTCCATGTCGCCTTGCAATGCAAGCATGAGCCCATGGCTGTCGATCACACCGGTGCTTGGCGAAAGCAAGGCGGCTTCGCACGCCAGCGCTGGCTCCAAAGCGCGGGCCTGGGCGGCATTGAGCATTTCCAAGTCGTGCACGCCGTTGGCTTGTGCTTTTTCGACCATGCCCATGAGTGCCGACACCTGTTCGGCTTGTGTGGCGACAATGAGTTTTCCCAAACGTTGATGTTTCACACCACGTTCGGCGCAATAGGCGTACAACAGGAACTTGCCTTGCACACACAACCGCGCTTTGAGCGAACCTGCCGGGTAATAGATACCGGCATGAATCACTTCGCTGTTGCGGGCACTGGTGCCGGTGCCCACCGCGTTTTCCGCCTCGAGTACCCACACTTCACGACCGGCCAAAGCCAGCGCACGCGCCACAGCCAAGCCCACCACACCGGCACCGATCACCACAACGTCAACGGCATCCATGGCGGCTGTGTTTCAGTTCAAGCCCAACATGACCAAAAGATCGAGGGGGCACAAAATGTCCGCATTCGCTCCCCACGTGTGGGGCTGCGCTTGTGGACCCAAATAGCCGTACAACGCGGCAACGGTATGCATGCCAGCCGCGCGGCCCGCCACAATGTCTCGCTCATCATCGCCCACGTAAACGCATTCGGTGGGTGACAGCCTCAAACGACGAGCGGCTTCCAACAAAGGGGCGGGATGGGGTTTGGCGTGTGGCGTGGTGTCGCCACAAACCACCACGCAAGCGCCAGCCAGCGCCGGGGTGGCCTCAATCAAAGGCAATGCCAAACGTTCGACTTTGTTGGTGACGATGCCCCAAGGCAAACCGGTCATGCCAAGTCGATCCAACACAGGCGGCACACCCATAAACGCCTTGGTATTTAACAACACCACTTCATACGCGTGCAAGAATTCGTCTTTGTGCGCTTCGTATTCCGGGTGGTCCGGTGCCATGTCCAGGGCAACGCGCAACATGCCCCGCGCACCCGAACCGGCGTAAGGGCGGTAATCTGCGATTGGTCGCTCAGACAAGCACCGGTGAGACAACATTCGATTGGCGGCAGCGGCCAGCTCTGGGGCAGAGTCAAGCAAAGTACCGTCCAAGTCAAACAACACCGCTTTGACAGGCGGCAAGACCGTATTCATGGCTTGCGCGTGGACATCATGAAGTTCACGCTGGTGTCGCCGTCAAGCCAATATCGACGAGTCACGGGGTTGTATTGCAGGCCTTTGGAGGCTTGGTGGATCAAACCCGCCTCGCGGATGTACTGCCCTAACTCGTTGGGGCGAATGAACTTGGCGTATTCGTGTGTGCCTCTGGGCAGCAAGTTAAGCACATACTCCGCACCGACGATGGCAAACAAAAACGATTTAAGGTTCCGGTTGAGGGTGGAGAAAAACACCCACCCGCCCGGTTTGACTAGGCGTGCACAGGCACTCACCACCGAGGCAGGATCGGGCACATGCTCGAGCATTTCCATGCAGGTCACCACATCAAACGTCTCCGGGCTTTCATCAGCCAAGGCTTCGGTGCTGATTTCTCGGTACGAGATGTTGGGGGTCTGCGCTTCAAGTGCATGCAGCTGCGCCACTTTAAGCGCTTTGCTCGACAAATCAATCCCCGTGACTTGCGCTCCGGCACGCGCCATGGCATCCGCCAAAATGCCACCGCCACAGCCAACGTCAAGAACCCGCTTGCTGGACAAACCCACGGCCTGATCAATCCACTGCAACCGCAAGGGATTGATTTGGTGCAGTGGTCGAAACTCACTGTCTGGATCCCACCAACGGTGCGCCAGTTCGGAAAATTTGGCCAATTCTGCTGGGTCAGCGTTGACGGGAGGTGAGATTGGATTCATGGTTAGATTATCACGAAGGCAAAAAAAACCGCGCCTAAGCGCGGTTTTTCGATTCAAAACAGACTTACTTTTTGGCAGTACCTGTCACTTCAACTTCAACGCGACGGTTCTTGGCGCGGCCAGCTGCAGTGCTGTTGTCAGCCACAGGCATGGTTTCACCCTTACCATCGGTCTTAATCTGCTGAGCAGCCAAACCTTGGCTGACCAGGTAAGCCTTCACTGCCTCAGCACGGCGCAGCGACAAACTCTGGTTGTACTCGTCAGAAGCACGTGAGTCGGTGTGACCAACAGCCACCAACATATCCAAATTCACAGTTTTCAGTTTGGCAACCAATTCGTCCAACTGAGTTTTACCTTCTGCTTTGAGAACAGCTTTGTCCGTGTCAAAGAAAGCTGCAGCGGCGTAAGTGACCTTGGCAGGCATAACGATAACTGGAGCAACAGGCGCTGGAGGTTTCGCCACAACCACAGGCGCTTGAATGGGGGCAACTGCTGGTGGTGTTTGCGCTTTCACTGGAGCGGGTGCACCATCACAGTTTGGATAGGCTGTAGCAGAAGTCCAAGAAGCATTGCGCCAGCAATATTCATTGGCAGCGTTTTTCCAGACAGTACCATCAGCAGCTACCCAGTTGTTGTAGGGTTGCGCTTGAACACCACCCACCACAAAAAACATTGACAAGACGACAGCAGAAAACTTGTTCATCGAAAACTCCTAATGCATGCAAATGCGTTGTATTTGATTGAAAACGAGGAGGAGGCAGCTAAAAGCAACAACCACCAATTTATTGTACTGCAAGAAGCAAAGTCAAGTCTACGCCACACGTATTAACTTACCAACAGGTATGCTCTTTGAAACCGATTCATCACATTAACGTGTTATTAAGATGAACTTCTTGAACCGCCTGCTTACCCCAAGATTGACACCGAATGTTTAAACAAGCTTCATACTAACTAAAATAGTCAATCATTTGTCAGCCGGCACATTGACAACCACTTTTTTTCGACATGACACAGTTCGCCAAAGAAACCTTGCCCATCAGCCTTGAGGAGGAGATGCGCCGCAGCTATCTCGACTACGCCATGAGCGTCATCGTGGGTCGGGCTCTGCCCGATGCCCGTGATGGCCTAAAGCCGGTTCACCGCCGAGTGCTGTTCGCCATGCACGAACTCAACAACGACTGGAACCGACCCTACAAAAAGTCGGCCCGTATCGTGGGTGACGTCATCGGCAAATACCATCCCCACGGCGATAGCGCGGTCTATGACACCATCGTTCGCATGGCGCAAGACTTCTCCTTGCGTCACATGTTGGTCGATGGTCAAGGCAACTTCGGCTCTGTTGACGGCGACAATGCAGCAGCCATGCGCTACACGGAAATTCGCCTGTCGAAAATCGCGCACGAGATGCTGGCCGACATCGATAAAGAGACGGTGGACTTCGGCCCCAACTACGACGGCTCAGAAAAAGAGCCCTTGGTGTTGCCCAGCCGCATCCCCAATCTGCTGGTCAACGGCTCCTCGGGTATTGCCGTGGGCATGGCCACCAACATTCCGCCACACAACCTCAACGAGGTGGTGGATGCGTGTTTGCACATGCTGCAGCACCCCGACGCCAGCGTGGACGACCTCATGGAAATTGTGCCCGCGCCCGACTTCCCCACCGCCGGCATCATCTACGGCATGACTGGCGTCAAAGAGGGTTACCGCACTGGCCGTGGGCGAGTGGTCATGCGCGCCAAATGCCACTTTGAAGACATCGACAAGGGCCAACGCCAAGCCATCATCGTTGACGAGTTGCCCTACCAAGTGAACAAAAAGACGCTGCAAGAGCGCATCGCTGAGTTGGTTCACGAGAAAAAAATTGAGGGCATTAGCCACATCCAAGACGAGTCAGACAAATCCGGCATGCGACTGGTGATTGAACTCAAGCGTGGCGAAGTGCCCGAGGTGGTGCTCAACAACCTCTACAAACAAACCCAGCTGCAAGACACCTTTGGCATGAACATGGTGGCCCTGATCGACGGTCAACCCAAGCTGTGCAACCTCAAAGACTTGGTGCAGGTGTTCTTGGAGCACCGCCGCGAAGTCGTCACGCGCCGCACGGTCTTCACCCTACGTAAAGCCCGCGAACGCGGCCACGTTCTGGAAGGTCTGGCCATCGCCTTGGCCAATATCGACGAGTTCATCCGCATCATCCGCGAGTCGCCCACACCGCCGGTGGCCAAAGCTGAGTTGATGACCCGCCAGTGGGACAGTGCCTTGGTGCGCGAGATGCTCACGCGGGCGCGCGTCGATGGGGGCGTGATTAACGCCGACGACTACCGGCCCGACGGTTTGGAGCGTGAATTCGGCATGCAAGCCGATGGCCTTTACCGCTTGTCGGAAACACAAGCGCAAGAGATTTTGCAAATGCGCTTGCAGCGTTTGACTGGCTTGGAACAAGACAAAATCGTGGCCGAATACAAGGAGGTCATGGCCGAAATCGACGACTTGCTCGATATCCTGTCCAAGCCCGAGCGCGTCTCGACGATCATTGGCGAAGAACTCGTTGAGGTTAAACGGGAATTCGGTCAAACCAAGCTGGGTGCCCGGCGCAGCGAAATTGAACACAGCGCGCAAGACCTGTCCACCGAAGACCTGATCACGCCCACCGACATGGTGGTCACACTCAGCCACAGCGGCTACATCAAGAGCCAACCGCTGTCCGAGTACCGCGCCCAAAAACGCGGCGGTCGCGGCAAACTGGCCACCGCCACCAAAGAAGACGACTGGATCGACCAGCTCTTCATTGCCAACACACACGACTACCTGCTGTGCTTCTCCAACCGCGGCCGCTTGTACTGGCTCAAAGTATGGGAAGTGCCGGCCGGCTCGCGTGGCTCGCGTGGTCGCCCCATCGTCAATATGTTCCCGCTTCAAGAAGGCGAAAAGATCAATGTAGTCTTGGCCCTGACTGGTGAGGCACGCACCTTCCCAGACAACCAATTCGTCTTCATGGCCACCTCCATGGGCACGGTGAAGAAGACCTCGCTCGACGAGTTTTCCAACCCCCGCAAAGGCGGCATCATCGCCGTCAACTTGGACGACGGCGACTTCCTGATTGGTGCTGCACTGACCGACGGTCAACACGACGTGATGTTGTTCAGCGATGGCGGCAAGGCTGTGCGCTTCGATGAAAACGATGTGCGCCCGCTGGGCCGCAGTGCCCGCGGGGTGCGCGGCATGATGATCGAAGACCACCAAAGCGTCATCGCTATGCTGGTCTCGCAACAGGAGGGCGCACCAGAAGGTGAACAGGCGGCGCGCACCAGTGTGTTGACTGCGACCGAAAACGGTTATGGCAAACGCACCGCCATCACCGAGTACACGCGCCATGGGCGTGGCACCAAGGGCATGATTGCCATCCAACAATCCGAGCGCAACGGCAAGGTCGTGGCCGCCACCTTGGTGGGCACCGACGACGAAATCATGCTCATCACCGACACAGGCGTTCTGGTGCGCACACGCGTGGGCGAAATCCGTGAACTCGGTCGTGCGACCCAAGGCGTCACGCTGATCAGCTTGGACGATGGGGCCAAGTTGTCGGGCTTGCAACGCATCGTGGAAAACGACGCCAACGCCCGCGACGAAGACGACAGCGATGATGTCGGGGCCGAGCAGGCATGACACGTCCATGGAATTTCTCGGCTGGCCCTGCGGTCATGCCGCTGGAGGTCTTGGAGCAAGCCGCTGCTGAGATGTCCGATTGGCATGGCTGCGGTATGGGTGTCATGGAGATGAGCCACCGCGGCAAAGAGTTCAACAGCATCTGCGTGCAAGCCGAAGCCGACTTGCGCGAACTCTTGGCCGTGCCCCCGAACTTCAAAGTCTTGTTTATGCAAGGCGGTGGTTTGGCCGAAAACGCCATCGTGCCTTTGAACTTGTCTCAAGGTGGCACGGTCGATGTGGTGGTCACGGGCAGTTGGAGCGAAAAATCCTTTAAGGAAATTGGCAAATACGGCACGCCCCACCTGGTCGCCAGCAACGCCGCCAGCCAATTCACCCGTTTGCCCGAACCCACCCAGTGGCAACTCAGCCCCGACGCGCAGTACCTGCACATCTGCAGCAACGAAACCATCCACGGCGTGGAATTCCACGAGCTACCAGACATCAAGGCCTTGGGTTCGGGTGCGCCTTTGGTGATGGATTTTTCTTCCAACGTGCTTTCGCGCAGCGTCGATTGGTCGCGTGTGGGTTTGGCCTTTGGTGGTGCGCAGAAAAACATCGGTCCGGCCGGCGTGACACTGGTCGTGGTGCGCGAAGACCTCTTGGGCCACGCACTCAAGGCTTGCCCCAGCGCCTTCAACTACCAGACTGTGGCCGACAACGGCTCCATGTACAACACCCCGCCAACCTACAGCATCTACATGGCAGGCTTGACCTTTCAATGGCTCAAGCGACAAGGCGGTGTGGCCGAAATGGAGCGGCGCAACATCGCCAAAGCCGCATTGCTTTATGACTGTATCGACCGCTCCAGTTTTTACAACAACCCGGTCGCAGCGAATTGCCGATCGCGCATGAACGTGCCGTTCTTCTTGGCCGACGCATCTCGCAACGATGCATTTTTGGCCGGCGCAAAAGCGGCGGGCCTGTTACAACTCAAGGGCCACCAATCGGTCGGCGGCATGCGCGCCAGTCTTTACAACGCCATGCCCATTGACGGCGTTCGTGCTTTGGTTGAATACCTGCGCGAATTTGAGCGAACCCAAGCCTAAACACCCCATGGCCAAAACCCTTGCCGATCTGCGCGTTCAAATCGACGCCGTGGACCGCGACCTCTTGCAACTGCTCAACCAACGCGCGGCCTTGGCCAATGAGGTGGGAGACATCAAGCGCGCCGAAGGCTCGCCGGTGTTTCGTCCCGAACGCGAAGCCCAAGTCATTCATGGCTTGCAGTCGGCCAATCCAGGGCCTTTAAAAAATGCCAGCGTGGGCTGGATTTGGCGCGAGATCATGTCGGCTTGCCGTGCCTTAGAAGCCCCACAGCGCGTGGCGTTTTTGGGGCCATCGGGCACCTTCAGCGAGCAAGCCGCTTTGGGCTTTTTTGGCTCAAGCATTGAGGCCATGCCCTGCGCAAGCATTGATGAGGTGTTTCGGTCAACGGCGGCGGGCTCGGCTCAGTTTGGAGTGGTGCCGGTGGAGAACTCCACCGAGGGCGCTGTGTCGCGTTCATTGGATTTGTTCCTACAGTCTCCGCTGCACATCGTGGGCGAAACCAGCCTACTGATTCGCCACAATCTGCTGCGCCAGCACGCTGGTTTGCAAAGCATCGAGGCCGTTTTGGCCCACCCACAGGCCTTGGCCCAGTGCCAAGGCTGGCTCAATACCCACTTGCCCGATGCCGAGCGCCGGGCGGTATCGAGCAACGCCGAAGGTGCGCGTTTGGCCACCCAACACCCCACGTGGGCCGCCATTGCCAGCGAGCGCGCCGCCACCGAATTTGGTTTGCACATCGCCGCCCACGCCATCCAAGACGAGGCCTTCAACCGCACGCGTTTTGCCGTCATTTGCTTGCCACAAACTTTAGCCACTCCGCAGGCCAGTGGTCAAGACTGCATCAGCTTGGTGGTCTCTGTGCCCAACCGCGCCGGTGCCGTGCACGACTTGCTTGTCCCGCTCAAAACCCATGGCGTGTCGATGACGCGCTTCGAATCCCGCCCCGCCAAATCCGGCCAATGGGAATACTTTTTTTACATCGACCTGCGCGGCCATCCATCACAAGCCCATGTCGCTGCGGCTCTCAAAGACCTACAAAGTCTGTGCGCGTTCTACAAGGTTCTGGGGGTCTACCCCTCGATGGATTAACGCCACACGCAGACGCGCTCTATATGTTCAAACAACTCGGACTCATTGGCTGCGGCCTGATGGGCGGCTCTTTTGCCTTGGCGCTCAAGCGTTCTGGCTTGGTTGAAACGGTGGTGGGTTATAGCCAGACACAGGAAACCACACAAAAAGCCTTGCAACTCGGTGTTGTGGATCGGGTGGTGAACACCCCTTCAGAGGCTGTGCGAGGCGCCGATCTCGTTTTGATTGCCGTGCCCGTGGCGGCCATTGAGCCGACCCTGCAAGCCATTGGCCCGCATTTGAGCGACCACTGTTTGGTCATGGATGTCGGATCCACCAAACAAGACGTGGTGATGGGCGCACGCCGCGCGTTGAACGGGCAGATTGGGTGCTTCGTACCCGCACACCCGATTGCAGGCAAAGAACACGCGGGGGTTGAACACGCGAGTGCAGACCTCTACGCAGGCTGCCAGGTCGTGCTCACGCCCACCCAAGACACCCCCATGGCCAACACCGAGCGTGCGCAAACCCTCTGGGAAGCCTTGGGCTGCCGGGTTCGTTGCATGAGCCCCGAGGCGCACGACACGGCCTATGCCGCCGTCAGTCATCTGCCTCACCTCTTGGCCTTTGCCATGATGAAGGCCATCCAAGACCAGCGGGGTGGCGAAAGGCTGTTGTCTTTGGCTGGCCCCGGTTTTCGCGACTTCACGCGCATCGCCGCCAGCGAGCCCAGTGTGTGGCGCGATATTTTGATCTCCAACCGCCAAGCCGTGCTGGCCCAACTGGATCTCTACCAACAAGCATTACACGCCTTTGAAACGGCCCTCATTACCGAAGACGCCCCGGCCTTGCGTGAACTCATCGCCACCGCCAGCGCGGCGCGCGCCGATTGGCGTTTGGGCCAAGGCCCACGTTCAGACTGACACCATGTTCAAGACCGAATTCCTAGACATCCCTGCCTTGTCGCATGCCGGCGGCTCCATCCGCCTGCCCGGCTCCAAAAGCATTTCCAACCGCGTGCTCTTGCTCGCGGCTTTGAGCGAGGGTCAAACACAGGTCGTGGACCTGCTCGACTCCGAAGACACACAGGTGATGCTGCAAGCCCTGCGGCAACTCGGCTGCGCGATAGACATGCCAACCGATGGCAGCTTGATCATCCAGGGTTTGGGTGCTCAACTGTCGGTGCGTCAAGCCAACTTGTTCTTGGGCAATGCCGGTACCGCCATGCGCCCACTCACCGCCGCCTTGGCCTTGCTTAGCGCCGAACTCGGTGGGCAGTTCACCCTCAGCGGCGTGCCCCGCATGCACGAACGACCGATCGGTGACTTGGTGGACGGACTTTTAACTCTGGGTTGTCCCATCCGCTACTTGGGTCAAACGGGCTTTCCGCCGCTCCAAGTGGGCACCGGTGAACCCACACGTTTGCAATTGGATGCGCCCATTCGCGTGCGAGGCGATGTCTCTAGCCAATTTCTTACCGCTCTGTTGTTGGCCCTGCCGCTGGTCAGCCGTCGAGACACCGTGATCGAGGTGGTGGGAGAATTGATCTCCAAGCCCTACATTGACATCACCCTCAACCTGCTCGAACGCTTTGGTGTTGTGGTCAAGCGCGATGGCTGGTCTCGTTTCACCATTCCCGCAGGTAGCCGCTACCGCTCGCCTGGACGCATTCACGTCGAAGGGGATGCTTCATCGGCAAGCTACTTCATCGCGCTGGGTGCCATCGCGCCGCCCAGTCCTGGCCAAAGCGGCATCACCATCGAAGGCTTGGGCTTGGCGTCCATCCAGGGCGATATTCGCTTCGTCGAGGCCGCTCGACAAATGGGTGCGCAGATCCGGGGCGAAGACAACCGCCTACACATTACAAGGGGCCAGTGGCCACTCAAAGCCATCGACTTGGACTGCAACCACATTCCCGACGCCGCCATGACATTGGCCGTCATGGCCTTGTACGCCGACGGCCCTTGCACCCTGCGCAACATCGCGAGCTGGCGCGTGAAAGAAACCGACCGCATCGAGGCCATGGCACACGAGTGCCGACAACTCGGCGCACAGGTCGAGAGCGGCCCCGATTGGATACGCATCCACCCGTTGCCTATGGGCCAATGGCGCGCCGCCCACATTCACACTTACGACGACCACCGCGTGGCCATGTGTTTTTCGCTCACCGCGTTCAACCCCGATGGGGTGGGGGTGCGGATCTTGGACCCCCAATGCGTGGCCAAAACCTTCCCCGATTATTTCGAGGCTTTTTTTGCTTGCGTGAGCACCGACGTCGCGCACATTCCCGTGTTGTGCATTGACGGCCCCACGGCATCGGGCAAAGGCACCTTGGCCAGCGAAGTGGCCCAACGCTTGGGCTACCACTTGCTCGATTCTGGTGCCTTGTACCGATTGGTCGGGTTGGCGGCCGAGCGGGCTGGCTGGTCTACCGAAGAATCCGATCTGCGCGATCCCGCCCAAGCCCAGCGCCTGGCCGACATGGCCCAACACCTACCCGTGCGCTTCGATGGCGAGCGCATCTGGCTCGACGGCCAAGAGGTCAGTGATGCCTTGCGCACCGAAAACGCTGGCATGGCCGCTTCGCGCGTCTCGGCGGTGCCCTCGGTGCGCCAAGCCCTGATGCGTCTGCAATTGGATATGCGCCGTTTGCCCGGCTTGGTGGCCGATGGCCGTGACATGGGGACGGTGGTTTTCCCCGATGCAAAGCTCAAGGTTTTTCTCACGGCCAGCGCCGAGCAGCGCGCCCAAAGACGCCTTAAGCAATTGATTTCCAAAGGAATTTCTGCTAATATCGACGACCTTTTGGCGGACTTAAGGGCGAGAGATGCGCGCGATACGCAGCGCAGCGCAGCGCCCCTCAAGGCCGCCGAAGATGCGCTGACACTGGACAACTCCAACCTGAACATCGAAGCCTCGGTGAATCGGGTGTTGGACTGGTGGCGGCGCTCCGCTTTGGCCCCGAAGGCCCCGCCGAACGCCTCGCGTTCGCAGGTCTGACGGTTCATTAACCAACCCCCGCGGTGCCACGCACCGCACATGACAGCCACGCCGAACGCCTTTCCCGACAACACAAACTCTTCGGGTCTTGTGTTGCCGACAGCGATCGAACGTGTCTTTAGGAAACTCAATGTCTGAATCTTTTGCCGCCCTGTTTGAAGAATCCCTCAAGCGCGCCGAAATGCGCTCTGGCGAGGTCATCACCGCTGAAGTCGTTCGCATCGACCACAACCATGTGGTCGTCAACGCCGGCCTGAAGTCCGAAGCCTATGTGCCGCTTGAAGAATTCAAAAACGATCAGGGTGAACTTGAAGTCCAAGTGGGCGACTTCGTCTCCGTAGCCATCGACTCCGTGGAAAACGGTTTTGGCGACACCTTGCTGTCGCGCGACAAGGCCAAACGCCTGTCTTCGTGGATGAGCCTGGAAAAAGCCCTCGAGTCCGGCGAATTCGTCACCGGCACGACATCAAGCAAAGTCAAAGGTGGCCTCAAGGTCATGGTCAACGGCATCAGCGCTTTCTTGCCTGGTTCCTTGGTCGACAGCCGCCCCACCAAAGACCTCTCCCCCTACGAGAACAAGACCCTGGAATTCAAGGTCATCAAACTCGACCGCAAGCGCAACAACGTGGTGCTGAGCCGCCGCGCCGTGGTGGAAGCCTCCATGGGCGAAGAGCGCGCCAAACTGATGGACAACCTTAAAGAAGGCGCGATCGTCACCGGCGTGGTCAAAAACATCACCGAATACGGCGCGTTCGTGGACCTGGGTGGTATCGACGGTTTGCTGCACATCACCGACATGGCTTGGCGCCGTGTGCGTCACCCCTCCGAGGTGGTGGCCGCTGGTCAAGAAATCACCGCCAAGATTCTCAAGTTCGACACCGACAAACAGCGCGTGTCCTTGGGCCTCAAACAAATGGGCGATGACCCCTGGATGGGCGTGGCCCGCCGCTACCCCCAATCGACCCGCATGTTCGGCAAAATCACCAACATCGCCGATTACGGCGCGTTTGTGGAACTCGAACCCGGCATCGAAGGCTTGGTGCACGTCTCCGAGATGGACTGGACCAACAAGAACGTGGCCCCTTCCAAACTCGTGTCCTTGGGCGACGAAGTCGAAGTCATGGTCTTGGAAATCGACGAAGACAAGCGCCGCATCAGCTTGGGCATGAAACAGTGCCGTGCCAACCCTTGGCACGAATTTGCTGAAGCCACCAAGCGCGGCGACAAAGTCAAAGGCCCCATCAAGTCGATCACCGACTTCGGCGTGTTCGTGGGCTTGGCCGCTGGCATCGACGGTTTGGTTCACCTGTCGGACCTGTCTTGGAACGAGACCGGCGAAGCCGCCGTTCGTAACTACAAGAAGGGCCAAGAAGTTGAAGCCGTGGTGTTGGCCATCGACGTGGAACGCGAGCGCATTTCCTTGGGCATCAAACAGCTCGACGGCGATCCATTCACCACCTTTGTGTCGATCAACGACAAAGGCGCTGTGGTCACCGGCAAGGTCAAGACCGTGGACGCCAAGGGCGCCGAGATCGACTTGGGCGACGACGTCTTGGGTTACCTGCGTGCTTCAGAAATTTCCCGCGACCGCGTGGAAGATGCGCGCAACGTGCTCAAAGAAGGCGACGAAGTCTCGGCCGTGGTGGTGAACGTAGATCGCAAGACCCGCAACATCCAGCTGTCGATCAAAGCCAAGGACTCTGCCGACCAGCAAGAAGCCATGGCCAGTCTGAACCAAAACACCGGCAACGCCGGCACCACCAGCCTGGGCGCTTTGTTGCGCGCCAAACTGGATAACAACTGAGCCTAGACGCACCCGGATCGATTGTCATGACCCGAAGTGACCTGGTCGAAGCGCTGTCCAAGCAATTTGGACAGCTCGCTCACCGCGACGCCGAGTTTGCTGTCAAAGCCATCCTCGACGCCATGGGTGAGGCCCTGATCAAAGGCCATCGCATCGAAATCCGGGGGTTTGGTAGCTTCACCGTGAACCGCCGTTCACCGCGTGCGGGGCGAAACCCCCGCACCGGTGAGCGCGTCATGATTCCCGAAAAACGGGTGCCCCATTTCAAGCCGGGCAAAGGCTTGCGAGAGCAAGTCGATGCACGCACCGCCGAGATGTTGGCCTGTCAAGGGCTGACCGCTACAATCGATTCTCCACAAAGGGGATGATGTGAAATACCTGTTGTGGCTGCTCAAAGCAGCCATTTTTTTTGCGCTGTTCGCTTTCGCTTTAAATAACCAAGGTGACATCACCTTGCACCTGTTCTTTGGCTTGCAATGGCAAGCGCCTTTGGTGCTGGTGTTGCTGTTGACCGTGTTGTTGGGTTTGTTCTTGGGTGTGCTGTTGATGCTGCCTCTGTGGTGGACGGCTCGTCGAGAACGCAACGCCGCCTTGCGCCAAACCCCATCGGTGCGGGTTTCGCCCAACGATCAAGCACCCCATGGACTTTGATTTCACTTGGCTGCTTTGGGCCCTACCCCTGACCTTTGGTTTGGGCTGGTTGGCTTCGCGTTGGGATCTGCGTCAGATGCGTGTGCAAAGTCGCGAAGCCCCAAAAGCCTATTTCCGTGGCCTCAACCACCTGCTCAACGAACAACAAGACCAAGCAATTGATGCCTTCATTGAGGCGGTACAGGGCGACCCCGACACCGCCGAACTGCACTTTGCTTTGGGCAATTTATTCCGCCGTCGTGGCGATTACGACCGCGCGGTGCGTGTGCATGAACACCTGCTCGCACGCGCCGACTTGAGCCGCAAAGACCGAGACCGCGCCCAACACGCCTTGGCACAAGACTTTCTTAAAGCCGGCTTGCTTGACCGCGCCGAAACCGCGCTTCACAAGCTGCAAGGTACCGTACACGAAAACGAAGCGTTGCTGTCGCTGCTGGCCATTTACGAACGTTCACGGGATTGGGCACAAGCCCAAGTCATCGCACAGCGTTTGGACAGCACCGAGCAGGGCAGCTTTCGCAACCGTTTGGCCCACTACCGGTGTGAACTGGCCGATCTCGATCTGCGCCAAGGCCAAGTAGACAGCGCCCGTGCGCACCTCCAAGCTGCCACCGAACAAGCCCCCCAACTCGCGCGCGCTTGGATCGCCTTATCGGCGTTACAAGCCCAACAAGGCGAAGGCACAGCGGCCTTCGAGAGCCTATGTCGATTGGCTGAACTGGCCCCGCAAGCCCTGCCCTTGGTGGCACAAACCTTGGCCGACTTGGGTCGGCTAACCGGCCAAACCGAACGTGCTCAATTGGTTTTACTCCAGCGTTGGTCAGTCGAGGCCCCCTCCTTGGATGTGACCACCGCCTTGGCCAGCTTGTGTGACGACCCAGAGGCAGCACGTCAACGCGTGTTGGATCACCTCACACAAGAGCCTTCGTTGGTGATGGCCGCGCGCTGGTTGGCCGACGAAACGCTCAGTCGCAGTGAGGCCCAAGCACCCGTGCAAAAAGCCTTGGATTTGGCCGTCGGCCCACTCAAACGCTACCGCTGCGCCGCCTGCGGTTTTGAGGCACGCCAACACTTTTGGCAGTGCCCTGGTTGTCAAAGCTGGGACAGCTATCCCGCACGTCGCGTCGAAGAACTCTGATCTGCGTGAGCCCAAGTTGGGCTCACACCCGAAAGCCCGCCTTGTTCAAACAACTCAGCCTCTACCGCATCGCCCCCGACTGGTCGGCGAGCCTTGACCACATACACACCGCCTTGACTGTGCGCCGCTTTGTGCCGTGTGGTGCCACCCAAGAAAAATCCAGTGGCTGGGTGGAGCCACGCGGTGAGGCCCATGGCCCACTGGCCGAAGGTGTGGGCCAACACACCATCCTCAAATTCCAAACCGAGAGCAAAACCGTGCCCAGTGCCGTGGTGCGCCAACACGCCCAAGCCGCAGCCGATGAAATCGAAGCCCAAAGCGGTCGCCAACCGGGCAAAAAAGAAATGCGCAACCTCCGCGACGACGCCAAACTGGCCCTCTTGCCCATGGCTTTTGCCCGCCAATCGTCAACCTGGGTTTGGATCGATGCCGAGCGGCGTTTGCTCATGACCGACGCAGGCAACCAAGCACGCACCGACGACCTCATCACCGCCTTGGTCGAGGCCTTACCTGGCTTGAACCCCACGCTGTTGCAAACCACCCATTCACCGGCTCACGCCATGGCGCAGTGTTTACTGGCGCAGAGCCCCGACGAATGGCCCAGCGGCCTTTCGGTGGAACGTGAGTGCGAACTGCGATCCAACGACGAAGACAAATCGGTGGTGCGCTACACGCGTCACCACTTGCTCAACGACGAGGTCCGCCAACACCTGCAACGCGGCTTGCAACCCAAGCGTTTGGCCATGAGTTGGGAAGGCCGTGTGAGCTTTGTGTTGACCGATTCGATGCAGCTGAAAAAAATCGGCTTTTTGGACGGTGTCATCCCCACCTCGGGTCAAGACGACAGCGGTTTTGACGCCGATGTCGCCATCAGCACCGGCGAGTTGCGTCAACTCATCCCCGACCTCATCGAGGCCTTGGGTGGCGAACGGGTGCCTGGGGCCGCACCCGCTAATATCGGCACATGAACACGTGGATCGCCATCTCGCTGGGCGCCAGCCTCGGGGCACTGGGGCGTTGGCGCTTGGGTCTGTGGCTCAACCAGAGTGGGGCTTGGTTGCCCTGGGGCACCTTGGCGGCCAACTGGATCGGGGCCTACGCCATCGGCTGGGCCGTGGTGTGGTTTCAGCAACACCCTGACCTCGACCCGGTTTGGCGCATGGCCTTGATCACTGGCGTCTTGGGTGCCCTCACCACCTTCTCCACTTTCTCGTTGGAAACGGTTCAGCACTTACAAGCAGACCGTTGGGCTCAAGCCGCCTCATCCGTGCTGTTGCACCTGTTGGGCTCTTTGGCCCTGACTTGGCTGGGCATGCGCCATGCCGGTGCTTGGTTGACCTAATTCATCCCAAGGCCATACGCTGGGCAATTTCGTGCACCAACCGACACGCCAAATCGGCTTTGCTCGCGCGAGGCAGCTCGGTGTGACCACGTCCATCCACCAAGATCAAGGCGTTGTCGTCGCGACCAAAGGTCTCAGGACCCAAATTGCCCACCACCAAGGGCACGCCTTTGCGCAAGCGCTTGGCCTGCGCCTGTGCCAACACATCCCGACTTTCGGCGGCGAATCCCACACAATACAAATCGCCACGCTTGGCGCGTTCGCTGGCGGCCACCGCGGCCAAGATGTCCGGGTTTTCCACCCACTCAAGCAAGGGCACTTGGCCCGAGCCGTCTTTTTTGATCTTGTGAGCAGCCATTTGGGCGGGACGCCAATCGGCCACGGCCGCCGCGGCCACGAACACATCGGCGTGTTCGGCCAAGGCCAACACCGCTGCTTGCATGTCCAAGGCGCTGCTCACATCCAATCGGCGCACGCCGCGCGGTGTGGGCAAAGCCACCGGCCCGGCGACCAAGTCCACTTGCGCCCCGGCACGCTGCGCCGCCTGTGCAACAGCAAAGCCCATCTTGCCGCTGGATCGGTTGGTCAAGCCACGCACCGGGTCCAAGGCCTCCCAGGTTGGCCCGGCACTGACCAGCACGCGCCGACCAAGCAAGGTTTTGGCGGTGAAGAATGCCAACAAGTCGTCCAACAATTCGCTGGGCTCAAGCATGCGGCCATCCCCTGTTTCGCCGCAGGCCTGTTCGCCCTGCCCCACATCAAGCACGCGCGTACCGTCGGCACGCAATTGAGTCACGTTGCGTTGCGTGGCCGGGTGCGCCCACATTTCGCGGTTCATGGCTGGGGCCACAATCAAGGGGACCCGATCAATCGGACGGGCCAAACACATGAGGCTGAGCAAATCGTCGGCGCGTCCGTGAATGAGCTTGGCCATGAAGTCGGCGCTGGCCGGTGCGATCAGGATGGCATCGGCCTCGCGGCTGAGGTTGATGTGGGGCATTTGGTTGTCCACGCCCGCGCTGGGTCGCTTGTCCCACTGCGAGGTAAAAACCGCGCGACCCGACAGGGCCTGCATCGTCACCGGGGTGATGAATTGCTCGGCGGCTTGGCTCATGACCACTTGCACCGTAGCCCCCGCCTTGACCAAGGCGCGGCACAGCTCAGCCGCCTTGTAGCAGGCGATGCCGCCTGAGAGACCCAAGACCAAATGTTTACCAGCCAAATCGTTCATGCCCGCAATGTAGCAGTTTGAACCGGGGTGCCGTTGGTGGACCCTTATAATTACTATTTCCACCTCCTGCGAGCATCGGGCTCGCCCGAGACATGACCAAATACGTGTTCGTCACCGGCGGTGTGGTGTCCTCTTTAGGCAAGGGCATTGCGTCTGCATCTTTGGCCGCCCTGCTTGAATCGCGCGGCCTACAAGTCACCCTCATCAAACTCGATCCCTACATCAACGTGGACCCGGGCACCATGTCGCCCTTTCAACACGGTGAGGTGTTCGTCACCGACGACGGCGCAGAAACCGATTTGGACTTGGGTCACTACGAGCGTTTCATCGAAACGCGGATGAAAAAAACCAACAACTTCACCACCGGCAAGATTTACCAGTCGGTGCTGGAGAAAGAACGCCGTGGCGATTACTTGGGCAAAACGGTTCAGGTCATTCCCCACGTCACCAACGAAATTCAATCCTTTATTCAGCGCGGTGCTGAGGGTGTGGACGTGGCGATTGTGGAAATTGGCGGCACCGTGGGCGACATCGAGTCGCTGCCTTTTTTGGAAGCTGTGCGCCAGCTCAGCTTGCGTTTGGGCCCCAACAACAGCGCCTTTGTTCACTTGACCTATGTGCCTTGGATTGGTGCGGCTGGCGAGCTCAAAACAAAACCCACCCAACACACGGTGCAAAAGCTGCGCGAAATTGGCATCCAACCCGACGCCCTGCTGTGTCGTGCCGACCGCTACATCCCCGATGACGAGCGAGACAAAATCTCGCTGTTCACCAACGTGCAAAGTTGGGGCGTCATTTCCATGCCCGATGTGGACACCATTTACAAAGTCCCTCGCGTTTTGCACGAACAAGGCCTCGACGGACTGATTTGCGACAAACTGCGCCTCAACACGCCCCCGGCCAGTCTCAAACGCTGGGATGACTTGGTGCACGAAACCGAACATCCCAAAAGCGAAGTCACCATCGCCATGGTGGGCAAATACGTCGAGCTCTCCGACAGTTACAAATCGGTCAATGAAGCCTTGCGTCACGCTGGCATGCGCAACCACGTGCGCGTGAACATCGAACACATCGACTCCGAGACGATCGCCCCACAGAGCGTCTCCAAGCTGGCCGCATTTGATGGTGTGCTGGTGCCCGGTGGCTTTGGCAAACGCGGGGTCGAGGGCAAAATCGCCACCGCCCAATACGCCCGTGAAAACCGGGTGCCCTACCTTGGCATCTGCTTGGGTATGCAGGTGGCCACCATCGAATACGCGCGCCATGTGGCGGGCCTAAAAGACGCCAACAGCACCGAGTTTGAAGCCGACACCCCGCACCCCGTGATCGCCCTGATCAACGAATGGGAAGACGCCAACGGCGCCATTCAGGTGCGCGACGCCCACTCCGACCTGGGTGGCACGATGCGCTTGGGCGCCCAAAGCTCCGATGTATCCAAAGGCACCTTGGCACACCAAATTTATGGTGACGTGGTCACCGAGCGCCATCGCCACCGGTATGAGGCGAACGTAAACTACCTCGACCGCTTGCGCCAAGCGGGCTTGGTGATTTCGGCCCTGACACAACGAGAGCAACTCACCGAAATCGTTGAATTGCCCCAAGACGTTCACCCTTGGTACGTGGGCGTCCAATTTCACCCCGAATTCAAATCCACCCCGTGGAACGGCCACCCACTCTTCAACGCCTTCATCAAAGCGGCGTTGGCGCACCAAGGCAGCCGTGGTTTGAAGTCGGTGGCATAAACAAGCTGGAGACCCGCATGAAACTCTGTGGTTTTGACGTTGGCCTAAACCAACCTTTTTTCCTGATTGCGGGCACCTGCTCCATCGAGGGTCTGGACATGTCCATCGAGGTGGCCGGGCGCCTCAAAGAAATCTGTTCGGCCTTGGATATCCCCCTGATTTACAAAGGCTCGTTTGACAAAGCCAACCGATCTTCGGGCCATACCCAGCGCGGCGTGGGCATCGATGCGGGTTTAAAAATTCTCGATGAGGTGCGCCGTCAAATTGGTGTGCCCATCCTCACCGACGTCCACGACGAATCGCAGGTCAAGGCCGTGGCCAGCGTGGTCGATGTGTTGCAGACCCCCGCTTTTTTGTGCCGCCAAACCGATTTCATCCGTGCTGTGGCCCAATCGGGCAAGCCCGTGAACATCAAAAAGGGCCAGTTCTTGGCGCCTTGGGACATGAAGAACGTGATCGACAAGGCCCGTGCGGCGGCGCGAGAAGTCGGCCTGCCCGAAGACAACTTTTTGGCCTGTGAGCGCGGCGTGAGTTTTGGTTACAACAACTTGGTGGCCGACATGAGCAGCTTGGCCGAGATGCGCAAAACCGGTGCCCCCGTGGTGTTTGACGTGACCCACTCGGTGCAAAAACCAGGGGGTCAAGGCACGAGCAGCGGTGGTGCCCGCGACATGGTGCCGGTATTGGCCCGTGCAGGCGTGGCCGCCGGTGTGGCCGGCCTGTTCATGGAAACCCACCCCAAGCCCGCCGAGGCTTGGTCGGACGGCCCCAACGCCGTGCCTTTGGGCAAAATGCAAGCCTTGCTGGAAACGTTGGTGCAACTCGACACCGTCACCAAACAACACCCTTTTCTGGAGGACGATTTTTCATGAGCGGCTACATCATCGCCCACGTGCAAGTCACGAACCCCACCCAATACGAAGCGTACAAAAAGTGGTCCAGCGCGGCCATGAAGACCGCGGGCGCAGAGGTCTGTGTGCGTGGTGGTCAAGTCAAGGTGCTGGAGGGCGATTGGGCCCCCGAGCGTTTGGTCATTTTGAAATTCCCCAGTTTTGAGGCCGCCCAAGCCTTCTACGAATTGCCCGAATACCGCCAAGCGCGTGAGGCCCGCGCAGGTGCCGCCATCATGCGCATGGTGGCGGTTGAAGGCTTGTGATCCGTTTTTATTTTTTACTGAGAGAACCTGAACATGAGTGCAATCGTTGATATTGTTGGTCGCGAAGTGTTGGACAGCCGTGGCAACCCCACCGTGGAGTGTGATGTGCTGCTGGAGTCCGGTGTCATGGGCCGTGCGGCCGTGCCGTCTGGCGCATCCACGGGCAGCCGCGAAGCCATTGAGCTGCGCGACGGCGACAAAAGCCGCTACCTCGGCAAGGGCGTGCTCAAAGCCGTGGAGAACATCAACACCGAAATCAGCGAGGCCGTCTTGGGCTTGGATGCCTCTGAGCAAGCGTTTTTGGACAAGACCTTGATCGACCTCGACGGCACCGACAACAAAGGCCGCTTGGGTGCCAACGCCATGTTGGCCGTGTCCATGGCCGTGGCACGCGCCGCCGCAGAAGAGGCCGGTCTTCCCCTCTACCGCTACTTCGGCGGCATGAGCGCGGTGCAAATGCCTGTGCCCATGATGAACGTGGTCAACGGCGGCGCGCACGCCAACAACAACCTCGACTTGCAGGAGTTGATGATCATTCCCGTGGGCGCTCCGACGTTTCGCGAAGCCCTGCGCTGGGGTGCCGAGGTGTTTCACGCCTTAAAGAAAATCATGCATGACAAGGGCATGAGCATCGCCGTGGGCGACGAGGGCGGCTTTGCCCCCAACGTGCCCAGCCACGAAGCGGCGCTGCAAATGATTTTGGAAGCGATCAGCAACGCCGGCTACACCCCCGGCGAACAAATTGCTTTGGGCTTGGATTGTGCGGCCAGCGAGTTTTACAAAGACGGCAAGTACCACTTGGAGGGCGAAGGCATGGTGCTCAGCGCCGAGCAGTGGACCGACATGATGGCCACGTGGGTCGACAAGTACCCCATCATCTCCATCGAGGACGGCATGGCCGAAGGCGACTGGGATGGCTGGAAACGCATGACCGATCGTCTGGGCAAAAAGGTTCAAATCGTGGGTGACGACTTGTTCGTGACCAACACCAAGATCCTCAAAGAAGGCATCGACAAGGGCATCGCCAATTCGATCCTGATTAAGATCAACCAGATTGGCACCCTGACCGAAACCTTCGCGGCCATCGAAATGGCCAAGCGCGCCGGTTACACCGCCGTCATCAGCCACCGCTCGGGTGAAACCGAAGACAGCACCATCGCCGACATCGCCGTGGGCACCAACGCTGGTCAAATCAAAACCGGTTCGCTCTCGCGCTCGGACCGCATGGCCAAGTACAACCAGTTGCTGCGCATCGAAGAAGACCTCGGCGATGTGGCGGTATACCCCGGTCGCGCAGCCTTCTACAACCTGCGCTGATCATGACCATTCGCCCTGTTCCATTGCTGTTGATTGCGTTGCTGCTGTTGCTGCAAGCCCAGCTGTGGTTCGGGCGCGGCAGCGTTTGGGAAGTCACCCAAATGCGCGCAACATTGGCCCAGCAACAAGCGCTCAACCGCCTGGCTCAAGCGGCCAATGAGCAATTGGCCAACGAAGTGGACGATTTGCAAGAGGGCTTGGGCATGGTTGAAGAGCTGGCTCGCCATGAGTTGGGCATGGTCAAGCCCAACGAGGTTTTTGTGCAATACGCCCAAAACCCACGCTGACATGGCCCTCACCGTCACCTTGCTCGGTGGCGAGTCCAGTGGCAAAACGGCGCTGGCCCAATCCCTGATCTCCACCCTCGAACGCCAACACGGCTTGCACTGTGCACTGGTCGAAGAGGGTTTGCGCCGTTGGTGCAATGAACACGGCCGAACACCACAAGCGCAAGAGCAAATCGCCATCGCCACGCAGCAAAGCCGTTGCATCGAATCGGCCGCCCAAACCCTTGGGGCGGATGTGGTGGTGGCCGACACCACCGCGCTCATGACAGCGGCCTACAGCGAGCAGTATTTTCAAGACACGTCTCTTTGGCCTGAAGCGCTGCGTTTACAAGCCACCTACAGCCACACATGGCTCATGGGTCTAGACACACCGTGGCAAGCCGATGGCGCTTGGCGCGATGGACCAAATGCTCGGGCCACCACCGATGGCTTGTTGCGCCAACGCTTGAACGGTGCGGGCTTGCCCTACGCCACACTCTGGGGGTCTTTAAATGAGCGCCTAACGCAAGCCCTGCACGCCCTCAAACAGCCCTTGGGTTTGGATCTGGCGGATGGACTCGCTCGCGACCATCAGCGCCAGTGGCGCTGCGAACACTGCACCGACCCCGAATCGGAACACCGCTTGTTTGCTTATTGCCCGCGCTCAGCTTGAGACCCTCATGCGCCACAATGTCCAACCATGAAACTGAACATTCAAGGCCATCACTTATTCGCAGACACCGGCGGCACGGACCACCACCCCGATCGCCCCACAGCGGTATTCATACACGGCGTACTCAACGACCACCGCATTTGGCGTGAAGTTTCGCAAGCGGTGGCCCAAGCGGGTTGGAATGTGTTGGCTTTGGACTTACCAGGGCACAGCCAGAGCGACGGCCCTGTGCCGAGAAGCGTGGAGACCGCAGCCGACACCGTCTTGGCCTGTTTGGATGCCTTGCAGATCACCCAAGCCGCCCTGATTGGTCACAGCTGGGGGTCTTTGATTGCGCTGGAGGCCGCGGGTCGAGATGTGGTCCAACAAGCTGCCCGTGTGCGCGCCTTGGTGATGGTGGGCACGGCCTACCCCATGCGCGTCTCGCCAGCCCTGCTCGACTTGGCCATCAGCGATCCGCTCAAAGCCATCGAAAAAATCACCCGCTATTCACACGCCGCGACAACCGACACTGCGATCATTCAAACCAGCCAGTCGCTCATGCTGAGCGTGCAACAACGCGACCCCGCCGCCCAAGCGATGCACACCGGCTTCTTGGCCTGCGATCAATACCGAGGCGCCGAAGCGGCCATGAAGCGTCTGAGCTGTCCAATCTGCTTGGTGTTGGGGCAAAGCGACCAAATGACGCCGCCAGCCGCCGCACAAACCCTCATCGATTGGGCCCAAAGACCGACCGTGGTGAAAGTCGACGCTGGGCACGCCATCATGAGCGAGGCCCGCGAGGCGCTGCAGCAGGCTTTAATTGAGGCGCTACAGGGCCGAAGTTAAGGTTGTATCAGGCCTTCACTGCGCGGTGGTGCTACCGGGCATTTGCCGCTGCGCATCCAAAAAAATATGCGCGGCGTCCACTGGGTCAAAGCGATGGGGTTGTCCACAAAACTCACACGTCACATCCACCTGCCCTTGTTCAGCCAAGATGGACTCGATTTCATCGGCCCCCAAGCTGCGCAGCATGGCGCTGACGCGCTCGCGTGAACAGGTGCAGCGAAAGCGCGGACCCTCTTCACCCGTCAAGGGATCAAAACGAATCACGTCCTCTTCCCAGAACAAACGTCGCAGAATGGTTTCGGCATCCAAGGTCAACAATTCCTCGCGCTTCAAACTTGAGGCCAAAATGGCGATGCGGTTGTAATCTTCACTCTGACCGATGTGGTCTTCATCGCCGCGGTGCACACCACCGCCCAAATTGTCTTGACCTTGCATGGGCAAGCGCTGAATCAACAAACCCGCCGCCACCCGATCGTCGGCGGCGAGCACCAAGCGGGTGTCGAGTTGTTCGCTCTGCAGCATGTAGTGCTCAATCACCTCGCTCAAACGCTCCAAGTTCTCACCATGGTCACCCACCAAGGGCACCACGCCTTGGTAAGGTTGTTGGCCTGGCAAACGGTCTTGCGGGTCCAAGGTGATGGCGCAGCGACCTTGTCGATTGACGTTGACCATGTGTGAAAGTGGCACATCTTTGGCCACGTTGCCGATGACGGTGGCGGTGGCACGCAAGCTGAGGTCGGACTGCACCTCGGCCACCGCCAGCTTGACCGGGCCATCACCCATGACTTGCATGACCAAGGCGCCATCGAACTTGATGTTGGCTTGCATGAGTGTGGCTGCGGCGGCCATCTCGCCCAACAAGGACTGCACCGCTGGTGGATAAGCGCCGCTCAAAGCGCGGCGCTGCAAGATTTCTTGCCACGCATCGGTGAGACGAACGAGCATGCCACGCACGGGCTTGCCCTCGAAAATGAATTTGTGAAGTTCGGACAATCGTCGGCTTTCGTTGAATCAGGCCAGGGGTTTGAGGCCACGGCGGTGGCGCTCGGCGTTGGCCACGTAATGGGCCGCGCTCTTGCGCAAGCCCTCGATTTGTTCGGGCGTGAGCTCGCGCACGACCTTGGCTGGCGAGCCCATGATCATGACACCATCGGGGAATTCTTTGCCCTCGGTGACAAGCGATCCCGCCCCGACCAAGCTGTTGCGCCCGATGCGCACACGGTTGAGCACCACCGCACCGATGCCAATGAGTGAACCATCGCCCACAGAACAACCGTGCAAGACCACTTGGTGTCCCACGGTCACGCCTTGACCAATCGTCAAGGGCACCCCGGTGTCGGCGTGCAAGACACTACCGTCTTGCACATTGCTGTTCGCACCGATGGTGATGGTGGCCGTGTCGCCACGGGCCACCGCGCCGTACCACAGACTGCTGTGCTCGCCCATCACCACATCACCCATCACTTGGGCGTTGGGGGCCACCCAAGCACTGTCGGCCACTTGGGGCACAAGGTCGTCGAGTTGGTAAATCGGCATTGGGGTTCCTTGGAAGACGGGGGTCGAGAACTAGAATTGTAGGGATGACGCTGCGCCACCGTGCCCTGACCCTGTTGTGCCTCTCCGACCCCTTGGACAAATGCACGGCAGTGCACCGGTTGCGCGCCGATGCGCAGCACACAAGCTGGGACACGCAGACCCAACTCTCCCCGCCCGAAGACAGCCTTTTGCCCGGTCGCCCAGCGTGCCCTCGCTTGGTACCCGCCGTGTCGGTGCCCCACCGAAGCCCCTTCACGCCCGAAGGTTTGGCCGCATTGGTGCATTCGATCGCCCACATCGAATTCAACGCCATCAACTTGGCACTGGATGCGGTTTGGCGTTTCCCCCAAATGCCCGAAGACTTCTACAGCGATTGGTTGCACGTGGCCGACGAGGAAGCCAGCCACTTTGGCTTGTTGCAAGACGAGCTTCGTACCCTGGGCCACCGCTACGGCGACTTTGACGCCCACGACGGTCTGTGGAGCATGTGTGTCAAAACCCAAGACAACATCACCGCACGCATGGCCTTGGTGCCACGCACCTTGGAGGCACGGGGCCTCGACGCCACACCCTTGATTCAAGCCAAGTTGCGCAAGGTCGGTACGCCGGCCGCCCTGCGCACGGTGGCGGTGTTGGACATCATTCTGCGCGAAGAAATAGGCCACGTGGCCATCGGCAACCGCTGGTACGGCTGGTTGTGCCGACAGCAAGGGTTGGACCCAGTGGCCCACTACCGTGCTTTGGCCCGCACCCACGCCGCACCACGCCCCAAACCCCCGCTCAACAACGCCGCCCGCTTGGCCGCGGGCTTCAGTCAAGTCGAACTGGACTTTCTGCTCAGCGCCTGATCAGCCGCGCGGGTGGTGCTGGGCCACCACGGTTTTGAGTCGCTCGCGCGCCACGTGGGTGTAGATGGTGGTGGTGGAAATGTCGGCGTGGCCCAACAAAAGCTGGACCACACGCAAATCGGCACCATGGTTGAGCAAGTGCGTGGCAAAGGCGTGGCGCAAGGTGTGCGGCGACAGCGGGGCGGTGATGCCCGCTTGCCACGCGTATTTTTTGACCAAGTTCCAAAACATAACGCGGCTCATGGCCTGACCGGCGGTGGTGCCGCGCGAGGTCACAAACAGGTCCTCGCTGCTGCGCCCAGCCAAAAGGCTTGAGCGAGCCAGCAACAGGTAACGCTCCAACCACTGCCCCGCCACTTGGCCGTAGGGCACCAAACGCTCTTTGTTGCCTTTGCCAGTGATGCGCAACACCTGCTCATTCAAGGCCACGTGCCAAGTCTTGAGGTCCACCAATTCGCTCACCCGCAGGCCACTGGCGTACATCAACTCCAGCATGGTGCGGTCGCGCAAGCCCAAATCGGTCTGGGTATCGGGCGTGGCCAACAAAAGGTCCACTTGGTGCTCGCTGAGCGATTTGGGCACACGCATCGGCGTTTTGGCTGAACCCAGGCGCAAGGTCGGGTCTTGGGCGATCAAGTGCTCACGCAAGGCCCAGCGGTAGTAACGCTTAAACACCGTCAATCGGCGATTGGCCGTGGAGGCCCGAGCCAAGGCATGCTCTGCGGCGAAATACGCATGGAGTTCGGCCTCGGAGGCTTGCAACAAGGTTCGACCTTGGGCCTGCAGCCAGCCCGCCAAGCGCTCCAAATCGCGTCGGTAGGCCGCCAAACTGTTTTTGGACAAGCCGTCCTCCAACCAAAGCGCATCGACGAAATCATCCGCTGCACCACGCAGGGGTTCGGGCCGATGGGGCATGGTCGATGCAGACTGAAACATGTTGGAGAGACCCTGTAAATCAACACCCACACTGGGGAAAACCCGCCCAAGCCGATACGCAATTACCCGTTGGTCGGATGCAAAAGCCTCGGGTATTCTGCACCTTTGTGTTCACAACAACCGAGGAGGTTTCTCATGCGTGTTTTTCGTCAAGCCATCGCTGGCCTGGGTTTGGGTTTGGCCCTGATCGGCACCAACGCGGTGGCCCAACAGCAATTCATCAACGTGCTCACGGGCGGGCAAAGCGGCGTCTACTACCCCGTGGGCGTGGCCATTTCTCAGATCTACGCCAAAGACATCCCCAATGCGCGAGCCACCGCTCAAGTCACCAAAGCCTCGGTCGAAAACCTCAACCTCCTGCAAGCCGGTCGCGGTGAACTCGCCCTGACTTTGGCCGATTCTTTGTCCGATGCTTGGCAAGGCAATGCCGAGGTCGGCTTCCCCAGCAAACTCGACAAACTGCGCGGCATCAGCGCCACCTACAACAACTACGTCCAAATCGTCGCCAATGCGGATTCGGGCATCAAAACCATCGCCGACCTCAAAGGCAAGCGCCTCTCGGTGGGCGCGGCCAAGTCGGGCACCGAGCTCAACGCACGCGCCGTCTTAAAGGCCGCGGGCCTGTCCTACAGCGACTTGGCCAAAGTCGAGTACCTGCCCTTTGGTGAGTCCGTCGAACTCATGAAAAACCGCCAACTCGACGCCACCTTGCAATCCGCCGGCTTAGGCGTGGCCTCCATCCGCGACTTGGCCACCGCCATCAAAATTGTCGTGGTCCCCGTGCCCGCCAGCGTCGTCGCCAAAATCGGCGACCCCGCCTACCAAGCCTCGGTGATCCCCGCCAACACCTACGCCGGTCAAACCACCGACGTGCCCGTCGTGGCCATCCCCAACTTCTTGGTCAGCCACAGCGGTGTGTCCAACGACTTGGCCTACCAAATGACCAAAAGCCTCTACACCAACATCGACACGCTCTACGCGGCACACAACTCCATCAAGGTCATGAAACGCGAAAACGCCATCAAGGGCATGCCCGTGCCCCTGCACCCCGGCGCCGAACGCTACTACCGCGAGGTCGGCCTCATCAAATAAACCCACCATCAAAACCCGCCCCGGGTGATCTCGGGGCGGCGTTTTGTTTTGGGGCCGAGAACCATATTTCTGAAATAACCCGCTTTGCCAACGACAGCGATCGATCAACCCACATCGAGCCCTTTACGATCGATCAAAAGCGGGCCGGTCTTCTTGCTGATCACCGTCGCATCGTTGTCCTTGGTGGTGTGGTTGACTTATGCGTGGTTTCACAGCGTCGCCCTACAAGATTCAGAACGCTCCGGAAAGACCATCGTTCAGCGCCTTGCCAACGAATTGTTGATTTCGGTAGAAAAATTTGAACATCTGCCCTATTTGGTGGGCGCGGAACACGTGTTGTCGCAGGCCCTGATGTTTCCGCAAGACAGGCAACGCCTTGCGGACGCCAACCGTTACCTAGAATTCGCTCAAAAACGCACCTCAGTGATGGCTGTTTATTTGATGGACATCGAGGGCAATACCTTGGCGTCCAGCAATTGGAACCAGCCGTCGAGTTTTGTCGGACGAAACTACCGCTTTAGACCTTACTTTCAAACCGCACGCCATGGTGAAACCGGTCGGTTCTATGCCGTCGGAGCAACCACCGGTGAGCCAGGATATTTTATTGCTGCCCCCGTCAACCTGGGCAAGCACGTGGCTGGGGTCGTTGCCGTCAAAATTGATCTCAACGTTTTCGAAGACAGGTGGCGAGCGCAAGACTTGCGCATTGCGATCTCAGATGAAAAAGGTGTTCTTTTTCTAACCACCGAAAACACTTGGCGCTACCGAAGCCTCTATCCGCTGTCAAAACAAGTGGTGTCTTTGCTCAGTCAAACATTGCAATACGGTCAGCCGACACCAATGACTTTGATCAACCATGAGGGGCCCAAACCCAGCCATCGCATGGTGAGCCTGAATGTAGACGGCACACCTTATTTATTTCAAGGGCAAACCTTGGATGGGTTGGGCTGGCAACTGATGCTGTTTTCTGATCCCGCAGCACCAAAGGCCAGAGCCCTGTTGGTCGCCGAATTGGTGGGTATGGGTATGGCCTCTTTGCTCTTGCTCAGCGCATTGATATGGCAATACCGTCGTCGCATTGCCGAAAGGCAAGCCTCCATGCGTGAACGTGCGCTCGTGGTGGCCGAACTGGAGCAACGCATCGCCAATCGCACCTCAGAGCTCACCACCGCCAACGATGCGGCTGTTCAAACCGCCAAGTTGGCATTATTGGGTCAGATGGCGGCTGGCATCAGTCACGAATTATCCCAACCGCTGACCGCGCTGCGCACACTGTCCAATAACGCGAGCCAATTTTTAGAAAGACACGACGCAGACAATGCCCACCGGAATTTGCGCTTGATCGGTGAGCTCTGTGCACGCATGGGCAGCATCGTGGCTGAACTCAAAACTTTTGCCCGCAAAGAACCAGCTCGGCTGCAACCGATCGCACTCAAAAACGTCGTCAGCAGCACGCTGATGCTGATTGAACCCATTCGTCAGGCCTCTGGCACACAAGTGGTGAGTTCAGGCATCGATGGTCATGTCTTAGGAGACCCCATTCGGTTGGAACAAGTGCTGGTGAATTTGTTGCGAAACAGCATCGATGCCATGCAAGCGCAAACCAATCGTCATATTGAAATCGGCGCACACAGCACTGCCGACGGCTTGGTCTGTATTTCCGTACAAGACCAAGGCCCGGGCTTGAGTGAGGACGTTCAACAGCACCTTTTTGAGCCTTTTTTCACCACCAAACCCAGCGGCCAAGGCTTGGGTTTGGGTCTGGCATTATCAAAAGCCATTATTCGTGAAATGGGTGGGCGCATAGAGGCGGTCAACACATGCCCAGGGGCACGCTTCAATCTCTTCTTACAACCCGTTCCTGCAACCAAACCCCATGCACGTCCTACTGATTGAAGACGACCCGGCCGTCATGCTGGGCGTTTCACAAGCGTTTGAATTGGCCAACATTCCCGTGCAGCAGATTGCCACGGTTGAGCAAGCGTTGCAGCAGTTTGCACACGAATGCCCTGCGGCCATACTCTGTGACGTCTGCCTGCCGGGTCAAGACGGATTCGACCTACTCAAGCACGTACAAACGTTGGATGGCGAAGTGCCTGTCATTCTCATGACCGGGCACGGCGATATCCGCATGGCGGTGCAAGCCATGCACTTGGGGGCCTACGATTTCTTGGAAAAACCGTTTTCCTCTGAACGCTTGATCGATGTCATGCGTCGGGCGCTGGAAAAGCGCCAATTGGTGTTGGACAACCGTCATTTAAAAGCCTTGGTCGATGCTCGACACGAACACGGTCTTGTGGGGCAGACAAACGCCATGCTCCAAGTACAACAGCGGATTGCGGCTTTGGGGCCCACGCAAGTGGATGTGCTCATTTGTGGTGAAACCGGCACCGGAAAAGAGGTGGTGGCTCGCGCTTTGCACAAAGCATCGGGCAGAGCCGGCCCTTTCGTGGCCATCAACTGCGGCGCACTGCCCGAATCAATTTTTGAGAGCGAGATGTTTGGTCATGAGGCCGGTGCATTCACAGGGGCCACACGCAAACGGGTCGGTAAGCTGGAGTTTGCCCAAGGCGGGACCGTCTTTCTCGACGAAATCGAAAGCTTGCCCTTGGCTCAACAAGTCAAACTGTTGCGGGTGCTGCAAGAGCGTGCGGTAGAAAGGCTAGGCGGCAATGAAAGCCACCGAATCGATTGCCGCTTTGTTGCCGCGGCCAAAGAAGATCTCCGGGCATTATCGAACTCTGGTTCTTTTCGTTCCGATCTGTACTACCGCTTAAATGTTGCGAGCATCACGCTGCCACCGTTGCGTGAGCGTCGAGCGGATATTCCATTGCTTTTGGCCCACTGTCTGCGGCTATCGGCTGAGCGGTATCACACCCATCCTCCACAACCCACAGCGGCTCAAATGGCGCAATGGATGTCACAACCTTGGCCCGGCAATGTCCGTGAGCTGAAAAATCTGGCCGAACGTTTGTGCTTAGGCCTAGAAAGCGAAACAAGCGCCAGCACTGCAGTCTCCAGTCAAGCCACACCGCTCAGCGAACAAATGGAGTGCTTTGAACGCCAACTGCTGATTCAGACCCTCACCGCCTGCCAAGGCAGCGTGGCCAATGCAGCCGAACATCTTCATGTGCCACGCAAAACGCTGTATGACAAACTGGCTCGACACGCCATTGATGCGGCCCAATTCCGCTGAAACCAAAGTACAGGAACCGCCCAATGTGCAGCTTTCCGCACGCCACCGCTTCAAACTTTCTGACAAACCGCACAACAACGACACCATTCGGTACGTCAACCCACGAGACACGGCCACACAATAACTGGCGTGCTATTTGCTTTGTTATTTATGCCTCGTGGCCAAGCGCTGCGAGGTTTTCACAACCTTATATTGGAGACAACATGAAAAAAGTCCATACCTTCATCCGCACGTGTGCTGCAATCGTTGCCCTTGGCGGTACCCTCTTGTCCACCAACGCGGTGGCCCAACAGCAATTCATCAACGTGCTCACGGGCGGGCAAAGCGGCGTCTACTACCCCGTGGGCG
>JAABPX010000021.1 GCA_011391745.1 Comamonadaceae bacterium
CCGTCCACGGCAAACGGCACCCGGAGCGCCACCGCGCACAAGAGTTCGTAAGCAATCGTGCCCGCCGCGTGCGCCACCTCATCCACGGGCAAGACGGTCCCCTGGGCGCTGCGCCCCCACAGCACCACCTCGGCGCCCACCCCCACCGGCCCAACGGCGGCCTCGACTGGCGTGAGGTCCACCGTGATCATGTCCATGCTCACGCGGCCCACCACGCGGGTGAGCACCCCAGCCACGAGCACCGGGGTGCCCGTGGGCGCGTGGCGCGGGTAACCGTCGGCGTAACCACACGCCACCACGCCGATGCGCATGGGCTCGGTGGCGGTGAAGGTGGAGCCATAACCCACCGTGTCACCGGCTTGCAAGGACTGCACACCAATGAGTTGGCTGCTCAAGGTCATGGCGGCTTGTAAACCCCAGGCTTGTGCGGTGCGCTCGGGGTGATCGGGCGCCCCACCGTAACCGGCAATGCCCAAACGCACCCAGTCGGCGCTGCACGCGTGGCGCAAGGTGGCGGCGCTGTTGCTCAGGGTGCGCTCGCCGCTGAGGTCGGCGGTGGTGGCCTCAAACAGGGCCGCCTGCTGGGCAATGCCCTTGGGGCCGTCGGCGTCGCTGAAATGGGTCATGTGTGTGATCTCTTCGACCTGCGGCAAGGCCTGCAACCGTGCCCACGCCGAGCGGTAGGCCTGCGGCGTGAAGCCCAGGCGGTTCATGCCGCTGTTGAGTTTTAAAAACACGCGGTGGCCCTGCTGGGTTTTGTGCGCGGCCAGCCAATCGATCTGCTCGGTGCAGTGCACTGTGTGCCACAGTTGCAGGCGCGAACACAGCTCCAGGTCGCGTGGCTCGAACACCCCTTCGAGCAACAGAATGGGGCCACGCCACCCCAAGGCACGCACACGGCTGGCCTCGTCCAGGTCGAGCAAGGCAAAGCCGTCGGCGCCGCGCAGGCCATCAAAGCTGCGCTCGATGCCGTGGCCATAGGCGTTGGCCTTGACCACCGCCCACAAGCGGGCATCGGGTGCCGCCGCGCGCGCACGGGCTTGGTTGTGGCGCAGGGCCGCGAGGTGGACGGTGGCGAGGATCGGGCGTGGCATCGAGAAAACCCCTGAAATCAAAAAAAAGCGCCATTCAATTCGAGCGGCTGTCAAGGCGGGGCCGCGTGCTATAACCCAGCGTCCCCAAAGACAAGACCGCAACTGTCGCACAAAAACGCCGCTTCACCACCCAGCCCCTTGGGGCCATTCACACCCATCATCCCCATGAAGCGCGGCTTCTACACCATCATGACGGCGCAGTTTTTCAGCTCGCTGGCCGACAACGCGCTGTTTGTGGTGGCCATTGAGCTGCTGCGCTCGCAGGGTGCGCCCATTTGGCAAACCGCCGCCTTGGTGCCTCTGTTTGCGCTGTTTTATGTGGTGCTGGCGCCGTTTGTGGGGGCGTTTGCCGATGCCATGCCCAAGGGCCGCGTCATGTTCATCAGCAACGGCATCAAGGTGGTGGGCTGTTTGCTGATGCTCGTGGGCGTGCACCCGCTGCTGGCTTACACCTTGGTGGGTTTGGGCGCGGCGGCGTATTCGCCCGCCAAGTACGGCATCTTGACCGAGCTGCTCTTGCCCTCCCAACTGGTCAAAGCCAACGGCTGGATCGAGGGCCTGACGATCGCCTCCATCATCTTGGGGGTTTTGCTGGGCGGCCAATTGGTGGGGCCGTGGATGGCCGCCGCCTTGGGCCAGCTCAATGGCTTGCCCTTGGACGCCGAATGGGTCGCCAAGGCCGCGATTGCCTCCTTGGTTTTGGTCTACGTTTTGGCTGCGGTGTTCAACCTGCGCATCCCGTTAACGGGCGTGGCCCCAAGACCCATGCCGCGCAACCCCTGGGTGCTCTTGCCCGATTTTTGGCAATGTAATTTGCGCCTGTGGCGCGACCGTTTGGGCCAAATCTCGCTGTCCACCACCACGCTGTTCTGGGGCGTCTCGGGCAACCTGCGTTACATCGTGTTGGCGTGGGCCGGTGCGGCCTTGGGCTACAGCACCACGCAAGCATCGAGCTTGGTGGGCGTGGTCGCCATCGGCACGGCGGTGGGGGCCTTGGTTGCCTCCCTGCGCATGCGGCTGGACCAAGCCACGCGCGTGATCCCACTGGGCATTGGCATGGGCCTGTTGGTGATCGTGATGAACTTCATCGACAACGTGTGGGTGGCCGCGCCCTTCCTGATTTTGCTGGGCGGCTTGGGCGGCTTTTTGGTTGTGCCCATGAACGCCTTGCTGCAACACCGCGGCCACAACCTCATGGGCGCGGGCCGCTCGATTGCGGTGCAAAACTTCAACGAACAAGCCTGCATCTTGGGCTTGGGCGCGCTTTACAGCGCCTCCACCGCGTGGGGCCTGTCGGCCTTTGCGGCCATCACCGCTTTTGGTGTGTTGGTGGCGGGCTTCATGGGCATCATCGCCTTGTGGCACCGGCACAACCAGCGCCACCACCCCCAGGTGCTGGCGCATTTGCTGAGCATCGCACGCAACGACGAGCTGCACGGCTGAAGCCATCGACAGTCGGTTGATCGGCTCACTTTGCGGGTCACCGCCGTGTGCTACGGGTGGCTGGATGCAAAACCCTGCGCCAGACAAGCCGGGATGTCCGCCACACCCATGACCGATACCCCGTCTTGCATGGGCCAGCCTTCGGCCACCGGCGCGATGATGTGGGCGTGCGTGAGTTGTAAGTCCTCACGGGCTTGCCAAAAACCCTTGGTGACTTTGGGGGCGCTGGAAAACTTCACTTCAAAGCCCATTCGCACACGGCCCATTTCCACCACCGCGTCTATTTCTGCGCCTGCGGCTGTTCGATAGAACGACAAGCTGGCGCCCGCGGGCATGTGAGCCGCAATCTGTTCCACCACAAAGCCCTCCCAGGATGCGCCGGTGCTCGGGTGCCCGAGCAAATCGTTGACGCTTTGGATCGACAACAAACTGTGCAGCAAGCCGCTGTCGCGCACATAGACCTTGGGCGACTTGACCAAGCGCTTGCCAATGTTGATGTGGTGCGGCTCAAGCCGTCTGACCATCAAGGCGTTGCACAGGTGGTCCAAGTAGCGAGTGGCTGTGCTGGCCGCCACCCCCAAGGACATGGCGATGCCGGAGGCGTTGAACATCTGCCCATGGAGGTGGGCCAACATGCGCCAAAACCGACGCATCAACTCGGGCTCGACGTTGATCCCCAGTTGCGCCAAATCGGTGTTCAAGAAGTGTCGAATCAGCGCGTCGCGCCAATCCCACGAGGCCGCATCGTTGGGCGCGAGCAAACTGTTCGGGAAACCACCGCGCAGCCAAAGCCGCTCAATGTCCGCAAATTGCGCGCAGGCCTCACTGGCCAACAAGGGTGACATGTCCACCAAGGACAGTCGCCCAGCCAAAGACTGCGACTGTTTGAGTAATTTGAACGACGCAGAACCCAAAATCAAGAAACGCCCAGGACGCCGGTCTTGATCAATTTCACCGCGCAGCTCTTGTAACAACTCGGGTTGGTTTTGGATTTCGTCGAGCACCACCAAGCGTTGGCGATTGGCCGCAAAAAATGCACTCGGGTTGCTCAACCGTGCGCGTGCCGAGGCGGTGTCCAGATCCAAATAAATGGCCTTTGCCGGATCGGAGGCGAAGTGTTGGGCCAAGGTGGTTTTCCCCACCTGCCTAGGCCCCAAGATGCCCACGGCAGGGCTCCACTCTAGGTGGGCTGCAATTTTAGGGGTGGCCAGGCGGTCAAACATCCTTGCATTTTAAGTATGCGATGATCAATTTGCAAGGAAAAATATTCTGGAGCGCACCCCACAGTGGCATCTGCGACAATCCAGTCCCCCGCGCCCCTCTTTGGGGCGCACTTGTTCCATCACCAAGGATAAAAAAATGAACACCGTTCATTCGACGAGCCCGGCGCACGCCAGCTCCGCGCCCAACCTGTCCACCCTCGCCACCATCGTGCTGTGCAGCTACATCGCTGCGCAAATGATGGCCGACATCGCCAGCCTCAAAATCGGCCACGTCGGCGGCTGGGCGGTCGACATGGGCACTTTCATTTACCCGCTGACCTTCACGCTGCGCGACCTCATCCACAAGCTGATGGGCAAGCGCGCGGCGCAAACCATCATCTTCACCGCCGCCGGTATCAACGTCTTCATGGCGCTGTACCTGATGGGCGCGGCCTGGGTGCAAAGCGACGCGGGCTGGGCGGGCAGCGGCCCCGGCGGCATGGACCTGGGCGTGGCCTTCGCCGCCATCCTCACGCCGGTCTGGCGCATTGTGTTGGCGTCCATCGTGGCTGAAGTGATCAGCGAATTGCTCGACACCGAGGTCTACCAGTGGTTCGTTAACCGCATGGGCCAGCAACGCCTTTGGCTGCGCGTGCTGGTGTCCAACGCGGTCAGCGTGCCCCTGGACAGCGCTTTGTTCTGCCTGATCGCCTTTTACGGTGAGATGCCCAACGCGGTGGTGTGGGACATTTTTGTCTTCAACATGGTCGTGAAGTTCGCGCTCTCGGTGCTGACCCTGCCGCTGATTTACGCGGGCCACAACACCACCGCCAACACCGCCCGATGAACACCCCGGTCCTGAGCGGCAATGTGCGCAGCATCGTGGCCATGTTGGTCGCGATGCTGTTTTTTGCGCTCATGGACGCGGTGCTCAAGCAACTCGCCGACCATTACCCGGTGCTGCAAATCGCCGCGCTGCGCGGGCTGACCGCGCTGCCGCTGGTGGTGGTGTACATCGCGCTGCGCCAACGCTGGCACACGGTGTGGCGCATACGCTGGCCGCTGCACCTGCTGCGCGGCGTGCTGGGCATCGCTATGCTCGCGCTCTTCACCGCCTCGGTGCGCGAGCTGCCGCTGACCACCACCTACACCTTGTTTTTTGTTGCCCCTTTGCTGATTGCCCTGCTGTCCACGCCCGTGCTGGGCGAGCGGGTGGCGCGGGCGCATTGGTGGGCGCTGGCGGGCGGCTTTGTGGGTGTGCTGATCGCCTTGCAACCCCAGCACGCGGGGGGCGACTTTTGGGCGCAACTGGTCTCGGGCGGCGGCGCGGCGGCCTTGGGTGCGGCCGCCTGTTACGCCGTGGCCGCCGTGAGCGGGCGACTGGCCAGCCGCAGCGACAGCGCCGAGAGTTTGGTGCTGTGGATGATGGTGATGATGGGCGTGGGCGCGGGTGTGCTGGCTTGGCCCGACTGGGTACCGCTGCGCGCCGAACACACGGCCTTGCTGCTGGGCCTGGCCGTCACCGGCTTTGTTGGCCAACTCGCCATCACCGAAGCCTTTCGCCACGGCCAAGCCTCGGCCGTCGCGCCCTTTGAATACAGCGCCCTGGCTTGGGGCGCGGGGCTGGACTGGTTGATCTGGCAAAGCCTGCCCGGCGCGTCGGTGTGGGTGGGGGCCTCGGTGATCGTGGCCTCAGGCCTGTTCTTGCTGCGGCACGAAAACCGCTTGGCCAAGACTGAGGTGGAGGCGGGGCAAGATCGCCCATGAAGCGCAGCGCGCTTCAACCCGCAAGCCAGGGTTACCATGGCCTTAAGTCATGGCCCCAAATCACAGGAGAAAAACACGTGTTGTTTAAGCCATCAAGGAAGCTGACATGAGCCAAGACCTGGTGTTCGATTTGGGGGGTGTGGTGTTCCGCTGGCAACCCCTGGTGCTGCTGCAAGAACTCTTCCCCGAGCGGGTACGCAGCGAGGCCGAGGCTCGCGAATGGGCCAGCCAGATTTTTCAGACCTTTGCCCCTGAGGCCGACTGGGCACTGTTTGACATGGGCCAGATCGAGCCTGAGCCACTGGCCAAACGCATCGCCCAGCGCACGGGCTTGGCCGAGGACGATGTGCGGCACTTGATCGCCAACATCCCCCCGCACCTACAACCCATCCCCGGCACGGTGGACCTGATGCACGCGCTCAAAGCACAAGGCCATCGGCTGTATTACCTGTCGAACATGCCTGCGGGCTATGCCGACCATCTGGTGCGGGTCAACCCGTTTTTCAGCCTGTTTGACGACGGTATTTTCTCGGCGCATGTGCAGCAAATCAAACCCCTGCCAGGCATCTTTGCCACCGCCCAAACCCGCTGGCCCTTGCGCGGACAGCCGATGTTCATCGACGATGTGCAACACAACATCGACGCCGCCGAACGACACGGCTGGCAAGGCATCCGCTTTGAAACGCCTCAGCAGGTGCGGGCGGATTTGGTGGGGCGGGGGGTTGATCTCTAATACAAACGGCAAAAACCATGAACAGTCCCTCCATTCGCAAACCTCAGGTCAGCGTGCTCGGCAGCGCCGAACCCGGCTCCGCCGCATACGAAATGGCGGGCCAAGCCGGGGCCTTGCTCGCTCGGCACGGCATCACACTGGTCAGTGGTTGTGGCAGCCCCGCGACCCGGGTGGCCGCAGAACGCGCCGTTGCCGTCGGCGGGCTGGTGCTGAGCATCGTGCCCCCGGACCAAATGCCACCGGCGGACTGGCCCGCGACGGTTGTGGTGCCTTGCGGCATGGGCGACGCACGCAACCTGCTCATGGCGCTGTCGGGTGACGCCTGTCTGGTCATCGGCGGGCGAGCGGGCACCATTGCCGAGGTATGTTTGGCTTGGCTTCATCAGCGCCCGCTCCTGCCCTTGGTCGGTTGTGGGGGCTGGTCGGATTCACTGCCCAACAACCCACCGGACGAACGCCAACGTTCACCCATCCTTCCTTGGTCCACGGTGGACGAGCTTGAACAACAACTCCATCGGCTTGAACTCATCCGCGCAAGCTAAACGGTGGCGCGGGGTTTTATGGAAAGAAGCCCGGCGCAGCCGAGCGATGGCATAAATTGATATTTAAATCAAAATAATGCCGTATACTGGCTTTTTTTGATGCAAATATCAAATGCAAACCCTTCAAGAACTTGGCGAAGCTGTGGCGGCGCGGCGCAAGCACATGGGCCTGCAACAAGGCGCGGTGGCCGCTCAGGCGGGGGTGACACCGGAGTCGCTGTCGCGTTTTGAGCGTGGCCGAGGCGCGGAGTTTGGCTCGCGCAAATTGTTGGCGGTGCTGGCGGTGCTGGGCGCGGAGCTGAACATCGTGCCGCAGGGGCAAGCGGGCGACCTAGATGCCTTGCGCCTTGAGCGAGCCAAAGGGGAGCGCTGATGGCCTTGTCTGTGTATGTGCAAGGCCGCGAAGTGGCCACGCTGGCGCAGTCCGGCGACTTCAAAAGTGTGCTGACCTACCACCCGCAGGTGGCGAGTGAGGACTTCGTCTCGCTCACATCTCGGCATTTAACGTGAAATTGACCGGCGAACAACCACACGCGCCGAAGCAGCCTCCTGCTGTACTGAACCCAACTTGATTGACAAGTTATCCCTTGATCATCCGGGAATGCCAATAGCCTGGCTTCCTGTCGTCCGGTGCGATTGCCAGCACCAAGATTTCATCACTGCGGTGCAGGTACACGACCGAAAATGGAAATCTTTTCGGGAAAACTCGGCGTGTGCCGTGATCCCATATCCGGAAATTCGGTCGCTATCGCGAGCGCCCGCTGAACGACCGTTGCAAATCGCTCACCGAGCTGCGGACTGATCTTTGCGTAGTACTGAACCTCCCACGCCAACTCGGCCATTGCGGCCTCGTGAAATCGGACGCGCATCAATTCAGCAGACGTCGAACTTGTACAAATACTTCTTCAGCGGGAATGAGTTTCGCCGTACCAGCGTCGATATCGGCGATCCGGATTCGAATCTCCTCGTCCCAAGCCGCCTCGACTTCGTCGTCACGTTCGTGCACCGTCGCAAGAAGTTCCTCGGCCAATCGAACCCGGTCCGCCGCAGGCAGTGTTCGAGCTTGTGAGCTGAGTTCTTCGATGAGGTTGGCCATGGTGATCTCCTGGTGGAACCTTAAGTTTATCGCTCAAGAAAGCCCTCAACAATGAAAACTCACGTCTGCGGTGCGGAAGTCCCTATAAGGGGTTAGGCCCGCGAACGCGCCCATGGTGGGGCTGACTTGGAAGGCGCGGGCGGTCGCCTTTGCTGGGCAAGCGATGAATGCTGGCGCGATTACCCGCGCAGCTCAGCGGCTTCCAGCAAGCCTTGATCGAACGTGCGTTGCACACCCACAGGGTCTGTGCAGTCCATGTTGGTGACTGCAACTTTGGATTTGGGTTGCAGGTACACGCGCCCGTCGGATTCGAATATCTGTGGCCGTTCTGGTTTTTGTCGGGTCAGCAAAACCAAGGTATCGCCGCTGGCTGGTTGGGTTTTGGGCAGCGGCGCGTTGTCGTAAAAGCCCCCGTCCAGCGCGACACGTCCCGCCACTTTGTGCGTGGGCGTGATCGGCACCGCCGCCCCCGAGGCCAAGAGCAGCGTGCTGGCCTCGTCAACGTTGGCGCATTGGTTGATGACCCAATGCTCTGAGCGAAGCCCAAAAAAATGGGGCAGGCGGTTGTGCAGCGTGCGCAGCCAAAACTTTTCGGTCGAATACAAACCCAGCGCAATCGCGGTCGATACCGTGGTGGGCAAAAAACGGATGGGCCGCGTGATCGCCACCCGCACTTCGATGGGCGAAGCCTTCAAGGTTTGAAAATCGGCCGCGCTGAGAAAGGACTGAATCCAATCGGGGTAGATGCGTGGCAAGACAAACGGGCGCTGCCCTTTGAGCAGACTGGACCACTCTACGTTGACCGGTGTGCGCGAAAAACGCTCGACCGCTGCGGCGAGCGAGGCGCGCAGTTTGTGCGTCACCGCAGCCACCGCGATACCCGCGCCGGCACTCGCGCCGACAAAGGTGGTGGGCGTCCATAACGCCGAACCGCTGAGCCCCTCCACCAAACCCGCCTGCCACCAGCAGCGGTTGCCGCCTCCGGCGAACACGACCGTTTCAAACTGTTTTGTGCGGAAGGCTTCTAACGATAGGGTTTTCATGATTGGCCTGGGTGATTTTTGAGTACGTGGATTGATCACACCTAGGTTAACCGGCTGTCAGTAGATAGGACGGCAAAACCGGGAGCGCAAACTGTCGAGGGATTTGGGGGGAATGCCGATCTGCGCAGAAGAGAAGCAAAAGGCACCAACCCATTAGACATCGCTGGCGCCAAGATATGAGACAACGGTAGCGCGTATTTGTTCAGCGTAGTTGTAGAGATCGTCCACAGATTCAAGGGCAACCTGCTCTTCTTCCTTTTGTTCATTGAAAAAGCCAAGCTTCAGCTTTTGCGTGTTGTTAAAACGCAGACGACAAATAGGTTTTCGGTTGTTGTCATCCAAAAGGATGGCGCAATAGCTTTGAGCATCTCGCATGACCACGCGCTTGGTGGGTACAAGGCTTCGAACAATCGCTCTGATGGTATGAAAGCCTTCTAGTTCTTCACTGGATGTGATGACATTTGGCTCATTTGAGCTAAGTGAATCAGTTTGTTGCTCAGCTACCGACGGCCTTTCCACGATAGTTACCGTCTCAGGAGTCATGGCACCTTTAAGGCGCTCATTTATGCGCTCACCAAGAAATTGTTCAAATGCACGTTTGGTGATTACGGTGAATTGATCCTTGACTGCGGGAGTAAAGCGCTTTGAGCCGAGTAGCTCAGTGGAAAGAAGGCGGACGACTTCCTCTGACGGATTTGTCATCCATTCAGCCAACTTTGTTTGTATGGCTCGCGTGTACTTCAAATCGTTGGCAGTCGTCAGAATCGTGTCAAGGTCAAAGGCCGCTTTGGCAAATTTTTTGAGCTCATCCACATCTCGTTCTTTGAAGTCAAGAATATTGAATTCAAAGAACGGTTTTGCGTCCATTTTGTTGGGCTGCTCAAGATCGGTGAAAAACTTGTAAACCAAGCCATTTGTTAGAACGCCAAAGCGTGCTTCGGTGACATGAAAGTAGCGGAACAGTTGACTTGCGTGATTGATGTTCAGATCGGCACCAGACTTTTTGCACTCAAAAAGGATGATGGGCTTACCCTCTCGTAGGATGGCGTAATCAACTTTTTCGCCTTTCTTCGTTCCCACATCAGCAACAAGCTCAGGCGTCACCTCAAGAGGATCAAAGACGTTGTAACCGAGGATCTGGATCAACGGCATGATCATGGCGTTCTTGGTCGCCTCCTCTGTTTGAAGGTTGTCTTTGTTGGCTGCTACACGTGAAGACAAAACACGAAGTTGATCAATAAAATCCACTGAATTCTTCCTTTGGGTAGTAGGTTTACACGTCAAAGACGCCTTTGAAAATTGGGCCGGTTAATGGTAATCCATTGAGTATTACTTTTTAACTTCGCCCTCGGACTCTAGCGTCAAAAAAAGCTCACAACCCCCGCAACAAAAACGCCGCCAATGGCGGCAACACCACCGCGCTGAAGAGCGCGGCCAAGCCCATGGCTAGGCCCGCGAACGCGCCCATGGTGGGGCTGACTTGGAAGGCGCGGGCGGTGCCGATGCCGTGAGCGGCGGTGCCCAGCGCGAAGCCGCGCACCACGGGGTCTTGGATGCGCATGGCATCGAACAGCGGGCGGGCACACACCGCGCCGATGATGCCGGTGCTCACCACCAACACAGCGGTCAGCGAGGGCAAACCCCCTATGCGCTCGGCGATGCCCATGGCCACCGGGGTGGTGACCGACTTGGGCGCGAGCGAGGCCAGCGTGGCGCGGGTGGCGCCCAAGGCCCAGCCCACGCCAATGGCGGTTACGGTGGCGCTGACCGTGCCCACCACCAACGCGCCGAGCATGGGCCACCACCATTGGCGCAGCTTGTCGAGCTGCTCAAACAAAGGCACGGCCAAGGCAACCGTGGCGGGGCCGAGCAAAAAATGCACAAACTGCGCACCTTCAAAATACGTGGCGTAGGGGGTTTGGGTGGCCCACAGCAAGAGGCCGAGCATCGCCACCGACAAGGCCACCGGGTTGACCGCCGGGTGAAAGCCGCTGCGCTGGTACGCGGTGAACGCCAGTTGGTACACCACCAAGGTCGCCGTCAGCCCCAACAGCGGCGAGGCTGACAAATACACCCAAACATCGCTGAGCGCGGCCAAGGGCAAGCCGGTGTTCATGGGCGTTGGCCTCGGCGCATCAACCACGCCATGGTCCAGGCCGCGCTGGCCAAACCCACCACGGTGCTGAGCACCAGCGCCACGCCAATGGCCAAGGCCTCATCGCCCAAGCGCTGCAAATGCAACATGACGCCCACGCCCGCTGGCACAAACAACAACGACAGGTGTTGCAACAGGCCTTGTGCGGTGGGCATGAGCGCGGCCAGCCAAGCGGGGCGCGCCATCAGGGTGAACAACAACAAAGCCATGCCCACCACCGGGCCGGGCACGGGCGCGTGCAGCGCCACCACCAGCGCCTCGCCCACCAGCTGAAACACCAAGAGGGTGGCGAGCGCGGCGATCATGCGGGGCCGTGCAAGGCCTCGTCGACCACCTCCACCCAGTGGCGCACGGGCGTGTCGGTGCCGCTTTGCAAGTGGGTGATGCAGCCGATGTTGGCGCTGGTGATGACCGAGGGTTTGAGCGCGCCCAAGTGGCCGAGCTTGCGGTCGCGCAAGTCGGTGGCCATGCCGGGGTTGAGCACCGAGTAGGTGCCCGCCGAGCCGCAGCACAGGTGCGCTTCGTGCGGCGCAACCTGCACGTTAAAGCCCAAGTCGCGCAGGTGTTGCTCCACACCGCCTTTGAGTTGCTGGCCGTGTTGCAAGGTGCAGGGCGGGTGAAAACCCACCACGCGGCTGGCGTCGGGCGTGTGCGGCAAACGTTCGCGCAAGCGCGGCACGAGGTCGGGCAGCAGTTCGCTGAGGTCGCGGGTGAGGGCGCTCACGCGCTGGGCTTTGTCGGCGTATTGCGGATCGTGGCGCAGCAAGTGGCCGTATTCCTTGACGGTGACGCCGCAGCCCGAGGCGTTCATGACGATGGCCTCCACGCCCGCTTCGATCTCGGGCCACCACGCGTCGATGTTGCGGCGCATCTGGGCCATGCCGCCGGCTTGGTCGTTGAGGTGGAACTTCACCGCGCCGCAGCAGCCCGCGGCGGGCGGCACCACCACCTGCAGGCCAGCGGCGTCGAGCACGCGGGCGGTGGCGCTGTTGATGTTGGGCGCCATGGCCGGTTGCACACACCCGGCGAGCATGAGCACACGGCGGCTGTGCGTGGCTTGGGGCCAAACCCCCGCGGCGTGCCGCTCGGGCACTTTGTTTTTTAGGGCGCGCGGCAAGAGCGGGCGCACGAATTGGCCCAGGCGCATGGCGGGCGCGAACCAGCGCGAAGTCAGGCCTTCTTTGAGCGCCCAGCGCAGCGCACGCTCGGGCAGCGGGCGGGCCACTTTTTCGTCCACGATGGCGCGGCCAATGTCCACCAAATGGCCGTAGTCCACGCCGCTGGGGCAGGTGCTTTCGCAGTTGCGGCAGGTCAGGCAGCGGTCCAGGTGCATCTGGGTTTTGCGCGTGGGCTCGGCGCCTTCGAGCACCTGTTTGATCAGGTAGATGCGCCCGCGTGGGCCGTCCAGCTCGTCGCCCAGCAGCTGGTAGGTGGGGCAGGTGGCGGTGCAAAAACCGCAGTGCACGCATTTGCGCAACACCGCTTCGGCGGCCTCACCGCGCTCGGTGTTCAAAAATTCGGGGGCCAGGTTGGTCTGCATATCAATGTCCCATGCGCCCCGTGGCGAACACGCCTGCGGGGTCAAACTGTTCTTGCAAGGCGCGCTGGATGCGCAACAAGGCCTCGGGCATGGGCGCGAACGCACCGGTCATCGCAAGGGCCGCCGGCCCTTGGTGATCCGCCGCAGGCCGGAAACATTGGGCGTTGCCGCCCACGGCTTGGGCCAGCGCATGAATGGCCGGGGCCGAGGCCATCGGCGCCCACAGCCAGCGCTGCGCACCGTGCCATTCGACGTACTGCGCCGCCGCGTCCAAGCCCGGCACCTCAATCACCGGTGCGGTTTGGGGCACCGACAAACGCCACAGGGCCAGGTGGGCCGACGGCGCTTGGAAAAACGGCAAGGTCTGTTCGGCGCTGGCACGCCAATCGGCCCCAGCCGCGGCGTCCATGACCGTGACCTGTGCGCCCAAGGCCGAAGCGTCCGCGCTCATGCGCGTGGTGGCCGACTGCACCGCCGCCACCGCGCCGCGCAAACGCACAAACAAGATGTCCGCCACGGGCGTGGCCGTGGTGTCGCGCACCCACGCGCTGGCGTTCAAAGGCAGGGGCTGGCCGCCCCAGCGGTGCAGCAGGCTCAGCGCCGTGGCTTGGTCCAAACCCACACACATCAGCGTGGCCTCGGCGGGGGCCAGCGGCAAGACCTTCAAACTGACCTCGGTGATCAGCCCCAAGGTGCCCCAGCTGCCCGCCATCAAACGGCTGACGTCGTACCCGGCCACGTTCTTCATGACTTGGCCGCCAAAACTCAGGTCTTCGCCACGGCCATTGACCATGCGCACACCCAAGACGTAATCGCGCACCGAGCCCACGCTGGCGCGGGCCGGACCCGACAAACCCGCAGCGACCATGCCACCGACCGTGGCACCCGCGCCGAAGTGCGGCGGCTCAAACGGCAGACACTGACCGTGCGCGGCCAAGGCAGCCTCCAGCTCAGCCAAGGGTGTGCCAGCGCGGGCGGTGACAAAGAGTTCGCTCGGCTCGTGGCTGACGATGCCGCTGTAGCCGCGCGTGTCCAAGACTTCGCCCGTCAGCGGGGCACCCCAAAAGTCTTTGGTACCCCCGCCGCGCAAGCGCAGTGGGTGGCCGTGCGCCGCGGCGGCGCGCACGGCATCGATGAGGTGTTGGCGTTGTGCTTCCATGGGCAGGCATGTTAACCCCCGCCCCTGACGCAGCGGATGAATTTTTTGAACGCGGGGGTTGTGGGAAATTACTTTTGGCGCTGGGCGGCCAAATTCAACCACGAGTGCACCGGCCAAGGCGAACGCGCTTGCGACTGCTGGCCGCCGAATACCACGCACCCGCCTTGGAGCATGTCCGGGTGGTTCGCCTCAAAGCGCTTGAGTCCTTTGAAATAGTCGGGGTTGACCGTGCCGCCCGCTTTGATTTCAATCGCGTGAACCTGCCGACCCACCGGCATGAGCAAGTCCACCTCATTGCCTTCGGCATCTCGGTAAAAGTACAAGGGGCTGTTCTCGCCTTGGTTGAACCGGTCTTTCATGGCTTCCATCACCACGAAGTTTTCAAACAAGGCGCCCCACAGCGGATCACGCTGCACTTGCTCTGCCGTGCGCAGCCCCAAAAGCCAACAGGCCAAGCCGGTGTCACAAAAATACAGCTTGGGTGACTTGATCAAGCGTTTGCCCGAATTCACAAACCAAGGCGGCAACAACTGCACGATGAAGCTGGTCTGCAGCAAATCCAACCAAGCGCGTGCGGTGGGTTGCGACACCCCTGTGTCGTTGGCCAAATGGCTGAGGTTGAGCAGTTGTCCGGTGCGGCCGGCACACAGCCGCACAAATCGCTCGAACAAACGCAAATCTTGCACAGCGGCCAGTTGCCGCAAGTCGCGCTCCACATAGGTGGCGAAGTAATCGCCCATGGCTTGTGACGGATCGAGTCCTTTGTCGTGCACGCGCGGGTAAAACCCGTTCAACAAACACTGGGCAAGCACCCAAGGATCATTCGCATCTGGGGCGTGAAATGACGCCACCTCGGCCAAAGTCAAAGGCAACAAACGCAACAGGGCGGTACGCCCCGCGAGGGATTGGCTGACCTGTGTCATTAACTCAAACTGCTGACTGCCGGTCAGAACATACTGTCCCGGTGCCGCGTTGACGTCAACCATCGATTGCAAATAAGAGGGCAATTCGGGAGCGCGTTGAATTTCATCGAACACCGCCCCATCGGGGTAAGACGACAAAAACCCCCTAGGGTCTTCGACCGCGAAACGGCGCACGTCGGGGTCTTCCAGCGTCACGTAAGGCTTGTTCGCAAACACCATGCGAGCCAAGGTGGTTTTACCGCTTTGACGCGGACCGACCAGGGTCACGATGGGGTACTGACCAGCCAATAAGCGCAAATGAGGTTCGATATTGCGAGTGATCATGGTTGGCAGTGTAGCAAAATTCCCTGCAAATTCAAAATCTGATTTTCAATTTGCAGGAATTTAAAGCTCCATTCACCCATAAAAAAAGCGGCGGGGTTTGACCCCCGCCGCTTTCATTCAAACCGCTGCGAATTAACGGTTGTAGGCAGTCTCACCGTGCGAGGTGATGTCCAAACCTTCGCGTTCGGCTTCTTCCGTGACGCGCAGGCCCATGACCATGTCAACCAGTTTGTAGGCCACATAAGCCACCACACCCGACCAGACCATGGTGATCACCACGCCTTCGAGCTGGATCATGAACTGAGCGGGGATCGAGAAGTCGTCGCCCTTGATGCCGCCCAAGGAGCCGGCAGAGAACACACCGGTCAACAAAGCGCCGACGATACCGCCCACGCCGTGCACACCGAAGACGTCCAAGGAGTCGTCCGCGCCGAGCATTTTCTTCAGACCGGTCACGCCCCACAGGCACAAGAAGCCCGAAGCCAAACCGATCACGATGCCGCCCATGGGGCCGACCGTGCCACACGCGGGGGTGATGGCGACCAAGCCAGCCACCGCGCCAGACGCTGCACCCAACATCGAGGCCTTGCCCTTGGTCAGGGCTTCGCCCACGCACCAGGCCAGCACCGCTGCGGCGGTGGCGAACAGGGTATTGATGAAGGCCAAGGTGGTGCCGCCGTTGGCTTCCAAGTTGGAGCCTGCGTTAAAGCCAAACCAGCCCACCCACAGCATGGAGGCACCGACCATGGTCAGCGTCAGGCTGTGTGGGGTCATGGACTCTTTGCCATAACCGATGCGCTTGCCCAAGACGTAGGCGCCCACCAAACCGGCCATGGCCGCGTTGATGTGCACCACGGTGCCGCCAGCGAAGTCCAAAGCACCCTTGTCGAACAAGTAACCACCCGCGCCCCACACCATGTGAGCGATTGGCAGGTAGCTGAACGTGAACCAAATGGCACAAAACAACAGCACCGAGCCAAATTTGATGCGTTCGGCAAAGGAGCCGACGATCAGCGCACAGGTGATGCCCGCAAACGTGGCTTGGAAGGCGATGAAGATGAACTCGGGGATCATCACGCCAGCGGTGAACGTGGCGGCCAAGGAATCGGCGGTCACACCCTTAAGGAAGAGCTTGTCGAAGTTGCCGATGATGAGGCCCTCACCGCCGAACGCCAGGCTGTAACCGTAAACGGCCCACAGCACCGAGATCAGCGAGAAAACAACCATCACTTGCATCAGCACGGACAGCATGTTTTTGCTGCGCACCAAGCCGCCGTAGAACAGGGCCAGGCCGGGCACGACCATCAAAATCACCAAAATGGTGGAGACCATCATCCAGGCGACATCGCCTTTGTCGACGGTGGGGGTGGGTTCAGCGGCGGGCGCCTCAGCAGGCGCGGCAGCGGCTTCGGCGGGCGCAGCCATCGCGGGGGCTGCTGCGTCGGCGGGGGCGGCAACCGCAGCGGGTGCCGCCGTGTCGGCGGCCGGGGCGGTTTGCGCAACGGCAATGCCCGCGCCCAGGGCCAATCCGAGGCCCAAGCAGAGGGAAGCAATCAACTGTTTCATGGCTTTGATCTTTCTTGAAGGGTTGTCGCGTCAGAGCGCTTCTTTGCCGGTTTCGCCGGTGCGGATGCGAACGACCTGCTCGAGGCTGGTCACAAAAATCTTGCCGTCGCCGATCTTGCCGGTGCGGGCCGCAGCTTCGATGGCTTCAATGACGCGGTCAAGCAGCTCGTCGGCCACCGCCGCTTCGAGTTTGACCTTGGGCAAAAAGTCCACCACGTATTCCGCGCCACGGTAGAGCTCGGTGTGTCCTTTTTGGCGACCAAAGCCTTTGACTTCGGTGACGGTGATGCCTTGCACGCCCATGCCGGAGAGCGCTTCGCGCACTTCGTCCAACTTGAACGGCTTGATGATGGCGGTGACCATTTTCATGCTCGGGTTCCTTTCAAAACAAAACAAGGGTTCAACCCAACACGGGTCGGTGCATTGACTCAGCACAGAACGTGCCAACTTTTGCACGCCGCCGGTGTTTCTTGCTGCGCCTTGTGGCGGTCATGCCAACGCGCAGCCGCCCAAGGGCTGACAAAGCGCCCACGGCCTGCCACGATGAGGCCTTGGCACCGCACCAAAATGCAACACACCCCGCACGCGCACCACTTCGGTGCGCACCGTGACGGTGCCCTTTCAGGAGGTGGTCATGGCTTTGTCAACGGTTCACAGCCGGGTGTTGGTGGGTTTGCAGGCGCACGCGGTCGAGGTGGAGGTGCATTTGGCCAATGGCCTGCCCCTGTTTACCTTGGTGGGCTTGGCCGACACCGAAGTCAAAGAGGCCCGCGAACGCGTGCGTTCGGCCATCGTCAACGCGGGACTGACGTTTCCGCACAACCAACGCATCACCGTCAATTTGGCCCCCGCGGACTTGCCCAAAGATTCCGGGCGCTTGGACTTGCCCATGGCCTTGGGCATCTTGGCGGCCAGTGGGCAAATCGACGCGGCACGGCTGGTCGGCTGGGAATTCGCAGGCGAGCTCTCGCTCAGCGGCGCGTTGCGCCCCGTTCGGGGGGCCTTGGCCATGGGCCTGGCTTTGCGCCGCGCTGGGCCGACCACGCGCTTGGTTTTGCCCCCCGGCAGCGCGGAAGAAGCCGCCTTGGTGCCCGACGCGCAGGTGTTTCGCGCCCAACACCTACTTGACGTGGTGCAAGCCTTCGCCCCCAGCGATGGCGCTCCGAGCGAGGGCTGGGTGCGCCTGCGTGGCCAAAACCCCTGGGTCCACCAAGCCCCGCCTTGGCCCGACATGGCGGACGTCAAAGGCCACAGCGGTCCCAAACGGGCCATGGAAATTGCCGCGGCGGGCGGGCATTCGCTGCTCTTGGTGGGGCCGCCGGGCTCTGGCAAATCGATGCTGGCGCAGCGCTTGGTGGGTTTGTTGCCCGCCTTGGCGGTGGACGACGCGCTGGAGAGCGCGGCGATTGCCAGCTTGGCTGGGCGTTTGGACCTGCAACGCTGGGGTTGCCGACCCTACTGCGCACCGCACCACACGGCCAGCGCCGTGGCCTTGGTGGGCGGCGGCTCGCCGCCGCGGCCCGGCGAAATTTCCCTGGCGCACCGCGGCGTGCTGTTTTTGGACGAACTGCCCGAATTTCCCCGCAGCGCACTTGAAGCCCTGCGCGAACCGCTGGAGACGGGCACCATCACCATCGCTCGGGCGGCGCGACGCGCGGAGTTTCCCGCCCGGTTTCAGTTGGTCGCGGCCATGAACCCTTGCCCGTGCGGGCACGCGGGCTCGATGGACGGGCGCTGTCGCTGCACGCCCGACCAAGTGGTGCGTTACCAACAAAAAATTTCCGGCCCCTTGCTTGACCGGATTGACCTGCACATCCACGTCAGCAACCTCAGCGCCGAGGAGTTGCTGCACCAAGCCCCCGGCGAAGCCAGTGCCCCCATCGCCGAACGCAGCGCGGCGGCCCGCGCACGGGCTTGGCAACGCCAAGGCTGCAGCAACACCGCCCTTCAAGGTCAGGCGATCGATGCCCACGCCCAACTCGACCCCGCCGCCAGCCAATGGCTGCAACGCGCCGCCACGCGCTTGGGCCTGAGCGGGCGCAGCACCCACCGCACCCTCAAGGTCGCCCGCACCATCGCCGACCTCGCGGGCAGCGAACGGGTGAGCACCGCCCACATGGCCGAGGCCTTGCAATACCGATCGGGTTGGGGACAGCGGGCTTGAGGCGGTGGAATTAATATGGGGTCACCTCACCGCCAAAAAACACCCATGACCACCCCAGCCAACACCAGCGTGCAGACCCTGAGCGCCTTGATCCAACACATGCCCAAGGCCGAGTTGCACATCCACATTGAAGGCTCTTTGGAGCCCGAATTGATCTTTGCGCTGGCGCAGCGCAACGGCGTGTCGCTGCCCTACGCCGATGTGGCGGCGCTGCGCAGCGCCTACGCCTTCACCAACCTGCAGAGTTTTTTGGACCTGTACTACGCCGGGGCCAGCGTGCTGCTGCACGAAGCCGACTTTTACGACATGGCGTGGGGGTATTTCGAACGCGCCGCGGCCGACCACGTGGTGCGCGCCGAACTCTTCTTTGACCCCCAAACCCACACCGCGCGCGGCGTGCCCATGGGCGTAGTCATCGAAGGCCTGCACCGCGCCTGCCAAGACGCGCAAACGAAGCTGGGCATCAGCGCCGATTTGATCTTGTGTTTCTTGCGCCACCTGTCCGAAGAAGAGGCCATCGAGACGCTGCAAGCGGCCCTGCCCTGGCGCGACCGTTTCATTGGCGTGGGGCTCGATTCGAGTGAGGTGGGCCACCCGCCCGAGAAGTTCGCGCGCGTGTTCGCGCAAGCCCGCGCCTTGGGTTTGCACGTGGTGGCCCATGCCGGCGAAGAAGGCCCACCGGCTTACATCTGGAGCGCCTTGGACGTGTTGCAGGTCGAGCGCATCGACCACGGCGTGCAAGCCATTCACGACCCCGCGCTGATGCAACGCTTGGCGCAAAGCCGCGTGCCGCTGACCGTGTGCCCGCTCTCCAACCTCAAGCTGTGTGTGTTCGGCCGTTTGGAAGACCACAACCTCAAACACATGCTCGACGCGGGCCTGTGCGTGACGATCAACTCCGACGACCCGGCCTATTTCGGTGGCTACCTCAACGACAACTACCGGCACACGTTTGCGGCCTTGAACCTGAACGCCCAACACGCCAAAACCTTGGCGGCCAACAGCATCCAAGCCAGCTTTGCCAACGACGCCGACAAACAACAGTGGCTGCGTGAGCTCGACGCATGTTTCGCGGCAGCTTGACCACAAACTCGCTCAGCGGTCTGCTGGCGCTTTGGTGGGCGCAGCACCACAGTTTGCGCCGCAGGACTTGAGCCAGCGCTGGCGAATGAAGTGATCGATGGACAAACGACCAGGGCCCATAAAAACAACTGGCAGCAACATGCCGATGAAGAACATGGGCAGCTTGAAGTTACCTTGACCGTCGTCGCTGATGACGTATCCCTTCATGAGTTCGCCCAACGTTGACCAGCTTTCGGGCCAGTGCACCGCGAGCATGGCCACCACGCTCAAGATGACCAGCGAAAACGAAAAGAAGCGCGTACCCAAACCAATCAGCAAGGCGATGGCGCCGACGAGCTCAAAACCGGTGGCCATGGCCCAGCTGATGTCGGGTGGCACCAGGTTGAAAGGCCAAGGGAACTGCGACTGAATGTCAGCAAACCAGTTCTCACCGGTCCACTTTTCCCAACCGGCTTCGCCGAATTCCCACGCCATCAAGAGGCGCAGACTGAGCAAGCCCACCCACAGGCCCACCCAATCCAAAGCCCGTAAGCCCCCACCCACCGTTGTGTTCACCACTGCATTCATTGCTTCACTCCTAAGATCAATCCTTGTTCGCGCAAGCTGTTGAGCAGCGCACGGCCCATGGCGTCGAGCGCCCTGGGGTTGTCGTGCCCGAGGGCCAAAGCCACTTCTGACACCGCGTCTTGTCCCGTCAAGCCCTGGTCCAAATGGGCCAAGAGCTTGGCCGAGACGGCGTTGAGCACAGTGAAGCGCGATTCGTGTTGCGCATCGCGGTAGACCACCACAAAGGTCGGCTCCTCCACACGGGGCCGATGGTCTGGGCCGATGCGGTGCACCGCCCAGCTCGAGGCGATGTCCACCCGCGCGGGGTTCAGACACACCGGGTTCGCCATCAAGTCGCCTTCCGGGTCGTGCGCGGGCACCTCCACCGACATCACGTCCACGGCCAGCTCGGCCCACTCGTAATGCGCTAGGTCAGCGAACCAACGTGGCAAGGGCTGCGCAATCGTGGCCTCTTGCAAGTAGCGCACGAACTCGCGCGGGATCTCGCGAAACCACGGCGTGTGCGATGGCCAATCGCGGTAGAAGGTGCGGCACAGACGCGACCAGCGCTCGGGCCCTACGATGGCTTGGCACACCGGGAAACAGCTGTTGAGAAAACCGCTGACGTTGTTGAACAGCAGTTCGCTGTACACCTGCAGCCGGCGCGGCGGCACACCCGCGGGGCGTGCCACGTGGGCCGGGTTGCGCAAATGCGTGGCCAGTTCGCGTTGGAATTGTTGGAAGGCCAGCATCACGCCACCCGTGCCCAAGGCCGTTGCTTGGGGTTTTGTTGGGCCCAGACTTGCGCGGTCAAGACGCCCTGGCGGCGCGCGATCTGCGCCACCTCTTCGGCCAACACGTCGAGCGCGGGCAGGTTGAAGTCGCGCTCCAAACAGGTCGGCACCGAGCGCCCAATGCCCGCGTAAGCGGCGTCGAGCAAGGCCCACACCGGGTCGATCACCTCGGTGCCGTGGGTGTCGACCAAGAGCCCATCGTCTTCCACATAATGCCCCGCCACGTGCACATAACAGGTGCGCTCCAGCGGCAAGGCACGCAAATATTCGTAGGGGTCAAAGCCGAAGTTTTGGCTGTTGACGTAGACATTGTTGACGTCCAGGTGCAAGCCGCAATCGGCGCGCTCCACCACGGCGCGAACAAACTCGGCCTCGCCCATGTCGCTGCCCGGTGGCGCGATGTAGGTGGAGGCGTTTTCCACCCCGATGCGCATGCCCAGCAAATCTTGGGTGCGCAAGATGCGATCGGCCGTCCAGCGCACCGCGTCTTCGGTCATGGGGATGGGCAACAAATCGTACAAATGGCTGTCGTCGGCGCACCAAGACAGGTGCTCGGTGAACAGCGTCATGCCGTGCTCGCGCATGAAGTCGCGGGTGCGGCGAATCAAGGTTTCGTCCAAGGCGCCAGGGCCGCCGAGCGACAAAGACAGACCGTGGCAGACAAAGGGGTAACGCTCGGTGAAGGCGCGCAGATCGTACGCGGACTGACCACCCATGCCCGCCCAATTCTCCGGGGCCACTTCAAAGAAGTCGATCACCGCCGGCACGGCTTGTTGCAAAGCGGGGAGCAGTTCGCGGCGAAAACCCAAACCGGCACCCGAGGTCTTGGTGTGTGTGTTCATACCTGACTTTTAAGGGCGTTTGACGTGTTGTGCACTCGGATTGCTACCCAAGTGCACAAGCCGTTTCATGCTCAGCGCATGAAAAACATCAAGACTTTTTCTTGTCGGCGCCGCACTTGCCTTCACCGCACTTGCCGTCTTTCTTTTTGTCTTTTTCTGCGCCGCACTTGCCTTCGCCACATTTGCCGTCTTTCTTTTTCTTCATGTCGGCGCCACACTTGCCTTCGCCGCATTTACCGTCTTTGGCTTTGGCATCGGCTTGAGCGACTTGATAGCCGTTTTGCAGCGTGTCCGCAGCAAAGGGGTTGGCGGCATGGGCCACGGGCATCAGGGTCACGGCGGCGAAGGCAGAACCGATGGCCACGCTCAAGAGTTGTTGCTTGTTCATAAAAATCACCTCATCAAAGTTGTTGAAAGAACCAACCGCCTCGGACACCACTCACAAAGTTCGCGCTGGGCAGTCGTGATGTAATCCGTTCGGCCTTAAGCAAAAGTTACAAGCTTTTCAAAAAAATTTTGCTGGCCGGTGCTGTAACCTTTTCCACCTTTCACCGAACTGTTCTTGTGAGCGATGTCCTAAACCAACTCGAAGTCGAGCTCCACGCCCTGTGGCTGCGTGCGAACACGGGGGATTCGGCCGCTTACGCCCAAGTGCTCAAACGCTTGGGTGCCCATTTGCGCGGCTTCTTGAAGCGGCGCATGCACAACAGCAGCAGCGATGTGGAGGATCTCGTGCAAGAAGCCCTGTTGGCGATTCATCAGAAGCGCCACACCTACCAAACCGACCAGCCCTTGACGGCTTGGGTTCACGCGATCGCCCGTTACAAATGGGTCGACCATTGGCGTGGCCAAGGTCGGCGCGGGCTGTTGCACGACGACATCGACGACTGGGCCGATCACCTTTGGGCGACGAACGACCACGACGCCCAAGACGCACACCGCGACCTGCACCGCCTGTTGTCTGGCTTGCCCGATCGCCAACGCTTGGCCATTGAGTGCACCAAGCTTGAGGGCCTGTCCATTGGCGAGACGGCTGAGCGAACGGGTCAAAGCGAGGCCGCCGTCAAGGTCAACATTCACCGTGGCCTGAAAGCCTTGGCACAGCAATGGAGCCGCTCGACATGAAAACCGATGACCTCATCGCCCTGCTGGCCAGCGACCCACTGCCGCCCCAAGCTCGACCGAAATGGCAAGTGGCCGGGGCCTTGTTGATCGGTGGCTTGGTGGTGCTCACCGCAGTCGTGGCCTTGGGCATTCACACCGACCTCATCCATTGGCTGACACGCCCAACCATCGCACTCAAACTGTTCTGGCTCTTGGTCATGGCCATTGCCACGGGCGTGGTGGTGCGGCGCTTGTCGCGGCCAGGCCAAACGGCGGGCATGGCCCTGTGGGTCTGGCCGCTGGCTTGGTTGGTGATGGCTGCGCTGGCCGTGCTGGAGTCGTGGGGTGAAGCCCAAACACAGGGCTTTTGGTTGGGTCAAACTTGGAACGTGTGTGCCTTGAATATTTTGGCGCTGTCGGTGCCGTTGCTGGCGGCCCTGATCTGGACACTGCGCGACATGGCCCCCACCCAACCCTCACGGACCGGCGGCGTGGCGGGTTTGTTCGCGGGCTGTGTGGCCGCCGGGCTGTATTCCCTGCACTGCACCGAAACCGGTTTGGGTTTTTTCACGCTTTGGTACGGCGGTGGCATCGCGTTGAGCGGCCTTTTGGGCGCTGCGGCGGGTCACCGCTTCTTGCGTTGGTGACACCCAGCGTCAAACGCGCACAACACGGTCGCCCAGTTCGTTGGCATTGCTTGCCCCCGGGGCCAAGCCAAAGTGCGTCACCAACGGGGTCGTGACGGCTTGAATGGCCTGCATCAAACCCGCCTCGGCCTCACCGCTGCGCAAGGCTTGGCCCAAGGGCCGTATCACCGCTTGCCAATGGTCGGGCGGCACACAAAGGCTCAAACCCCGATCGGCCACCACCTCAATGCGGCGCTCGGCCAGCAAGAGGTAAATCAAAACGCCGTTGTTGTGCTCGGTGTCCCAAACCCGCAGCTTGCCAAACCAAGCCAAGGCACGCTGGCGCACCACCACGTCCAGCGGCTCGTCCAGCCCAGCACGGGCCAGGTATCGGTTGGGCAAGGCGCCTTCCACACACACAACAATCTCACCGCTGTGCTGAGCTTCGCTTTGTGCAATGCGCTGCTGCAAGCGCTCAGCCATGTCGTCGGGCACGGCTCGGCGGGCGGCGTTGTCGGGCAACCAGCGGTGACGCCACCAGCGCGCCCAGCGCATTAAACGTCCTTCAGGCCCCATCTCACCACCCCCCGGAGGCACCACCGCCCCCAAAATTGCCGCCACCGCCAGACGAGAACCCACCGCCACCCGAGCCGCCCCAGCCGCCGTGTGACCCACTGCCCCAGCCGCTTGAAGCGCCGGTGTCCCAGCCCCGCGCGGCGCGGCCACGCCGAACCGCACCGCTGGGCATCACCTGCATAAAAATGGCCACCACCAACGCCAGCAAGCCCGCCATCACACCGAGCCAAACCAAACCGGTCATGTTCCAAGCCAAGCCGCCCGACGCAACACCCGCGGCCAGTGAACCCCAGCGGTTGCCCAACATCTGGCGCAACACGGTGGCCACCACCGGCACCGCCACCAAAAGCAACACCGCCAAGTCCATCCAGTCGACACCCGCCGCAGCACGCGGACTTGTGCTGGACGGCAAGGGCAGCGCCTCGCCCACGATGCGGGCCTGCAAATGCTCAAGCCCTGCGCGCAGGCCACCGGGCACATCGCCTTGGCGAAACGCGGGCGTGATCACGTCGTCGATGATGCGTTTGGCGGCCAAGTCGGGCACGGCACCTTCGAGCGCTTTGGCCGGCGCAATGCGCAGCCGCCGGTCGTTGAGCGCCACCACCAGCAACAAACCATCACCCACATCGGGGCGGCCAATCTGCCATGCATCGCCCAAGCGCTGTGTGTAATCGGCAATGTCTTCGGGTGCGGTGCTGGGCACCAACACCACCACCATCTGGGTGCCGTGTTGCTGCTCAAAGGTCGTCAACTGCTGTTCCAGCGCAGCCACCTCGGCCTGGGCCAGCGTGCCGGTCTGGTCCATCACCCGCGCGGTGAGGGCGGGCACCGGCTGCAACGCTTGGGCCCACGCGCCGAGCCCCACACACACGCACCAAGCCAAACAGGCCCAGCGCGCCCAAGCCATGGCCCGCTGGGTGGCTGTCACTTGTTGAAGTCCACCGTGGGCGGTGCGCTGATGGCCGCCTCATTGGCCACCGCGAAGTTGGCTTTGGGGCCATAACCAAACACCTTGGCCGTTAGATTGGTGGGAAAGCTCCGCGCCAGCACGTTGTATTCCTGCACCGCCCCGATGTAGCGGTTACGCGCCACGGCGATGCGGTTCTCGGTACCTTCGAGCTGCACACGCAAATCGGCAAACCCTTGGTTGGCCTTGAGGTTGGGGTACTGCTCTGACACCACCATGAGCCGCGACAAGGCGCTGGACAGTTCGCCCTGCATGTTTTGGAACTGCTGCAGCGCCTGCGGGTTGTTCAGCACTTCGGGGGTGATTTGAAAACTGGTGGCTTTGGACCGCGCTTCGATGACGCGGGTGAGCGTTTCCTGCTCAAAGTTGGCCTCGCCCTTCACGGTGGCCACGATGTTGGGCACCAAGTCGGCGCGGCGCTGGTATTGGTTAAGCACCTCGGACCAAGCCGAGCTGGTTTGCTCGTCCAAGCGCTGAAAGTCGTTGTAGCCGCAACCGCTGAGGGTGGACAACACCGTAAACACCAAGCAAACACCGACGCGTCGAATCAATGGGGTCATAAAGTGGCAACCTGCTGTGAGTAAAAGCAAAAGCTTACCTCAAGTCCTGTGGTGACTTGTTCACCGCGCGTGTTGCGATAGCATCCTTAAGAATGAACATCACCTCCACCCAAGACACCACCCGCATCGACGACGTTCGCATCGCTGCGGTTCGCCCCCTGCTCACGCCCGCTTTGTTGCAAGAGTGGCTGCCCGCGCAAGACGCGCACCTGGCGCTGGTGCGCGAGAGCCGCGCCGCGGTGGCGCGGGTGTTGGCCGGCCAAGACGACCGTTTGTTGGTGATCGTGGGGCCGTGCTCCATTCACGACCACGAGCAGGCCATGGCCTATGCGCGGTTGCTCAAGGTGCAGGCCGATGCGCTGGCCGACGATGTGTTGGTGGTGATGCGCGTGTATTTCGAGAAGCCGCGCACCACGGTGGGTTGGAAGGGTTACATCAACGACCCGCATTTGGACGGCAGCTTTGCCATCAACGAGGGTTTGGAAAAGGCCCGCGCTTTGTTGCTCGACGTGGTGGGCTTGGGCTTACCGGTGGGCACGGAGTTTTTGGATTTGCTCAGCCCGCAGTTCATCAGCGACCTGGTGAGTTGGGGCGCCATTGGGGCGCGCACGACCGAGAGCCAAAGCCACCGCCAGCTCGCCAGCGGTTTGAGCTGCCCGGTGGGTTTTAAAAACGGCACGGACGGCAGCGTGAAAATCGCCGCCGATGCCGTGATGGCCGCCGCCGCGCCGCACGCCTTCATGGGCATGACCAAGATGGGCCAAGCGGCGATTTTTGAAACGCGCGGTAACCCGGACTGCCACCTGATTTTGCGCGGCGGCAAGCAGCCCAATTACAGCGCGGCCGATGTGCAAGCGGCGTGTGATGTGTTGCGCGGCGCGGGCCTGCGCGAGGCGGTGATGGTGGACGTGTCACACGCCAACAGCAGCAAGCAGCACCGCAAACAAATCGAGGTGGCACAAGACGTGGCGGTTCAGGTGGCGGGGGGCGATGCGCGCATCATTGGCTTGATGATCGAGAGCCACTTGAACGAAGGTCGTCAAGACATCGTGGCGGGGCAGGCGTTGGCGCGGGGGGTGAGTGTGACGGATGCCTGCATCGGCTTTGAGCAGACGGTGCCGGTGTTGGAGGCTTTGGCCGCGGCCGTCAGGACGCGGCGCGCGGCTCACCGGGCTTGAACCACGGCGCTGGAAAAATCAGCGCGGTGTTTTGGGGGTGCGAGGCGCCATGGGCGCGCGGCCTTCAATGTGGCGAAAGTTGATGCGGCCTTTGGTCAGGTCGTAAGGGGACAACTCCAGCGACACACGGTCGCCAGCCAAAATGCGGATGTGGTTCTTGCGCATCTTGCCTGCGGAATACGCGATCAGTTGGTGACCGTTGTCCAGCGTCACGCGAAAACGCGTGTCGGGCAAGACTTCGTCCACCACACCCATCATGTCAATCAGTTCTTCTTTGGCCATGCATTGGCTCCTATCTTTCGACAACCTGCGAATATACCACCCGGGTTGACATCACTTCTGGTCGGGCAACTCGATCTTGACCTCCAGCACCTCCAGGTTGTCGCGCCGATCGAGCTGGACCTTGATGTCGTCGGGGTTGATTTGGATGTACTTGCTGATGACGGCCAACAATTCGCGTTGCAAGGCGGGCAGGTAGTCCGGTTGGGCGGCGTTGCGCCCGTTGCGCTCGTGCGCCAAGATGATTTGCAGCCGTTCTTTGGCCACGCTGGCGGTTTTTTGTTTCTCGCCAAGAAGGAATGACAGAAAGTCCATCGCTTTATTTCTTTCCGAACAGGCGCTTTAAAAAACCGGCTTTTTCGGGCTCCACAAAACGCAAGGGTTTGTCTTCACCCAAGAAGCGGTCAATGACGTCTTTGTAGGCTTCGGACACATCGGTGCCACTCAAATGCACCACCGGTGTGCCTTGGTTGGACGCGGTCAACACGCTTTCGCTTTCGGGAATGACGCCAATGAGTTGAATGCGCAAGATGTCTTGAATGTCTTCAAGGGCCAGCATCTGCCCGTCGGCCACGCGGGTGGGGTTGTAACGGGTGATGAGCAGGTGCTCTTTGATGGGCTCTTGGCTTTCAATGGCGCGTTTGGTTTTGCTGCCCAGCATGCCCAAGATGCGGTCGGAGTCGCGCACGCTGGAGACTTCGGGGTTGGTCACCACCAAGGCCTCGTCGGCAAAGTGCATGGCCATGAGCGCGCCGGTTTCGATGCCTGCAGGGGAATCGCAGACGATGTATTCAAAACCCATGGCTGAGAGGTCTTTGAGCACTTTTTCAACACCGGCCAGGGTCAGGGCGTCTTTGTCGCGGGTTTGGCTGGCGGCCAACACAAACAGGTTATCGCACTGCTTGTCTTTAATCAGGGCTTGGTTGAGGTTGGCTTCGCCTTGGATGACGTTGATAAAGTCGTACACCACGCGCCGCTCACAGCCCATGATCAGGTCGAGGTTGCGCAAACCCACGTCAAAGTCGATGACAACGGTTTTGAACCCACGCAAGGCCAAGCCGGTGGAAAAACTGGCGCTGGTGGTGGTTTTGCCAACACCGCCTTTGCCAGAGGTGACAACAACTATTTTGGTCATGGTGCAGCGGGTCTTTCTTCAGGGGTTCAAAGGTTCAATGATGAGTTTGTCTTGGCCGTTGCTGGCCGATTGCAAGCGCACTTGGGCGGCTTTGCCGTGAACGGCGGCGGGCAAATCATTTTCACTGGTTCGGTAGACACCGGCAATCGACAAGAGTTGCGCTTCCATCGACAAAGTCATGATGCGGGCCTCGGTGTTGCCACGAGCACCCGCCATGGCCTTGCCCCGCAGCGGGGCGTACACATGAATATGCCCATCGGCGATCACTTCGGCGCCGGGGTTGACCATCGCCATGACGATCAGGTCGCGACCACGGGCATACACCTGTTGTCCCGAGCGCAAGGGTTTGTCGATCACCAAGGCAGCGGTGACCGGCGTTGGGGTTTGCGCAGGGCGCTCAATGAGGGTGTCGTTGGCCAGCACCAAACCCGCGGCTTGGGCTTGTGCGGTGTGTGTCTCATTACCGCCACGCACGGCCATGGGCCACAGGCCAAATGAGCGCAAGGCGGTGAGCAAGGCCACAAAATCCAATGGCTTGGGGTTTTCGCTGATTGGCGACAAGTCAATGAGCAGCGGATCGTTGTCAAAAAACGCCGACGCACCACCATACCGCTGGTGCAACTCTTGCGTCAACTGCAGCACATCGGTGGATTTGAGCCACAGCGCTACCAAGGGCAATTCAGCACTTTTGATTTCAAACGTGACGGGGGCTTTTGCGGACAGGGCAACTGACATGGGTCGGTTCAAATGGGTTGCCAAATCTTAACTGCAAAAAGCTGTGAATAATCTTGGCATAACGGGGTACTTATCCACAGATTAATGGTCTTGCTCCAAGTTATCCACTTTGCGCGGCCAAGCTCGTGGATGTGTTTGCACAGCGTTGAGACTTGCCTAAGTGCTTGCTGCGACAAAGCAAAAATGGCTTATCCACAGAAATGGTCGGCCTTCTACTACTGCTACTAATTTAAATAAAAGAAATAAGAAGAAACCAACGCGGTACATTGTGAGCCGTGGTTGAGCGTTTGAGTGTGTTGCCCACCATGACGGAAATGAAATAGGAACAGAGCATGGGACATTTTGCTTTTGCCAACAATACGAACCGATTCATGGGTGCAGCGCCTTTGAGCGATCAGGCGTTTGCCGTGTGTGGTGTGCCTTACGATGGCGTGGTGACCAACCGGCCCGGTGCGCGGTTTGGTCCTCAGGCGATTCGCGCATCGAGCCTGATGCTGTGTGACGCCATTCACCCCGTCTTTGATGTCTCACCCATAGACCATTTGGGCGATGCCTTGGACATGGCTTTACCCAATGCCTCACCACTGCCCGTGGTCCGAGAAGCGATTGAGCGCCAAGCGGCGGTATTGATGGACCGCCACCATTGTGTGTTTTTGGGTGGTGATCATTCGGTGACCTTGTCGCTCTTGCGCGTTGCACGGGCGCGGTGGGGTCAAGCCTTGGGTTTGGTGCATTTTGATGCGCATTGCGACACTTGGAAAGACCATTTTGGTGAACCTTCCGGGCACGGTACTTGGACGTATGAGGCCATTCAAGAAGGTTTGGTGAGCCCTGCGCACACGGTGCAAATTGGCATTCGTTCCAGCGGTGATCGTGCCGCTCGTGAGTACGTTGCGGACCAAGGCGGGGAGATTTTCACCGCCCGCGCTTTGCGTGGTCGCGACGGGGTGGGCTTGGCTTCGGTGGTGGCGGCGATTCGTCGGCGCATGGGCGAGCGGCCTTGTTACCTGTCTTTAGACATCGATTGTTTGGATCCGGCTTTTGCGCCGGGTACCGGCACACCAGAACCGGGCGGCATGACCAGTTCACAGGTGTTGACCTTGTTGGAAGAACTGCAGCCCATGAATTGGGTGGGCATGGATTGTGTGGAGGTGGCGCCCGCTTACGACCACGCCGAACTCACCAGTAACGCTGCAGCCACGTTTGTGTGGACCTACCTGAGTGGCGAAGTGGCCAAACGTCAAGGGGTGGGTGCATGATGTTTGGTGCGGCCAATTTGCTGCGCAGCGACACACAGCTCAACCAACGCAGTTACTACGAAGCCAGTGTTCAACGCCCGCCACCTCAGGCACCGCTGCAAGAAGCGTTGCAAGCCGATGTGGTGGTAATTGGTGCAGGCTTTGCGGGCTTGTCTGCTGCGCTTGATTTGGCGCAGAAGGGTTTGGATGTGGTGGTGCTTGAAGCCGATCGTGTGGGCTCGGGCGCCAGTGGGCGCAATGGCGGACAAGCGATTGTGGGCTTTGCCAGTGGTCAAGGTCCGTTTGAAGCACAACTCGGGGCAGGGGACGCACAACGCGCGTGGGACCTGTCGGTACAAGCCGTCGATTTGTTGCAAGAACGCATGCGTGAACACCAGATTGACGGTGATTGGGTTTCGGGTTACTTGTACGTGGCCGACGGTTCAAAAAAAGTGCCTGCTTTGCGGGCTGAAGCCGAGTTTTTGCAGTCTCAAGGCATTGCGGTGGACTGGGCGGAAGGCGACGATGTGCAGCGTCACATTCGCAGCCCACGCTACCGTGCATCCGTGCGTGAATCGCGTTCAGGGCACTTGCATCCGTTGAAGTACGCGCTCGGCCTGGCGCGTGCTGCGCAGGCCGCGGGCGTGCGTTTGTTTGAAGGTTCTGCGGTGACGGCGCTTGACCGTGGCGCTGTGGTTTGCGCACACACCGCACAGGGGCAGGTGCGGGCCAGGTTTGCGGTGTTGGCGGGCAATTGTTTGTTGCCTGTGCACGGCCCGGCCGTGGCACCCGAGATCGCGCCGCGCATCATGCCGGTGGGCACATACATGGTCGCCACGCCACCCTTGGAGCCCGACTTGTGTGAGCGTTTGATCCCAAGCAACGCTGCGGTGTGTGACAACAATTTTGTGTTGGATTACTTCCGCTTCAGCGCCGATCACCGCATGCTGTTTGGTGGCCGCGTGAGCTACACCACCATGACGCCGCCTGGCCTGTCGGCTTTGATGCAACGGCGCATGGCGCAGGTGTTCCCCGATCTGGCGGATGTGCCAGTGGCGTTTACCTGGGGCGGTTTTGTGGACATCAGCATGAACCGCGCCCCGGACTTTGGTCGTTTGGGCAGCAATGTGTATTACCTTCAAGGTTTCAGCGGGCATGGCGTGGCCCTGACGGGCATGGCGGGGCGATTGGTGGCCGAAGCCATCACCGCGCAGGATGGCCGCTTTGATGTTTTTGCCCGATTGAAACACCACCGTTTTCCTGGCGGCCCGCTGTTGCGCACACCGACACTGGCTTTGGGCATGCTGTGGCACCGCATGCGAGACGTCTTGTTTTGAATTTGATCAAATCTGTGCTTCAATGAACCCCAAACAACAACACACCGCTTCGGAGAAATTCCCATGAACAAACCAGCTTGTTTGGTTTGGTTACCCGCCGATCACCGTTTGATGGGCGACCACGGACACCAGATGCCGTGGTTGGTGTTGGGCGACAAATACGCCCGAGCCGCGAAGGTCGGCGCACACGCCCAGCCCGTTGTGTTTCCTTTGGCCAATGCCGAACAGGTGCCCGAGTTGTTGCCAATGGTCGATGGCGTGATGTTGACCGGTTCAGCCTCCAATGTGCACCCTTCGCATTTTGATGAAGACGTGGCGGACCCGTCGCTGCCTCTGGACGCCGAACGCGATCAACTCACCCTGGCCTTGATCCGCGCTTGTGTCTCAGCAGGTGTGCCCTTGTTGGGCATTTGTCGGGGGTACCAAGAAATCAACGTGGCCATGGGCGGTTCTTTGCACCAACGCGTGCACGCCGTGCCTGGAATGAACGACCACCGCGAGCCCAAGGGTGTACCGCCGGATCAACAATACGCACCCAGCCACCCGGTGCGTTTGGTCGAGGGCAGTGATTTGCACCATTGGGCTGGCAGCACCGAGGTGATGGTGAACTCCTTGCATGGCCAAGGCGTTAACCGCTTGGCCCCCGGCTTGCGCGCCACCGCGTACGCGCCCGATGGTTTGGTGGAAGCGTTTACGGTAGAAGGCGCAAGGGCGTTTGCTCATGCGGTGCAGTGGCACCCTGAGTGGCGCTGCTGGGAAACGCCGTTCTACGCCAACATATTCAAAGCCTTTGGACAAGCCTGCGAGGCCCGCCAACGCCAACGTTTGGCCTTGGTTTAACCGATTCACGACACAGGAGATGGCACATGACAGCCCCCACCATGACAACCTTCAATGACTTAGAAATCTGGCTCAACGAGAACCGGGTGACCGAGGTGGAATGCCTTGTGCCCGACTTGACGGGCGTGGCGCGGGGCAAAATTTTGCCCCGCGGTAAGTTCACCGAAGACCGTGGTATGCGGCTGCCGCAGGCGATTGTGGCCATGGGCGTGACGGGCGAGTTTCCCGAGAATGGCCCCTATTACGACGTGATCGATCCGACCGACAAAGACATGCAGCTGCGCCCCGACCCGAGCACGGCACGCATCGTGCCTTGGGCCACCGACCCAACGGCGCAGGTGATCCACGACTGCTTTGATCACGAAGGCAAGCTGGTGCCGTTTGCCCCCCGCAGCGTGTTGCGCCGCATTTGTGAGCTTTACGATGCCGAAGGGTGGGACCCCGTGGTGGCGCCCGAGCTGGAGTTTTACCTGACCGCACGCAACACCGACCCCAACACCTTGCTCAAAGCGCCGATTGGCCGCAGCGGTCGCGCCGAGACCTCACGCCAGGCCTACAGCATCGACGCCGTCAACGAGTTTGACCCGCTGTTTGAAGAGATCTACGAGTATTGCGACAAGATGAAGCTCAACGTGGACACGCTGATCCACGAAGTGGGTGCTGGGCAAATGGAGATCAACTTTTTCCATGCCCATCCCTTGAACCTGGCCGATGAGGTATTTTTCTTCAAACGCACGGTGCGCGAATCGGCCTTGCGCCACGACATGTACGCCACCTTCATGGCCAAGCCCATCGCGGGCGAGCCGGGTTCGGCCATGCACGTGCACCAAAGTATTGTTGACAAAAAAACCGGCAAAAACATTTTCAGCAACCCCGACGGTTCGCCTTCGCAGGCCTTCTACCACTACATCGGCGGTTTGCAGCGTTACATTCCAGCGGCCATGGTGTTGGTGGCTCCCTATGTGAACAGCTACCGCCGCTTGAGCCGTCATACCGCAGCGCCCATTAACATCGAATGGGGTCACGACAACCGCACGGTGGGTATCCGCTCGCCCATTTCCACGCCCGAAGCGCGTCGCGTGGAAAACCGGGTGATCGGTGCCGACGCCAACCCCTACGTGGCCTTGGCCATGACGCTGGCGTGTGGTTACTTGGGCATGAAAAACAAAATCGAACCCAAGCCCGAGATGAAAGGGGATGCGTACCTAGCGCCTTATTCTTTGCCGCGCAGCTTGGGCGAGGCGCTGGACTGGTTGCGCCGCGAGCCCGATTTGCACGAGGTGCTGGGCAAAGAGTTCATCACCATCTACACCGAGGTCAAAGAGCTCGAGTTCGATGAATTCATGAAGGTGATTTCGCCATGGGAGCGCGAACACCTCTTGTTGCACGTTTGATGCGTTGGAAACTTTTGCAATGAACACCTCTACCCTGATTGCACCGCCCGCCGTGGTTCGCCGCGCCGAGGCCCAAGACACACACGCCATTCAAGCGCTCGACAGCGCGCACTTCATCCACCCCTTCACCGACCACGGCGATTTGGCCACGCGTGGCTCGCGGGTGATTACCCGCGCCGATGGCATTTATGTGTGGGACTCCGAGGGGCACCAAATCCTGGACGCCATGAGCGGCCTGTGGTGCGTGAACGCCGGTTATGGCCGCAAAGAGTTGGCCGATGCGGCTTACCAGCAGCTCATGACGCTGCCCTTCTACAACAGCTTTTTCCAGACCACCAATGTGCCGGCGGTGCAACTTGCGGCCAAGCTCGCGAGCCTGGCTCCCCAGGTGGGGGACCGCAGCTTCAAGCATGTGTTCTTCAGCAGCAGCGGCTCTGAGAGCAACGACACCAATGTGCGCATGGTGCGCCGCTACTGGGACTTGCTCGGCCAGCCCGAGCGCAAGGTCATCATCAGCCGCCACAACGCTTACCACGGCTCCACCATGGCGGGAGCGTCCTTGGGTGGCATGAGCGGCATGCACGCCCAAGGCGACTTGCCCATTCCCAACATCACCCACATTGAACAACCCCACCATTGGGACAACGCCTTGCCCGGCGAGAGCCGTGCGGACTTTGGCCTTCGCGCGGCGGGCTGGCTGGAAGAGAAGATTTTGGCCATTGGCCCCGAGAAGGTCGCGGCCTTTATTGGCGAGCCGGTTCAGGGTGCGGGCGGTGTGATCATTCCGCCCGAAACCTACTGGCCCGAGATCCAACGCATCGTGGACAAATACGGCATTTTGTTGATCTCCGACGAGGTCATTTGCGCGTTTGGCCGCTTGGGGCATTGGTTTGCGTACGAGAAGTTTGGTTACAAGCCCGACTTGGTGACCTTTGCCAAGGGCGTGACCAGTGGTTACATCCCTTTGGGTGGCGTGATGGTGGGCAACCGGGTGGCCGACGTTTTGATCGAGCAAGGCGGCGAGTTCAACCACGGCTACACCTACAGCGGTCACCCCGTGGCCTGTGCGGTAGCCTTGGCCAATTTGAACCTGATGGAAAAAGAAGACCTGCCGCGCCGCGTGCGCGAGGACACCGGCCCTTATCTGGCCCAGCAGTTTGAGGCCCTCAAAGCCCATCCGCTGGTGGGGGATGCCGAAACCTGCGGTTTTGTGGGTGGCTTGGTGTTGATCAAAAACAAGGCCACCCGCGCCATGTTTGATCCGGATTTGGGGGTGGGCATGCGTTGCCGGGCGCATTGCTTCAAAAACGGCTTGATCATGCGCGCCGTGGGCGACCGCATGATCATTTCGCCACCCTTGATCATGACCCGGGAACAAATTGACGACATGATGGCCTTGATTCGCCTGTGTTTGGACGCAACATGGGCCGACCTGCAAGAAGCGGGCCATTGCGCTTGAATAGAATAGTTAAGCCACATGGCGTGGCGGCCGTTGGTGTCCTTTATTTTTTTGGAGTAAACGCAATCATGATCATGAAAAAACACGTGTTGGTTTTGGCCATGTCGGCCTTGGCATTGGTCGCCTGCGGCAAAAAGGAAGAGCCCGCCGCAGCCGCTTCTGCGCCTCAAGCGCCCGAAGAGCCCAAGGTGCTCAACATTTATAACTGGCCCGATTACATTCCCGAAGGCATGATCGCAGCCTTTGAAAAAGAAACCGGTATCAAGGTGAACTACGACACCTTTGAAACCAACGAAGCACTGCACGCCAAGTTGGTGGCCGGCAACACCGGCTACGACATCGTGGTGCCCGGCACCACCTTTGCTAAGCCCCAAATTGAAGCGGGCTTTTACCAGCCGCTGGACCGCAGCAAGATTCCCAATTACGCCAACCTCGACGAGTCGGTCATGGCCGTTTTGACCAAAGCCGATCCCGGCAACCAACACCTCGTGCCATGGGCGTGGAGTTTCACCACCGTGGGCATCAACAAAACCAAGGTTGAGAAAGCCTTGGGCGGCATGGCCATGCCCGAGAACGCTTGGGACTTGGCCTTTAAGCCGGAGTACACCAGCAAACTGAAGTCGTGCGGCATTGCCTATTTGGACGCGCCCACCGAAATCATTCCCGTGGCCCTGCACTACATTGGTAAAGATGCGTATTCCAACGACCCCGCTGACTACAAAGCCGCCACCGACATGCTGGCCAAGGTGCGCAAAGACGTGCGCATTTTCAGCTCGACCATGATCGATGACATCGCCGGCGGTAAGGCCTGCGTGGCCGTTGGTTGGGCGGGCGACGTGAACATCGCCGCGCAACGCGCCGCTGAAAACAAGTCCAAGGACGTGATCGAAGCGTTGCTGCCCAGCACCGGCGCTTTGTCTTTCTTTGACACCATGGCCATCACCAAAGACGCCAAGCACCCCAACAACGCACACGCCTTCATTAACTTCTTCTTGAAGCCCGAGAACGGTGCCGCCATGGGTAACGAAATGAGCTACAACGCCGGCAACAAAGCCGCCTTGCCGCTGATCGCCCCCGAAATGGCCGCCAACAAAACCATTTTTGTGGAAGCCGCCTACATGCCCAAGATGATCCAGCCCGCGAGCTGGACCAACGAAGCGCGTGAAGCCATGGCCAACGCCTACAACAGCTTTAAACAAGGCAAGTAATTTCGGTTCATACCGAGCACGGGCTGTTTGTACACACCGTATGAACAGCCCTTTTTGTTTCTGAATTTTTCCACGCGCGGGGTTCAAGAATGACACAGCCAGGGGCACAAGCGGGGTATTTGGTGACCGAGAAATTGGTCAAGCGCTTCGACGATGCGGTGGCCGTCGACGAGGTGTCGCTGTCCATCGGCAAAGGCGAAATCTTTGCGCTGTTGGGCAGTTCGGGTTGTGGCAAGTCAACCCTGTTGCGCATGCTCGCGGGCTTTGAAAAGCCCACGTCGGGCCGCATTTTGTTGGGTGGCCAGGACGTGGCCGCCATGGCGCCGTATGACCGACCGGTCAACATGATGTTTCAGAGCTACGCGCTTTTTCCGCACCTCAACATTTGGGAAAACGTGGCCTTTGGCCTCAAGCGCGAAGGTTTGCCCAAAGACGACATCCAAAAGCGCACCGACGAGATGTTGGCTTTGGTACAGCTCATGCCGTACGCCAAACGCAAGCCGCACCAATTGTCGGGTGGCCAACAGCAGCGCGTTGCCTTGGCCCGCAGCCTCGCCAAAAAACCCAAGCTCTTGTTGCTCGATGAGCCTTTGGGTGCGCTCGACAAAAAGCTGCGCGAACAAACCCAGTTCGAGTTGGTCAACATCATTGAGCAAGTGGGCGTGACGGTCGTCATGGTGACCCACGATCAGGAGGAGGCCATGACCATGGCCAGTCGCATTGCCATCATGAGCAAGGGGCGCGTCTTGCAGGTGGGCACGCCCGAGGAGATTTACGAACACCCCCGCAACAAGTTTGTGGCCGACTTCATTGGCAATGTGAACTTGTTCAGCGGGCAAATCAGTGTGGACGAAGCCGATCACTGTGTGGTGACCACCGCCTTGGGTGACATGCATGTGGGCCACGGCATCAGCGGCACACTCAACATGCCCGTGAGTTTGGCGGTTCGTCCGGAAAAAATTGAAATCAGCAAAAACCGTCCCGACGCGAACACCAATGTGTTCTCGGGCCAGGTTAAAGAAATTGCTTACTTCGGCTCTTACAACACCTACATCGTTAAAGCCAGCGATGGCACCAAGGTGAAGATCACCGAGGCCAATACCTCGCGCCATGAGTTGTCCGACATCACCTGGGAAGACACCGTCTTTTTCTGGTGGGGTGACAGCGCGGGCGTGGTCTTGCGCGATTGACGCCGAAGGAGCCCATGGTGAGCACACCCATCTCAATGCCCGGCAAACGCTTCGTCATCGGCGTGCCGTATGTGTGGCTGTTTGTGTTTTTCTTTCTGCCGTTTCTCATCCTGCTCTACATCAGCTTTGTGGACATGGGCGAGAGCATTCACCCGTTCAAACCGATTTGGGACACCGAGACCGGTTTGTTGTCACTGAAGTACGAGAACTACACCTCCATTTTTAAATCCGACGAAGGCGCGTGGTTTCAGACCCTGTACATCGAGGCGTATTTGCGCTCGATTTGGTACGCCTTGTGCACCGCGATTTTGTGTTTGGTCTTGGGGTATCCGTTTGCCTACTTCATCGCCCGTTCCCCGGCCAGCGTTCGACCCGCGCTCTTGATGATGGTGATGCTGCCCTTTTGGACCTCGTTCCTGCTGCGCGTCTACGCCTGGAAAGGCATCTTGGCCGACCAAGGCGTCGTCAACCAAATCTTCATGGCCGTGGGCCTGACGAGTGAGCCCATCCAGATGCTCTACACCGACGTGTCTTTGCTGGTGGGCATGGTGTATGTGTATTTGCCCTTCATGGTGCTGCCGCTTTATGCCAACCTGGTGAAGATGGATTTTCGCTTGCTGGAAGCCGCCTACGACTTGGGTGCCTCGCCCTTCAAAGCGTTTTGGCTCATCACGGTGCCCTTGTCCAAGGCCGGCATCATCGCGGGCTTCATGCTGGTCTTCATCCCATCGGTGGGCGAGTTCGTGATTCCTTCGCTCTTGGGCGGGCCAGAAAACATCATGATCGGGCGTGTGGTGTGGGACGAAATGTTCGCCAGCAACAACTGGCCTCGCGCCACGGCGTTGGCGGTGGTCATGATCGGTGTGATTGTGGTGCCCTTGGCCTTTTACTACCGCAACAAAGAATGACGGCCCAGCCCAGGAGTGCGCAACATGCAAGCTTTTTTTGAAAAACACTTCGGCAAGTTCTGGCTGGCGGCGGTCTTTTTGTTCCTCTATTTGCCGCTCATGTTCATGGTGGTGTTCTCGTTCAACAGCACACGCCAAGACGCGGTGTTCACCGGTTTTTCGTGGCGCTGGTATGAGGCGCTGACGCGAGACACCAAGATCGTCGAGGGCTTTTGGTTGTCCATCAAAGTGGCGGCGATCACGGGTGTGATGTCGGCCACCTTGGGCACGTTTGCCGCGTTTGTGTTGGTGCGTTACCGGGCGTTTTTGGGGCGCACGGTGTTTTCTGGCATGGTGAATGCGCCGTTGGTGATGCCCGAGGTGGTGATTGGTTTGTCTTTGCTGCTGCTCATGGTCGGCTCACAAAACCTGTTCGGCTGGCCACAGCGCGGCATGATGACCATTGTGTTGGGGCACACCTTGCTGGGCATGGCGTACGCCATGGTGGTGGTGCAGTCGCGCTTGTTGGAGATGGACCGATCGATTGAAGAAGCCGCCATGGACTTGGGCGCCCGTCCGCACCAAGTGTTCTTTTTGATCACCTTGCCCAACATTTTCCAAGCCATTTTGGCGGCGTTTTTGTTGTCGTTCACCCTCTCGTTTGACGACGTGGTGATTTCAGAGTTTTTGTCTGGCCCGGGTGTCAACACCCTGCCGCAAGTGATTTTTGGTTACGCCCGACGCGGCATCAACCCCACCATTTACGCCGCCGCCACCTTGTTGATCGTGACCGTGACCATTGTCATCGTCAGCTACAGCGTGTGGGTGGCGAGAAGCACACGCCGCCGCGAACGTGAAATCGCCGCCGCGGTGCGTCAATAAACCAGGACAGCAGACATGAGCACCCCAACCTACGATGGCCGCGCCTTTATCAACGGCGAGCGCGTGGCGGCCAAAGACGGCCAATCCTTTGATAACCGCTCACCCGTTGATGGTCGCTCTTTGGGGCCGGTGGCGCGTTGCGGCCAGGCCGACATCGACGCGGCGGTGTTGGCCGCACGGCAAGCGTTTGAAGACCGCCGTTGGTCGGGCACAGCACCGGCGCATCGCAAGCGCGTGATGATCCGCTTTGCCCAAGCCTTGCTCGACCATGCCGATGAGTTGGCGCTCACCGAAACCTGGGACATGGGCAAGCCCCTGAAGTATGCGCGGGCGGTGGATGTCAACAGCGCGGCCAATTGCATCCGTTGGTACGGCGAGGCGGTGGACAAGGTCTATGACGAAATCGCGCCCACCCCCAGCAACGCACTGGCGCTCATCACCCGCGAACCCGTGGGTGTGGTGGGTGTGATCGTGCCGTGGAATTACCCGCTCATCATGGCGGCTTGGAAAATCGCCCCAGCCTTGGCGGCGGGCAATTCGGTGGTGTTAAAGCCCAGCGAAAAGTCGCCCCTCACCGCCCTGCGTTTGGCGGAGTTGGCTTTGAGCGCTGGTGTGCCGCCCGGGGTGTTTAACGTGGTGCCCGGTTATGGCGTTGAGGCGGGCTCACCGCTGGCGCTGCACATGGACGTGGATTGCATTGCATTCACTGGCTCAACGCGTGTGGGCAAACAAATTCATGTCATGGCGGGGCAGAGCAACCTCAAACGCGCATGGACCGAGCTGGGGGGGAAGTCGCCCAACATCGTGTTTGCCGACTGCCCCGATTTGGACCGTGCCGTTCAGGCGGCGGTGGGTAGTATCTTTTTTAACCAAGGCGAGAGCTGCAACGCGCCTTCGCGCTTGTTTGTGGAGGCGTCCATCAAAGACGCGTTCATGGAGCGTGCATTGGCCTTGGTGCCCAACTACCAACCGGCCAACCCCTTGGAGGCCTCGACCGTCATGGGGGCCATCGTGGACCGTGTGCAGCTCGACAACGTGATGCGCTACATCGGTTTGGGTGAGTCTGAGGGCGCGCGATTGGTGGCGGGCGGCCAGCGGGTGGAGCCCGTGCTTGGGGGTTGTTATGTGCAGCCCACCGTGTTCGACGGCGTGACCTCGGCCATGACGATTGCCCGCGAAGAAATTTTCGGCCCGGTGCTGTCGGTGCTCAGCTTCACCGATGCCGCGGAGGTGGTGCGCCAAGCCAATGCCAGCGAATACGGCCTCCAAGCCGGGGTCTGGACCCGTGATTTGAACAAGGCGCATGGCGTGGCCCGGGCTTTGCGTGCGGGCACGGTGCACGTGAACCAGTACGACGAAGACGACATCACCGTGCCCTTTGGCGGTTTTAAGCAAAGCGGGGTGGGGCGTGACAAGTCCTTGCACGCCTTTGACAAGTACACCGAGACCAAGACCACATGGATTCGCATCGACAGCCCCGTTTGAGTCCTTCAACGATCGTGTTTGCCGTTTTGCCCTTGTGGCTTTTTCGCTTTCTGGGCTTATTAACGGGCTTGTTTTTATTGGCGTTTGCGCTGGAGCGTCGCCACGTGGCTTGGCGCAATCTCTCGGTGTGTTTTCCGAAAGAGCCCAGGGCAACCCGTTTGTGGTGGCTCACGGTGAATTTTGTGTGTTTTGGTTGCACCTTGTTTGACCGCTTTTGGTTGTGGCACGCCCCACTGTCCACCTTGGACAAACGCATTCGCTTTGTGGGTGATGTGTCGTCTTTACAGGGCGCGCAGCCGCGGGTGGTGTTTGCGCCGCATTTTATGGGCTTGGATGTGGGTGGCTTATGGTTAACCCAACGCGTGCGCCGTCGATGGACGCTGAGTTATTCGCGTCAGCGAAAGCTTTGGCTTGAGCGTTGGATGAAGAAAGGCCGGATGCGTTTTGGTGCAGCATTGGCACCCAGTCATCAAGGTGTTCGTCCCTTGCTCAAGTGTTTGCGCAGCGGCGGGCTGCTGCATTTTTCACCCGACATGGACTTGGGCCGACAACAGTCGCTTTTTGTGCCCTTTTTTGGTGTCCAAGCCGCCACCGTCACCGCCTTGCCGCGCTTGTCGGCCATGGGGCAAGCACCGGTCATGACTTTGCTCACGCGTGTGACTTGGGGCGGGTACACGGTGCGTTTGTTGCCTGTGTGGGAAAACTACCCCACGGGCGATGAAAGGCAGGACGTGGCCGAAATGAACACCCGGCTGGAAACGTACATTCGTGAAATGCCGGCGCAGTATTACTGGCCGCACCGGCGTTTCAAAACCCGCCCCGAGGGGCAGGCGTCAATTTACTGAGCGCTCAACAAACGACCTCAGTTGCTCTTTTTGAGCGTGCAGGTGTTCAAGCCCAACAAGGCATAGGGCGGACACCAACCCACGGCGCCCGTGATCAAAGGCACCACGCCGACCCAACCCCACAGGCCAATCGTGCCGGTTGCGGCGGCGATGATCAGGGCCAAGCCCACGGTGATGCGGATGGTGCGGTCGATACCGCCGACATTTTTGTTCATGAGAAAACTCCAGAGTTGAAAGAGCTATTAAACACCTTTCGGGGTGCCAGTGGCTTGACAAGCATCAATTCGCGCACACCATGAGGCCGCTGCTTGGGGGTTGCCGAGGGCCGCACCGCTAAAATACCGCCCTGCACCTCGTCTTGTGCAACAGACCGATGCGGTCACCCCGGCGCGGGTTGCGCCCACCTTGGACGGGCTTGTCCCGCTTGCTGATGTTGTATCCCGAAGCGTTTGATGTGATTGTTGTGGGTGGCGGGCACGCCGGCACGGAAGCGGCGTTGGCGTCGGCCCGCATGGGCTGTCGCACCCTGTTGTTGACCCACAACATAGAAACCCTGGGCCAGATGAGCTGCAACCCCTCCATCGGGGGCATAGGCAAAGGCCATTTGGTGAAAGAGGTGGATGCCTTGGGCGGGGCCATGGCCTTGGCGACCGATGAGGGGGGCATTCAATTTCGCATCCTCAACAGCAGCAAGGGACCCGCGGTGCGGGCCACCCGAGCGCAGGCCGACCGCCTGTTGTACAAAGCCGCGATCCGGCGTGTGTTGGAAAACCAGCCAAACTTGTTTCTGTTTCAACAGGCGGTGGACGATTTGATGGTTGAGGGTGACCGCGTGGTGGGTGCGGTCACGCAAGTGGGTGTGCGCTTTAGGAGCCGCACGGTGGTGCTCACGGCGGGGACGTTCTTGGACGGCAAGATCCACGTGGGCTTGAGCAACTACGCCGCAGGTCGCGCGGGCGACCCACCCGCACAAAGCCTGTCGGCCCGACTCAAAGAATTGAAACTGCCCCAGGGGCGTTTGAAGACCGGCACGCCCCCGCGCATCGACGGGCGCAGCATCGACTATTCGAAATGCACCGAACAGCCGGGTGATGGCATGCCCGGCTCCGACACCGCCCTCGCCCCAGTGCCGGTGTTCAGCGTGAGGGGCCGGGCCGAGATGCACCCCCAACAAGTGCCGTGCTGGATCACCCACACCAACGAGCGAACGCACGACATCATCCGTTCTGGCTTTGACCGCAGCCCCATGTTCACCGGCAAGATTGAAGGGGTGGGTCCGCGTTATTGCCCGAGTGTGGAAGACAAGATCAACCGCTTCGCAGACAAGGACAGCCACCAGATTTTCTTGGAACCCGAGGGGCTGACCACCCATGAGATTTACCCCAACGGCATTTCCACCAGCCTGCCGTTTGACATTCAGTATGCTTTGGTGCGCAGCATGGCGGGCATGGAAAACGCGCATATTTTGCGACCAGGTTACGCCATCGAATACGACTATTTTGACCCGCGCTCATTAAAGAACAGTTTTGAGACCCGGCAAATCCAAGGCCTGTTTTTTGCGGGACAGATCAACGGCACCACGGGTTACGAAGAGGCGGCGGCACAAGGGTTGTTTGCAGGCGTCAACGCCGCGCTGCAATGTCGGGGCGAGGCGGCTTGGTTGCCGGGCCGAGATCAAGCCTACTTGGGCGTGCTGGTGGACGACTTGGTGACACAGGGCGTGACCGAGCCTTACCGCATGTTCACCAGCCGCGCCGAGTTTCGTTTGCAGTTGCGCGAGGACAATGCCGACGCCCGCCTGACCGAAGTGGGGCGTCGCATGGGCTTGGTGGGCGATGCCCAGTGGGATGCGTTTTGCCGCAAGCGCGATGCGGTTTCACGTGAAACAGAACGCCTCAAGTCGGTTTGGGTCAATCCGCGCAACCTGCCCGAGGAGGAGTCGGTGCGGGTCTTGGGCAAGGCCATTGAGCACGAGCACAACCTCTTTGACTTGCTGCGCCGCCCCGGCGTGGCGTACGCCGCGCTCATGTCTTTGGATGGTGGCAAATACGCCGAAGGGGAGGGTGTTTCACGTGAAACGTGGGGTGAACAAACCCAGGCGATTTTGGAGCAGGTCGAGATTGCAGCCAAATACTCGGGCTACATCGAGCGGCAAAAGGACGAGATCGAGCGGGCGGCGCACCACGAGCACATGCGCTTGCCGATGGACTTGGATTACATGGCCGTGGGCGCACTCTCGTTTGAGGCCCGCCAAAAATTGACCAAGCACCGCCCCGAAACCTTGGGGCAGGCGTCGCGCATCAGTGGCATCACGCCAGCCAGCATTTCCTTGTTGCTTATTCATTTGAAGAAAGGCGGCTTCAAGGGCTTTGTCAAAACCCGGGTGCCGGAGGCGCAGCCATGAGCGTTGACCTTGAGCGCGCCGTCCTGGAGGCGGGGCTCAAGTCCCTGAGCCTGGAGTTGTTGCCTTCGCAAGTGAACGCTTTGTTGGCCTACATGGCCCTCATCCAAAAGTGGAACAAGGTCTACAACCTGACGGCTTTGCGCTCGTCGCACGAGATGTTGACCCACCACTTGCTGGACAGCTTGTCGGTGGTGTTGCCCTTGCAGGCCCAGTTGCGCTTGGCGGGTTTGACCGAGGGGCGCTTGTTGGACGTGGGTTCTGGCGGCGGCTTGCCGGGGGTGGTCTTGGCCATTGTCCTGCCACAGTGGCGCGTCACCTGTGTGGACACTGTGGCCAAAAAAGCGGCCTTTGTGCAGCAGGTGTCGGCCAGTTTGGGCTTGTCCAATTTGCGGGGTTTGCATGCGCGGGTGGAGTCGTTGCGGGCTGACGCGGGCGAAGGCTTTGACGTGGTGGCCTCACGTGCCTTCGCTTCGCTACCGGATTTTGTGAGCTGGTCGGCCCAGGCCTTGTTGCCCCATGGCTTTTGGATGGCCATGAAGGGCAAGCTGCCAAGCGAAGAAATGGCCGCCTTGCCTGCGGATGTGACGGTGTTTCACGTGGAACCTTTGCACGTTCCTGGCTTGGAGGCCGAGCGTTGCGTGGTGTGGGTGCGACCGCAAAAAAGCAACCCCGAGCAACTCACGTAAACTCAGGGCCAGAGGATTTACAACATGGCCAATATTTTTTGCATCGCCAACCAAAAAGGTGGCGTCGGTAAAACCACCACCACGGTCAACTTGGCTGCGGGTTTGGCCAGTATTGGTCAGCGGGTGTTGATGGTGGACTTGGACCCACAGGGCAATGCGACCATGGGCTCGGGCATCGACAAACGCGAAATGAAGCTTTCGGTGTACGACGTGTTGCTGGAATCGGCCACGGTGGCTGAGGCGGCACTCTGGTCGGCCACGTGCCGATACCATGTCTTGGGGGCCAACCGAGAGCTGGCTGGGGCCGAGGTGGAATTGGTGGACGTGGAGCGCCGAGAGAAGCGGCTCAAACAGGCCTTGGTGGCGGTGGATGGCCAATACGATTTTGTGTTGATCGACTGCCCACCCAGCCTGTCCATGTTGACCCTCAATGGTTTGTGTTCCGCGCACGGCGTGATTGTTCCGATGCAATGTGAGTACTTTGCCTTGGAGGGTTTGACCGACTTGGTCAACACCATCAAACAAGTGCACGCCAACCTCAACCCCGATTTGCAAATCATTGGTTTGCTGCGCGTGATGTTTGACCCCCGGGTCACCTTGCAGCTGCAGGTGAGCGATCAGCTCAAGGCGCACTTTGGCGACAAGGTGTTTGACGCGGTCATTCCGCGCAATGTCCGCCTGGCCGAAGCGCCCAGCTTCGGGCTGCCGGGCGTGGTGTTTGACCCCTCGGCCAAGGGCAGCCAAGCGTTTGTGGCCTTTGCCGCCGAAATGGTGCAACGCATTGGTCGAATGTGAATGGCCGCGAGTGATGTGTTGATCTTGCCGGGTTGGCAGAACAGCGGGCCTTTGCATTGGCAAAGCCGCTGGGAGGTGTTGCACGGGCACACCCGCGTGCAACAACACGATTGGATGACCCCCAAGCGTGGCGATTGGATCGCTCGTTTGGAAGACGTGGTGTTGTCGTGCCGTGGCCCGGTGCTCTTGGTGGCGCACAGCCTGGGTTGTTTGCAGGTGGCGGCTTGGGCCGCCCATTCGAGGCAAGTGAATCGAATAAAAGCCGCTTTTTTGGCCGCGCCCGCCGACAGTGAGCGCTCACAAGAGCTGGCCCATTTGAGCGGCTGGAGCCCGATGGTTCGGCGGCGTTTGCCGTTTTCCAGCGTGTTGGTGAGCAGCCAGAACGACCCGTTTTGCAGCCCCGAGCGCGCTCAGCAACTGGCGGCGGATTGGGGCAGCGCGTTGTGGGACTTGGGTGCCAAGGGCCACATCAACGCCGACAGCGGTTTGGGCGACTGGCCAGAAGGCCATCGCCGATGCATGGATTTATTGAAAGCTTAAAAAATGGTGACCAAAAAACCCAAGGGCCTCGGTCGAGGTCTTGAAGCCCTGTTGGGCCCCAACGTGGCGCAAGCCAGCTCGCCGGGTGCCCAAGAGAACCAAGGCGTGCCGTCGGAGTTGCCGTTGTCCGCGCTGGTGCCTGGCATGTACCAGCCGCGCACGCGCATGGACGAGGGGGCTTTGTACGAACTGGCCGAATCCATCAAAGCCCAAGGCATCATGCAACCGATCTTGGTGCGGCGCCTCAGCGACGGAGCCAATGCGGGCCAGTACGAAATCATTGCCGGCGAGCGCCGCTTTCGCGCCAGCCACATCGCAGGCTTGACGCATGTGCCGGTGCTGGTGCGCGACGTGCCCAACGAGGCCGCCGCCGCCATGGCCTTGATTGAAAACATCCAGCGCGAAGACCTCAACCCGCTGGAAGAAGCGCAAGGTTTGCAGCGCCTGATCAAAGAGTTTGGCCTGACGCATGAACTGGCCGCCCAAGCGGTGGGTCGTTCGCGCAGCGCGGCGAGCAATCTTTTGCGTTTGTTGATGCTCGCCGAGCCGGTGCAGTCCATGCTCATGGCCGGTGACATCGACATGGGCCACGCCCGGGCCTTGTTGTCTTTGGACAAGGCCGCACAAATCACCGCGGCTCAACAGGTGGTGGCCAAAAAAATGTCGGTGCGTGAGGCCGAGCGATTGGTCAAGAAGTTGGGTGCCGAGTTCAGCTTGGCCCCACAAACGTTGACCAAAGAAAAGTCACGCGACATTCGACGCGTGGAAGAAGAGCTGTCCGACCTGTTGACCGCCGAGGTCGAAGTGCGCGTGAAAAAACGCGTCAAGCGCCATGGCCGCGTGGAAGAAATGGGCGAGTTGTCGATCCAGTTCGGTTCGCTGGAAGAGCTCAACGGCTTGATTGAACGTTTGCGCGGCAAGCCCTAAAGCGCCAGCGCGTTAAGCGATGAAAATTTTGCCCGGATTCAAAATGTGGTGGGGGTCCAGCGCTTGTTTGATGGCGCGCATCATGGCCACCGCGCCGTCACCCGCCTCTTCCCGTAAAAAGCCCATTTTGTGCAAGCCCACGCCGTGCTCGCCGGTGCAAGTGCCGCCCAAGGCCAAGGCGCGCGCAACCAGTTGGTGGTTGAGCGTCTCAGCGGTTTGGCGCTCGGCGCTGCTGTCGGGGTCGATCAGGTAGCCCATGTGGAAGTTGCCATCGCCCACATGCCCCACCAAAAAATAGGGCAAGCCCGAGGCCTTGGCCTCGTCCACCGAAGCCAAGATGGCGTTGGCCAATTGGCTGATCGGCACACAGGCGTCGGTGGTGATGGCGCGGCAACCGGGGCGGCTTTGAATGCCCGCGAAATAGGCGTTGTGCCGTGCGGTCCACAAGCGCGTGCGTGCCTCGGGTGTGGTGGCCCATTCAAAGGCTTGACCGCCGTTGTCGGCCGCGATGGCTTGCACGGTTTGCGCCTGTTCTTCTACGCTGGCCGGTGAGCCGTGGAACTCCATGAGCAATAGGGCCTCTTCACGCAAGTTCAGTTTGGACTGGGCGTTGACCATGCGCACCGTGTTGTCGTCGAGCAGTTCGCAGCGGGCGATCGGCACGCCCATTTGGATGATCTCAATCGTGGTGCGCACGGCCGCTTCGATGCTGGGGAAAGAGCAGGTGGCCGCCGAGATGGCTTCAGGCAAGGGGTAGAGCTTGAGGGTGATTTCGGTGATCACGCCCAGCGTGCCTTCGCTGCCGACCATCAGGCGCGTGAGGTCGTAGCCCGCGCTGGATTTCTTGGCGCGGGTGCCGGTGCGAATCACCTGCCCGCTGGCGGTGACCACTTCGAGCGCCAACACGTTGTCGCGCATGGTGCCGTAGCGCACGGCGTTGGTGCCGCTGGCGCGGGTGGCCGTCATGCCGCCGATGGAGGCGTCGGCTCCGGGGTCGATGGGGAAGAACAGACCCTGGTCTTTGACGGCCTCGTTCACCGCCTTGCGCGTCACGCCGGGTTGCACCGTGACGGTCAAGTCTTCGGCGTTGACCGAGACAATGCGGTTCATGCGGCTGACGTCCAAACTGATACCGCCTTGGATGGCCAGCAAATGCCCTTCGAGGGAGGAGCCCACACCAAACGGGATCACCGGCACGTGGTGCTCGGCGCACAAGCGCACGGCATCGGCCACATCTGCGGTGTTTTCGGCAAACACCACGGCAGACGGCGGCGGCACATGGGTGAAGGCGGATTCGTCGCGACCGTGTTGTTCGCGCACGACCAAGGCGGTGGAGCATTGCGCACCAAAGCGTTCGCGCAAGGCAACCAACAAGGCTTCGGGCACCGCACGCAAACACACCTGAGGCTGCAGCTGGGCATGGGTGATGGGGGCATTCATGGGCACACTCCTGTGGTCGGATAATGGGCCATTATCCGCAAAGCCGTTTAGGAGCGCACCATGGGCAACCGACTCACACAAATCGCCACCCGCACCGGTGACGCCGGCACCACCGGCTTGGGCGACAACACGCGGGTGTCCAAAAACAGCCTGCGCGTGCACGCCATGGGCGAGGTGGACGAGCTCAACGCCCACATCGGTGTTTTGCTGTGCGAAGACATGCCCACGGACGTGCGCGATGTTTTGGTGGCGGTGCAGCACCAGCTCTTCAACCTCGGCGGCGAGCTGTCCATTCCCGGTTTTGAGCTGCTCAAGGTCGATGCCGTGCTGGCTTTGGACCAAGCCCTCGAACACCACAACAGCCAACTGCCCAAACTCGAAGAGTTCATTCTGCCCGCGGGCACCCGTGGTGCCAGCTTGGCGCATGTGTGCCGCACCGTGGCGCGTCGCGCAGAGCGGGCCGTGGTGGCCTTGGGCAACGAAGAGGCGATCAAAGAAACCCCGCGCCAATACCTCAACCGCTTGTCCGATTTGATGTTCGTGCTCTCGCGCGTGCTCAACCGTTTGAACGGTGGTCAAGACGTGTATTGGAAAAGCGAGCGGATGGCCGCGCAGCGGTCGCCATCACCGTGAGTGGTGCCGTCACGGGGCGGATGCCAAGGTGGCGAGCTGGACCAAAATGTCCGCCTTGGTGCGGTAATGACCAAACTGCTTTTCGTCTTGCTCGCGCACGATGGGAAAGCTGTCCAAGATATAAGCCGCATCGTTGGCGTTGATGCCGTATAGGTAGAAAAACACGGCATCGAGCACCGCGAGGCGAGCGCGGCGCTTTTCGTCGTCCCACACAAAAGGCGGCAAGACATCGCCCTGAGCGCCCACATAGCCCAAATCGCGCGCGAACGGTGCCATGTCGTGCGCGGTGTAGGTGAGCGCCAGCACCTGCGGCAACACACAATCGGCCACGGTGGGCTGGGGGTGATGGCCGTTCATGAGCCCGGCGGCGCGCACGGTGGCGGCAAAGGCGGCGGGCAGGGGTTCTTGGAAACGCTCGGGGGCGATGACGGGGAGTTGCTCCACCACAAACCAATTTAGGTGCTGCCCCTGCACCTTTTGCCGGGCGACGAAATCGAACGCCAGCGAGTTGAAGTTGGCGAGCAGGAGCGGCGCCAACTCGATGTATTGACCAGCGTGCTCGGGCAGCAGGGGGCGCAAAAACGGCAGCGTATTGCCCATGCCCGCCGCAGGAAGCAAGGCGGCGATCATGGTTCGCACATTGGTAGGCGCGGTCACGTCCTTGAACGCCAACGACCATTCGGGTTGAAAGTCGGCCAGTTCGGTGCGGTTGACAAAGTATTGCGGCACCGGATACCGGTTCGGGCTGGCCTTCTCGATCTGCGAAATGGCTTCTGGCTGCGCCGCCCTGTGCAGGTTTTCCAAGTTCACCACCACATCCGCCGCCCGGTGGTCGTACATCTGCACCATCTTGCCCTCGTACAACGGCACCGTTTCTTGGCCGTCTTTCTCCCAGCGGTTCAGCCTCGCTGGTTTCCAACCCGCCGCCTTCAGCTCGCTGGCCTTTAAGAACCGGTGCGAGTCGTTGGTCATGTGGAACATGGTCACGTACTTCACTGGCCAGGCGCGTTCGTCGGGCTGTTGGCCCAGGCTCTCGCTCACACCGCCGTGGCGCACCAGCACCGGATGTTGGCCGTAGAGGCGCAGGGTGATGTCGGCGTCGCGCCGTTGGCGAAAAATCGGGGCGGAGCCGGTGTTGGGGTTGACGCGCTTGAAGTCGTCGGCGCTGAGCACCAGGGTGCGCTCGGGCTCGTCCAGCTCGTCGAGCCGGTGCAAAAAGAAGGCGCAGCGGCTGTGCGCAAACTGGCGCTGCGGCCCGCCAAAGACCAACGTGCAAAACTTGAAGCTGGCGTGCACGTCGGGGAAAAACACTTTGCGGTTTTCAAAGTCAAACAAAGCGCCCAGCCGCCCGCTGCCGCTGATGGTGCGGAAGAATTCGGCCGCGCCTTTGTCGGCGGCGATGCCGCTGGGCGTGAGCAGCGCCACTAGGCCGGTGGGCGCGCACAGGGCCTGAGCGCGCTCCACAAACAGGCTGTACAGGTTCACGTCGCCACCGCCCAGCAGCGGGTAGTCGCCGCTGCCCAGCTTGCCATTGCCCAGCACGCGGGCGTTGGCCTCGGCGCGTTCGGTGGCTTCTTGGTATTGCGCCCACAGGTCCACCTGCGGCGGGGTGTGGGTGGCGGTTTGTTGCATCTTGACGTGTTGCAGCGCGGCAATCATGCGCTTGCGGTCGGCGGCGCGGCTTTGGGCGGCAATGGCGGGGCTGCGCTCGGCAAACCATTCCACCTCTTGCAGCTTGATGCGGTCCCAGGGCGGGTTGCCAATCACCGCGTCAAACCCGCCGCCGCCGCCAAACACGGTGGGGAAGCTGGTCCACCAGTGAAAGAAGGTTTCGCGTGCGGCCAGCGCTCGGGCGCGGGCCATGAGCCGGTTGGCGGCGTCGGTGGCGGGGTCGCTGCCGTCCAGCTGGCCCGCAGCCAACACCTGCACCAGGTTGTGGTCGGGGTCGAGCAGGCGCTTGATGCCCTCGTATTCCGGGTGTTGCCCTGCGGCGATTTCGGCGCGGGCTTGCTCAGCGTCTTTGGGCAGCTTGAGCAGACGCGGCAGATGGGCCACTTTGTCCACTGGCCAGCCCGGCACCAACCAGCGCAGGGCGCGCCAGAAGTCGAGCACGGCGTGCAGCGGTGCCAGTTGGGCCATGGCGTCGGTGGCGAGTTGTTTGGAAAGCTCGGCTTCGCCAATGTCCACGTCGGTCAAGTCGGCCACTTGCGCCAGCGCACCGGAGGCGAGCGCGAGGCGGTCGAACTCACTTTGCAGCAGCAGGGCACCGAGTTGTTGCAAGCCGCCTTGCACGGTGGACAGGCGTTCGCCGTGCAGGCTGTCGCCAATTTTGAGGTGGTGGTCCAGAAAGCTCAGCGGCGCGCCCACGGTGAAGGTGTGCAGCCACAGTGCGGTTTTGGCCAGCTCCACCGCCATCGGGTTCTTGTCCACACCAAAGATGCATTTCTTCAAAATCATGCGGCGCACGATGTGCCGGTCGTCCAGCTGTGCGTCGGTGACGGCCCAGCCGTGGTGCTGGGCGGTTTTTTTGATGCTGGCGCGAATGGCGGCGATGCGCTGCAACACGGGGCTTTGCCAGGGCCGCCCGGCCTCGGCCAGGTGCGCGGCCCAGGGCTGGGCATTGACCAAGAGGGTACTGGTGGCAACAGCCTCAAGCACCAGGTCGGCCAAATAATCGACCAGCGCCACCAGAAAATGCCCGCTGCCCATGGCGGGGTCGCAAATTTTGAGTTCAAGAATTTGAACCGCCGGGTCGAGTGAATCAACTTGGTTTTTATCGGCGCTGCCGTCCAGAAAATTCCACTGCGCCGTGGTGAGACTGTGCTTGCCTTTCCAGGTCTTCATTTGTTCCTGAAAGGCCACGGTTTTTTCGTGGGCCAGCAGCCCCACCGATTCGCGCAGCA
>JAABPX010000159.1 GCA_011391745.1 Comamonadaceae bacterium
CATTTGTCTGACCCCTTCTACGACAAAGGCCCGAACGACAAAGGCATTGGCATTCAGCTGGCGCATTCGCTCGGGCGCGTGGCCCTGGGCTTTGTGATGGCGGTGTTGGTGGCCTTGCCCTTGGGTTTTTTGATCGGCATGTCGCCGCTCATGCGCAAAGCCTGTGACCCCTTTATTCAGGTCCTCAAACCCATCAGCCCCTTGGCTTGGATGCCCTTGGCGCTCTACACCCTCAAAGACTCCAACGTGAGCGGCATTTTTGTGATCTTCATTTGTTCGGTCTGGCCCATGCTGATCAACACCGCCTTTGGTGTGGCCAGCGTCAAACGCGATTGGCTCAACGTGGCCAGCACGCTTGAAGTCACGTCTTTGCGCAAAGCCTTTCGGGTGATCCTGCCCGCCGCCGCCCCTACCATCGTCACCGGCATGCGCATCAGCATGAGCATTGCCTGGCTGGTGATTGTGGCCGCCGAAATGTTGGTGGGCGGCACGGGCGTGGGCTATTTTGTGTGGAACGAGTGGAACAACCTGTCGCTCGTGAATGTGATCTTCGCCGTGTTGGTGATTGGTCTGGTGGGCATGCTGCTGGACTTGGCGTTTGCTCAACTGCAAAAGGCGGTGACCTATGTCGAGTAACGCAGCGCCCAGGGCCGGTTTTCTGAAAATCGAAGGCCTGAGCAAGGCCTATCAAAGCGACAAACCCGTGTTTGCCGACGTGTCCTTCACTGTCGATAAAGGCGAATTCGTTTGCATCATCGGCCACAGCGGCTGCGGCAAAACCACCATCTTGAACGTCCTCGCAGGCCTAGACACCGCCACCAGCGGCCACTGCTTCATGGACGGCCGCGAAATTGCCGGCCCCAGCTTGGAGCGTGGTGTGGTGTTTCAAAGCCACGCCCTGATGCCCTGGCTCACGGTGCGGCAAAACATTGCGTTTGCCGTGAAGTCCAAATGGCCCGACTGGAAGGCCGCGCAAGTCAACCAACACGTGGCCTTGCACGTGGACATGGTGGGCCTGTTGCCCGCCATCGACAAAAAACCCAGCCAACTCTCGGGCGGCATGAAGCAGCGCGTGGGCATTGCCCGTGCGTTTGCCATCCAGCCCAAGATGCTGTTGCTCGACGAGCCCTTTGGTGCCTTGGATGCGCTCACCCGAGGCACCATCCAAGATGAACTCATGACCATCGTGCGCCAAACCCAGCAAACGGTGTTCATGATCACCCACGACGTGGACGAAACCATTTTGTTGTCCGACCGCATCGTGCTCATGAGCAACGGCAGCGAATCGGCGGGCCGTTATGTGCCCGGCGGCGTGGCCGAGGTGGTGGTGAACCCGCTGCCGCGCGAACGCACCCGCGCCCAGTTGCACCACCTCCCCGGCTACTACGACATGCGCAACCACATCGTGGACTTTTTGGTGTCTCGCGCCAAAGCCCACTGATTCACTTTTTAACCACCCCCTCAAGAGGTCTTTCATGAACCGTTTAGAAGTCACCGAAAAAATCATCAGCACCAAAGTGGCCAAAGGCCTGAAGTGGAGCGACGTGGCCGCCAAAGTCGGCTTGTCCAAAGAATGGGTCACGGCAGGCTGTTTGGGCCAAATGACGTTTGACGCCAAGCAGGCCAAAATTGTGGGCAAAATTTTTGGCCTCACGCCCGAAGAAATTCAATGGCTCCAAGTGGTGCCCTACAAAGGCTCACTGCCCACCCCCGTGCCCACCGACCCGCTGATTTACCGCTGGTACGAAATCGTCAGCGTGTACGGCAGCACCATCAAAGAATTGATCCACGAAGAGTTTGGCGACGGCATCATGAGCGCCATCGACTTCAGCATGGACATCGAGCGCCAGCCCGACCCCAAGGGCGACCGCGTGAACGTGGTGCTGTCGGGTAAGTTTTTGCCTTACAAGCAGTACTGACAGATACGCTGAAAAGTAAAGACACAGTTACCCGGTTAATGCCGGGTGCTGTGCGTGGCATACATGGTCGTTTCAACTTGACCAGTTATTCGACAACACCTCTGCCTGCTGCAATACCAACTCAACGGCATCTTTTTCGCCCGGTCCCGGTGGCGGGTACTTCCACCGCTGCAAGGTTCTCCGAACCAAGATCCGAAGACGAGCCCGAACACTCTCGCGCACCTGCCAATCTACCGTGGTGCTTGCCCGGAGTTTTTCGGTGATCTCGATGGCAATCTTCTTCAGGATGTCGTCACCCAGCTCTCGCACTGCGCTTTCGTTGTTGGCCAATGCGTCATAGAAGGCAATTTCGTCATGCCCTAAGCCCAAAGCAGCCTCGCGCTCCAGCACCGCCTGGAACTCCTTGGCCATTTGAATCAGCTCTTCAATCACCTGGGCCGTTTCAATGGCGCGGTTGTGGTACTTGCGCAAAGTCTCCAGCAAGCGGTCGCCGTATTTCTTCTCTTGCACCACGTTGTTGCGCGCACGGGCCTTGATCTCATCGCGCAGCAGTTTTTCCAGTAACTCCACGGCAAGATTTTTTGTC
>JAABPX010000160.1 GCA_011391745.1 Comamonadaceae bacterium
CGCAGGGGACTCAAAATCCCCCGCCGCAAGGCGTGCCGGTTCGAGTCCGGCCCTGGGCACCAGCAAAATGCTGACATCAGCATCAAACCCTTTTAAAAACCCGCATGCTTCATCGGCATGCGGGTTTTTCTTTGGGTTTTTAAAGGGCCGACAGGAACGATGACATCTTGGACGAGATCGCCACGCTGGACGCCGAAGCCGCCCAAACGCTGGCCCACATTCGCAACCTGTTGGCAGTAGGAGCAGACCATGGCTGACGACATCCGCTGGAAACAGCGCTTCCACGACTACACCAACGCCCTGCAAACGCTGACCGAAGCGGTGGCGCTGGGTGAACAGCGCCCTTTGACCAAGCTTGAAAAACAAGGCCTGATTCAAGGCTTTGAATTGACCCACGAGCTGGGCTGGAACGTGCTCAAGGACTATCTGCAGAGCAAGGGCTACACGGGCATCATAGGCATCACGCGATGCCACACGCTTGGCACTGTCGACCACGATGAGCGCACTGCGCGACGCACAAGACCCAACGACAGCCTGCGCGAACACATTGCGCGGGTGGGGCAGGTGTTGTATGAGCGTGGGCATGTGGGGTAGCGGACGTGAAGGCGGGGTGGCAAAAAAAATCTCTTGGAGAGCTTCTTCTCAAGACGGAGACCGTCAATCCATCGGCCGGAAAATACTCGTCTAAGCCCACTCAAATCGGAAACATGACATGGCCAAAAGCAACCTGTTGAAAACCCAAGACGTCACCTTTCTGGAACTGATTGGCAACGGCAAAAAATACCGCGTGCCTTCGTTTCAACGCGACTACGCTTGGGAGGAAGAGCAGTGGGAAGACCTTTGGAACGACATTCAGGAACTGCTTGGCGCGGCCGACAGCTTTCACTACATGGGGGCTTTGGTAGTCGAGGCCGCGTCTGACCGCGCATTTCAAATCATCGACGGTCAACAGCGGATTGCGACGCTGAGCGTCCTGGCCTTGGCGGTGATTGACCGCCTGCAGCAACTGCCGGGCGATGCAGCCACCCAAGCGGCCAATGCCGAGCGGGCATCCGAGCTGCGCAAACGGTTCATCGGAGAAAAAGACCCCGCCTCGTTGCTGCAAAGCAGCAAACTGTTTCTGAACGACACCGATGATGGCTTTTACCAAGACTACTTGGTGCAGCTTCGCACACCGAGCAATCCTCGCGGTCTGCCCAAGTCCAACCGCACGCTGTGGGCGTGTTTTGGGTGGTTTCAGAAGCGGCTGCTGGACTCTGGCCTAGAGGGCGAGGCGCTGGCGCGTCTGCTGTCTGACACGGTGGCGCGGCAACTGTTGTTCATCTTGATCACGGTGGAAGACGACATCAGCGCTTACACGGTGTTTGAAACGCTCAATGCCCGTGGCCTGGAACTGTCCTCCACCGATTTGCTGAAGAATTTCCTGTTCTCTCGGGTGCCTGTGCGCAGCGATCTGGACGCGCTGCAGCGCCGCTGGCGCCAGATGATCGGCAAGGTCAAGCACGAGCGCTTCCCGGAATTTTTGCGTTACCACCTGCTGTGCCGGTACCCGCAGATTCGCAAACAGCGCCTGTTCAAGAAAGTGCGCGAAGAGGTCAAAACATCGGTCGATGTTTTTGCCCTGATGGACGCGTTGGAGCAACGCGCCGACTTGTTCGCCGCCATGGACGACACCGCGCATGAGTTTTGGCTGGATCGGCCGGCAGCCAAAACCTATGTGCGCGATTTGCGTTTGTTTGGCGTGCGCCAGCACATGCCTTTGGTGTTTGCCGCTTGGGAAAAATTGAGCGCGGACGACTTCACCCGTGTGCTCAAACTGCTTTGTGTGTTGTCGGTGCGTTACACCGTCATTGGCAGCTTGAACACCAACGAGCTGGAGCCGGTTTATCACCGCGCCGCCAAGGCGCTGCTGGATGGCGCTATCCGTTCGCCTGCAGAGGTCTTTGCGCAACTGCGAAGCGTTTATGTGGATGATGAAAAGTTTGTCCGCGATTTTGCGCACAAGGAAATGGACACCACTCGTCGAAAGAAAGTGGTGAAGTACTTGCTGTGCGAGTTGGAGTCAGACGCCTCTGGCACGCACTATGACTGTGAGAGCGACCCCGCAACCATCGAGCACATCCTGCCCGAGAACCCATCGGCGCAATGGGACGAGTCCTTCAACCCGGATCGACAGAAAGATTTCATCTACCGTCTGGGCAACCTCGTGCTGTTGGAGGCGTCCATCAATCGGCAATGCCAAAACGGCAGCTTTGAAAACAAACAATCTCTGCTCGAGCAAAGTCGATATGCGTCAGCCAAGGCGTTGGGGCAAGCGGATCAGGCCGACTGGTCTCCCGCCACTTTGGCCCTGCGCCAAGATCGCATGGCCAGGCGAGCAGCGCATGTGTGGCGTGCCGGTTTCGAGTAATTGACACGAACGCAGCCGTGACCCGCGCCGCCCGAACTCAGAATATCCCTGCTGCACCGGACCTTCAGCGGCCAGCTTGAACCGC
>JAABPX010000161.1 GCA_011391745.1 Comamonadaceae bacterium
GCGCGACCACGGCGGCGGCATCGGCCTCGAGCAGGGCCAGCAGGTGGTAGACGTCGCGAAGGTCTTTTTCGTTCACCTCGGTGACGTAAGCACCGCGACGCACCTTCATGGTGACCAAACCTTCGGCCGCCAACACCTTTAAGGCTTCCCGCATGGGGGTGCGGCTGATGCCGTATTCCTCGGCCAAACGCATCTCATCGATCCAGCTGCCGGGTTCGAGCTCGCGCGCAAAAATACGCTGCCGAAGCAATTCGGCCACCTCTTCATAGAGGGCGCGGGGGGTCAAAGTCAGGGCTGCCATGGGTCGAATTGTAAGCCGATCGAATATTTCTGCATCAATAATTATGAATGATACAATCCCGCCAGCCCATTTGGGCTCGCAGACCGATCATTTTTTCGAGCGAAATCCATGAGCCAGACACCCTTCGCCTTCAACGCCAGCAACCTCGACGCTTGGGCCAAAGCCGCCGCCAAATCCGCGCCGGGCGGCAACGTCGATGCTTTGAATTGGAAGACGCCGGACGGTATCACGGTCAAGCCGCTCTACACCGCCGAAGACACGGCGACCCTGCCTTACACCAACACCTTGCCGGGTTTTGAGCCGTTCCTGCGCGGCCCGCAGGCCACCATGTACGCAGTGCGCCCCTGGACGATCCGCCAGTACGCGGGTTTCTCCACCGCCGAAGAATCCAACGCCTTCTACCGCAAAGCCTTGGCCGCTGGCGGGCAGGGCGTGTCGGTTGCGTTCGATCTGGCCACGCATCGGGGTTACGACTCCGATCACCCCCGCGTGACGGGTGATGTGGGCAAAGCCGGTGTGGCGATTGACTCGGTCGAGGACATGAAGATCTTGTTTGACCAGATCCCGCTCGACAAAGTCAGCGTGTCCATGACCATGAACGGTGCGGTGTTGCCGGTGCTGGCCGGTTATGTGGTGGCCGCCGAAGAGCAGGGCGTGTCGCAAGACCAACTCTCCGGAACGATTCAGAACGACATTCTGAAAGAGTTCATGGTGCGCAACACCTACATCTACCCGCCCGAGCCCTCGATGAAGATCATCGGCGACATCATCGAGTACACGGCCAAGAACATGCCCAAGTTCAACTCGATCTCAATCTCGGGCTACCACATGCAAGAGGCCGGGGCCAACCAAGCACTTGAGATGGCCTTTACGCTGGCCGACGGCAAGGAGTATGTGAAGACCGCCATTGCCAAAGGCATGGACGTGGACGAGTTCGCTGGCCGCCTGAGCTTCTTCTGGGCGGTGGGCATGAACTTCTATCTGGAGATCGCCAAGATGCGAGCGGCCCGTCTGCTGTGGTGCCGCATCATGAAGGGCTTTGACGCCAAGAACCCCAAGAGCCTGATGTTGCGCACACACAGTCAAACCTCAGGTTGGTCGCTCACCGAGCAAGACCCGTACAACAACGTGGTGCGCACCACCATCGAAGCCATGGCGGCCGTGTTCGGAGGCACCCAGTCGCTGCACACCAATTCGTTTGACGAGGCGATTGCCTTGCCCACCGAGTTCAGCTCGCGTATCGCCCGCAACACACAGCTCATCATTCAAGAAGAAACCCACATCACCAACGTGATCGACCCTTGGGCCGGTTCTTACATGATGGAGTCGCTCACCCAAGAAATGGCCGACAAGGCTTGGGCCATCATCGAAGAAGTCGAAGCCATGGGCGGCATGACCAAGGCCGTGGGCAGCGGCTGGGCCAAGCTCAAGATTGAAGCGGCCGCAGCCGAAAAGCAGGCCCGCATCGATTCGGGCCAGGACGTGATTGTGGGCGTGAACAAGTACAAACTGGCCAAACAAGACCCGATCGAGACGCTGTCGATCGACAACGTGCGTGTGCGCGACGGCCAGATCCAACGCCTCAAAGCCATCCGCGCCAGCCGCGACAGCGTCAAGGTGCAAGCCGCACTGGGCGCTTTAAGCGCCGCCGCCGAAACGGGCCAGGGCAACCTGCTCGACCTGTCCATCCAGGCCGTGCGCCTGCGTGCCACGGTGGGCGAGGTGTCGGATGCGTTGGAAAAAGCCTTTGGCCGCCACCGGGCCGACACGCAAAAAGTCACGGGCGTGTACGCCGCCGCCTACGGTGGCGGTGAAAACGTGGGAGACACCATGGCATATTGGAACCAGCTCAAGGCCGACATCGCCGCTTTTGCCGACGCGCAAGGCCGTCGCCCCCGCGTGATGATCTCCAAACTCGGTCAAGACGGGCACGACCGGGGCGCCAAAGTGGTGGCCACCGCGTTCGCCGATTTGGGCTACGACGTGGACATGGGACCGCTGTTCCAGACCCCCGAAGAGTGTGCTCGCCAAGCGATTGAAAACGATGTGCACGCCGTGGGTGTCTCGACACTCGCCGCCGGTCACAAGACCCTGGTGCCCGCCATCATTGCCGAACTCAAAAAGCAGGGTGCCGACGACATCATCGTGTTCGTGGGCGGCGTGATTCCGCGCCAAGACTACGACATG
>JAABPX010000162.1 GCA_011391745.1 Comamonadaceae bacterium
TTCGAGAAAACCCCGATTTCATGCGCCTTGCAGCCTGATGCCCACAGATCAGGAGTTGCAGGCAGCGCTAAGCAATTGAATTTATTCACTTTTTAACCGGACACTACTGAAGTGCGGTTAATGTTCAGGCCACTGCACAGGTGCCCAATCAGGGTGTCGGCCGTTTTGGAGCTTGTTATGCGTGTTCGTCAATTGTTGGTTTTGCTGTTGGTGGCTTTGGCCATCGGCGCTTTGGTGGCCCTGGATGTGGGCCGTTTCCTCAGCTTCGAGCAGCTCAAGGCCAGTCAGGCCAGCTTTGCCGAGCTGCACGCCGCGCAACCGCTGACGGTGGCGGCGGTGTATTTCTTGATTTACGTGGTCGCCACTGCGCTGTCATTTCCAGGGGCCACCATCATCACCTTGGCCGGTGGCGCGATCTTTGGGCTTTGGCAAGGCCTGTTGCTGGTGTCGTTTGCATCGACCATCGGTGCCACGCTGGCGTTTGTGGCCTCGCGCTTTGTGTTGCGCGATTGGGTCGAGGCCAAGTTCGGCAAGCGCTTGGCCGACATCAATGCGGGTGTGAACCAAGAAGGGGCGTTTTACCTCTTCACCTTGCGTCTGATCCCGGTGGTGCCTTTTTTCCTGATCAACCTGCTCATGGGCCTGACGCGCATGAAAACCTGGACATTTTTCTGGGTCAGCCAAGTGGGCATGTTGGCCGGTACGGCGGTGTTTGTGAACGCGGGCACCCAACTGGCACAACTTGAATCGCTACAAGGCATTTTGAGCCCAGCCCTGCTGGGCAGTTTGGTGCTCTTGGGCATCTTCCCGCTGATCGCCCGGCGCATCGTGGCGGCGGTGCAAAAGCGCAAGGTCTACGCCCGCTGGGCCGACCAAAAGCCCCAAACCTTTGACCGCAATCTGATCGTCATCGGCGGCGGCGCGGGTGGTTTGGTCAGTGCCTACATCGCAGCCGCCGTGAAAGCCAAGGTGACCTTGGTCGAGGCGCACAAGATGGGCGGCGACTGTCTGAACTATGGCTGCGTGCCCAGCAAGGCGCTGATCAAAAGCGCCAAGCTGGCCCAGCAAATGCGCCACGGCGCGAACTACGGTTTGAGCGATGCCGCGCCCGTGTTCAGCTTCAAAGCCGTGATGCAGCGCGTGCACGACGTGATCGCGGCCATCGAACCGCACGACAGCATCGAGCGTTACACCGGCCTGGGGGTGGAGGTGTTGCAGGGTTATGCCAAGTTGGTCAACCCGTGGACGGTGGAGATCGCCCTGAACGACGGCGGCACCCAGCGGTTGACAGCACGCGCCATCGTCATCGCGGCCGGGGCTCGCCCCTTTGTGCCGCCGCTGCCGGGCCTTGAAGAAGTGGGTTATGTGACGAGCGACACGCTGTGGGACGAGTTCGCCAAACTGGACGCGGTGCCCCAACGTTTGGTGGTGCTCGGTGGCGGCCCCATCGGCAGCGAGCTGGCACAGAGCTTTGCGCGGCTGGGTTCACACGTCACGCAAGTGGAAATGGGCGCACGCATCATGGTGCGCGAGGACGAAGAGGTCAGCGCATTGGCCAAAGCTTCGCTCGAAGCCGATGGCGTGGACGTGCTCACGAGCCACAAAGCGCTGCGCTGCGAACTCGTCAACGGCGAAAAAACCCTGATCGTGGCGCACAAGGGCGTTGAAAAACGCATCGTGTTCGACCAACTGCTGTGCGCCGTGGGCCGCGTGGCGCGGCTGCAGGGTTACGGCTTGGAAGACCTGGGGATTCCCACCCACCGCACCGTGCAGACCAACGAATACCTGCAAACCCTCTACCCCAACATCTACGCCGCCGGCGACGTGGCCGGTCCTTTCCAGTTCACCCACACCGCCGCCCACCAGGCCTGGTACGCCGCCGTGAACGCCTTGTTCGGCGAGTGGAAGCTGTTCAAGGCCGACTACTCGGTCATCCCGTGGGCGACCTTCATCGACCCCGAAGTGGCGCGGGTGGGTTTGAACGAACAAGAGGCGAAAGAAAAGGGCATTCCCTGCGAAGTCACCAAATATGGCATCGACGACCTGGACCGCGCCATTGCGGACAGCGAGGCGCACGGCTTCGTCAAGGTGCTCACCGTGCCGGGCAAGGACAAAATTTTGGGCGTGACCATCGTGGGCACCCACGCAGGTGATTTGCTGGCCGAGTACGTGCTGGCCATGAAACACGGCCTTGGATTGAACAAGATTCTGGGCACCATCCACACCTACCCCACCCTGTCGGAGGCCAACAAATACGCGGCGGGCGAATGGAAACGCGCGCACGCGCCGCAAAAGCTGTTGGCCTG
>JAABPX010000163.1 GCA_011391745.1 Comamonadaceae bacterium
TGAACCACGCAGCGAGCACCAACAAAAGTCATTGTAAGCGAGCATTACTTTCTAAAACCCAATCCAAATGCTGACCGCGTCGCCGCAGCACACCTGCACCAACCTTGAGTTCAATGCGATGCCCGCGCGTGGTGCAGGCCTGTATTTGTCGCAGCACTTCCTTGAGCTGCGCTTGGCTTGGTGCCACACCATGGGCGGTGCGCAGCCAATGTCGAAGGGCATTGGCTTGGCGAGCGCCAGACAAGCCCTGCAAGCCCCGAATGGTGGGCGGCACACCCACGGCTTGTAAGTCCATTTGCGCCAACTCGTCCAACAGGCTTTGGGCCTGTGCCGCGTGTTCTGCGCTGCGGGCCAAGGTCTGCGCGTAAGCCACAAAGTCACGCCGCCAAACCCGCAACAAACCGTGTCGAATGCGGTTGCGGGTGAAGCCCAGGTCGTTGTTGCTGGGGTCGTTGACCACCACCAGCCCCTGCCCGTCCAACCAAGCACGCACCGTCTGCGGATCGACCGCCAGGATGGGCCGAGCAAAACGCACGCCGTGCCGAACAAAGTTCGTCGGCATGGCGGCCAAACCCGGCAAACCTGCGCCGCGACTCAGCGCGAGCATCAGGGTTTCGGCTTGGTCGTCGGCGTGGTGGCCCAGCAGCACACACGGTGCGCCCAGCGATTCGGCCATTTGCGCCAGCGCACGGTATCGGCCTACCCGAGCCGCGGCTTCAGGACTTTCCCCCGCTGTGTGCCGGGCTTGAATGTGCTGCACATGACAAGCAATGCCCCAACGCTCGCATTGGGTTCGCACATGGGTTTCAAAACCGTGGGCCGCCGCTTGCAGCCCGTGGTGCACATGCAGCGCCACCACGCCTTGGGGCCACAGGGCGTTGGCGGCCAACAGCAAAGCGGTGGAGTCCGCACCGCCGCTGTAGGCCACCGCCACAGGGCTTGGCAACGGCAGCGCCGTTTGTGCCCAAAGCGCCAAGGGCGCTGAACACGGGTTGACACCGGGGTTCAACTCAGCGCTTGCTGTCGGCTTTGGTGTCGGTGAATCGGCCATAGCTGTTCAAACGCGCATGACGCCGATCAATCAGCTCTTTGACCTTGAGATCGGCCACCTGTCGGTAGGCTTCGGTCAGGGCGCGTTTGAGCTGGATGCCCATTTGCGCGTGGTCGCGATGGGCCCCGCCAACGGGTTCGCTGACAATTTTGTCGACCAAGCCCAGGGCTTTGAGCCGGTGGGCTGTGATGCCCAAGGCCTCAGCGGCGTTTTCAGCGCGCTCGGCGGTTTTCCACAGGATCGACGCACATCCTTCGGGGCTGATGACGGAATACACCGAGTACTGCAGCATCAAAACCTGATCGGCCACCGCAATGGCCAAAGCACCGCCCGATCCGCCTTCGCCCAAAATGGTGGACACAATCGGCACCTCAAGTTGGGCCATTTCAAAAATGTTGCGCCCAATGGCCTCGGATTGGCCGCGCTCTTCGGCATCGATGCCGGGGTAAGCGCCCGGCGTGTCCACAAAAGTGAACACCGGCAGTTTGAATTTTTCGGCCAGCTTCATCAAACGCAAGGCTTTGCGATAGCCCTCTGGCTTGGTCATGCCAAAGTTGCGCAGGCCCCGTTCTTTGGTGTCGCGGCCTTTTTGGTGACCCAAGACCATACAAGGTTGCCCGTTGAACCGCGCCAAACCGCCGACGATGGACAGGTCATCGGCGAAATGGCGGTCGCCATGCAGCTCGGTGAAGTGGGTGAAGACCTCGCGCACCACGTCCAGGGTGTAGGGACGGTCTTGGTGGCGGGCGATCTTGGTGATCTGCCACGGGGTGAGGTTGCTGTAGATGTCTTTGGTCAGTTGTTGGCTTTTGTTCGACAACTGTTCAATTTCGTCGGAGATGTCCACCGCGGATTCGCTTTGAACGTAGCGCAACTCTTCAATCTTGGATTCCAGCTCCGCGATGGGTTGTTCGAAATCCAGAAAATTCTTCTTTGACAAAACACGCTCCTGTGTGCATTCAAGGCTTGGGGCCGTGGGCCGCCGCTCGACTCAATAGGCGACTGGCACGGGGTCCAGCGAGCGCCAAATATACCAAGTTGCCACGCTGCGGTAAGGCGCCCAAGGCGCAGCCACTTCTCGGGCCTCGCTTCGGCTCACCGGATCCCCCGAAAAATAACAACGGCTGATGCCATTGATCAAACCCACGTCGTCCAAAGGCAAAACGTCGGGGCGCATCAGGTGAAAGATCAAAAACATCTCGGCTGTCCAACGCCCAATGCCACGAATGGCCACCAGCTCAGCAAT
>JAABPX010000164.1 GCA_011391745.1 Comamonadaceae bacterium
CTGTCGAGCGCGCAACTCACCGACTACTTCAGCGACTTGGTCGAATCTCACTCCTGGAGTGCGGTCAAGCACGATCTGTATGGCTTCAAGTTCTACACCCAGCACGTGTTGGGCAGACCCTGGACCATGCCCAATTTCATCAAGCCGCCCAAGACACAGCGCCTGCCTGACATCGTCACCGTCGAGCAAGCGCAAGCCCTGTTTTCGGCCACCCGCACCCTGAGCTACAAAGTGTTCTATTTCACGCTGTACAGCATGGGCCTGCGCCTGAGCGAAGGCTTGAATTTGAAGGTGGGGGACATTGACGCGGACCGTCGCCGAGTGCACATTCGTGACTCCAAAGGCAACCGCGACCGGCTTGTTCCGCTGCCCGAGGCAACCCTTGGCGTACTGCGCCGCTTCTGGCAAACGCACCGCAACCCTGAATTGCTGTTTCCCAATCGTCATGGCGGGTTGGCTGGCGCGCACGTGGCACGCACACCGCTTGATGCCGGTGGCATACAAAAGACCCTGCATTTGGTGACGCAGGACTGTGGTCTAAAAAAAAGATCACGCCACACAGTTTGCGTCACAGCTATGCAACTCATCTGATCGAAGCCGGGGTTGACCTGCTTGAAGTGCAAAGGATTCTGGGCCACCAGTCGATTCTCACCACTGCGCGCTATACCCACCTGACCAATCGCACCACCGAGCACGCCAACGCGCGCATCGAAGCCTTGATGAGCCGCTTCTCGCTCAATTGGGGGACCGTCAAATGATCACACTGGCCAGCATCATTGATCAGTTTGGGCCAGATTACCTAGCACAGTACGGCGGTTCTGTTTTGCCCAGCCAGCGCCACGCCTTGAACGCCATGAAGAACTGTCGCACCAGCCTGGGGCCGTGCCTGTTGGCGCAGTGCGGCGATTGTGGCGAGCAGCGTCTGGTGCCACATTCCTGCGGTCACCGCAATTGCCCGCACTGCCAACACTTTGAGAGCCAACGCTGGATCGAACGCCAGACCCAGGCGGTGGTGGCGGGCAGCTATTTCCTGGTCACGTTCACCCTGCCCGCAGAGCTGCGAGAGCTGGTTTGGCAGCATCAACGCGTGCTTTACGGCGCACTGATGGATTGCTCTTGGGCCACGCTGCACACCTTCAGCCAAAACCACAAGCAGTTGCAGGGCAGTCCGGGTGCCGTGGCGGTGCTGCACACGCACGCACGTCGGCTCGATTTCCACCCGCATGTGCATCTGGCCATGCCAGCGGCGGCGCTTGATGCCGACAAGGGGTTGTGGCGCACTTTGCGCAAGAGTGCCAAGGGTGGCGGCTATTTGTTCAACCACAAGGCGCTGGCCAAGGTGTTCAAGGCCAAGTTTCTGACGGCGTTGGCTGAGTTGGGTTTACCGCCACCACCGAATTTGCCAGTGAAATGGGTGGTGGACTGCAAGTGCGTTGGCAACGGTGAGAAGGCGCTGGTCTATCTGGGGCGCTACCTGTACCGGGGGGTGATTGCCGAGAAAGACATTTTGCGTTGCGAGAACGGGCAAGTCACCTACCGCTGGCGCGACAGCAAAACGAAGAAGTTGGCTCAGAGAACGGTCAGCGCGGTGGAGTTTTTGCGTCTGGTGTTGCAGCATGTGTTGCCCAAGGGTTTTCGACGGGCTCGCAACTACGGCTTTTTGCACCCCAACAGCAAGCGCTTGATTGCGTTGCTGCGCCTGCTGGTGTTTAAGCCGTGTGAGACAGCTGGCGCCGAGCTGGCAGCATCGACACAAACGCAGCGGCCCAAACTACTTTGCCGCTGTTGCGGCGCTGTCATAACTGTTGTGCGCCGACGTATCTTGCCGGTGAACGCGCCACCGGTGTGCGCCAGCCATGAGGAACTTGCCAGCGCATAAGTCACAGATCAAATCCAGCGCACAAGTGCCCAACGGGTGCTGTGGCTGGGCTCGGCCAAAAACAGCTCAAAGCGGCGGATTTGGCTGCGTCAACATGCTCAATGGGGGCTGCGCACCATTGCAATGATGGTGTGAATCATCGGTATCGCCGGGCTTGGTCACACCAATTGCCCTTGCTGCCGGTAAAACGAAAAAAGATATTTTCAGAGAGTCGATGCCGTGGCAGCATGGTCCGGGCTCGTCCAACAAACGGTTCAGATCATGGCTTCGCACGATCTAACCTTACTCGTTAGCACTAGGTGCAATTGCGTACAGACAGGCCGATGGCGATGCGTTAGCATAAAAGCCGGTCAATGTTGCACGCGTTCACTTTGACTGTTATCTCACTGAAGGAATTTCATGGCTGACAACC
>JAABPX010000165.1 GCA_011391745.1 Comamonadaceae bacterium
GTGGAAACACCGAGTAAGGCACGCTGGACGCTGTGCCGTAGTAGCGATCTACGATCGTTGCATTGGCACCCGGTATGGCTTCGCTTTGCGCTCTTTCCAATACTGCAAACAAGCACCCCAAGCGGTAAGCCAGCGGCGCATTTTCAAGATCAAGTGACATAGGTGTCGCCTCCTTTAAAAAACCTTTTCGATGGTCACGCTGCAAGACCGCTTTGATCAGCGCCACGCGCAGACCGTTCATGTCGCCATCTGAGCGCAAACGCTGCACGATTTGCGTGAGTAATGCCCTAGGGTAACGCTGCCCGGTAAGAACGCTGCGCAGAAACTCACCCGCCAAATGCGGAGGGATGTCATCAAACTTGCGCCCCATGTAGTCGTATCGGCCATCTTTTTTTCGCAATGGCACCACCTCAAGAAGCCATTTTTGTATCGATGGAGGTTTTTCCACTTGCCAAGGCAGTGGCTCAATCTGCATGTCTTGCCAATGCTCGCGTATGCGCTGCGCCAATTCGCCAAGGGTGCTGTCGAGCCAATAACGAATCGACAAACGCGCCGCGTTCGGGGCCAAGCCCAACACATAAAAACGGGTCTTCGGGTCAAGGTCTGGCGCGATTTCCTCAAAGGGCCGACCCTTGGCAATTTTTTCGAGCGAGAAGCCCAGCTTTGTTGCTTGCCCCTCATCAGTAGGTGGATTGGCGAAAGCTGAGAAAAACGACACGGCTTGCGCTTCTTCTTGCGCACTGTTGGCCCGTGCCCAAAACACCGTGCTGGTGTCACCAATCGAGAGGCAGTGCCCGTTCTCGCGTCGCAGCATGTAGTTCAGGGCCGTTGGGTAGGCGAAGGCGGCTTGCTCAGACACAGGGGCGCAACCCCCTTTGTCCTGATCGTATGACTTGAATGACTCCTGGTTGAAAGCAACGAGACTCCACTCCGCTTTGTTTGAGTAGTTTTTCAAATAACCACCGCTAACTGCATCGTGCAGTCTGGCAATTGACTGATTTTTTTTGCCAGTTATTAAACATTGACTCCGCAGTGTCTCGCTATCAACGGCTTGGACAGTATGCATCCATAATTTCTGAGCTTCAGGCAGTTGATGAATGAATGAAGTATTGCCATCTATTTTGAAAATGAAATTCAGATCAAGGTGTTCAGGCTTGACAAGTTCAGACGTGAAATTCTCGAATTCCCACTGTGTCAGAAAATTTTTTAAGGCCTGTAATGATGGATCGTGCGTTTGACAAAGAACTTTATTGATGTGGTTTCTGAATGCAAAAAAGTAGTCTTTAACGTCATTATTTTTAAAAGTTTTTTTACTCTGACCAAGTACGTATTGACTATTACCCCATAAAAAACTTGGACTGATATTCACCGATTTTTTAGGAGGGCGGGGAACGCTGAATAGTTTTGGCCTAGGCTTTTTCTCGCTGGTATCGCGCACGTCTTGAATGTCCACCAACTCGCCCGTTTTCGAGAGCACCAAGCAGTAGCTGATGTTTTCATCGGTAAAGCCATAGGGCGGCACGCGCGCCTCGCCCGTCACGGGGTCAGGGTTTTCCAGCAGACGGCCATACAACTCGGTTAAGCGTTGAAGAATCATGCCTTCACCCCTTCGCTTTGATAGGCGGGCACCTCAATCGCCCCGTCTTTCAGCTCTGCCCTGAAGAAACGCGGCGAGTTGCCTGCGGCAAAGTCGATGTCATGCAACATCCAACCCAAGTCACGGTTTTTGTCGGCCTCGGTTAATGTTGATTCGGGCCATGCGTCGCCTTCGTCCAGTAAGGCAAAGTGCGCCACAAATTCGCGTGTGCCCATGCACGGCTGGTGAAAGCACTGGCCTTTGCGGGCGCGGCGTTTGAACTGATCTAAGTGCTTGCCCTCGTTGTCCTCAGCGCTGGCTTTGCTGGTCAAGTCGAAATGCGCTTCGATCACATAGGCCACGTCGCGCAGCACCGTGGCGGCGCGTTGCTGGCGATCCTCGTCGGAAACGGTGTAGAGGTCTTGCGTGCTTTTGGCGTTCATGGCCGTCGTCACGTTTCGGGCTGAGACTTTGCTGCCCACCTCGTTACGCCTGATTGACTCAAAGCGAATCGGCTTCAACACATGGATACGGTCAATCTGCCAACGAATGGCGGGCTTCCAGTGAATGGCTTCCAAAATGCCCCGCGCTGCAGATGGCGTGATGACGTCGTAACTCACCCGCTCGACCTTCATCTCGGGCCGCGTGAAGCAGGCGTAGTCACCCCAAATGTGCAGTTTGATGCCGTA
>JAABPX010000166.1 GCA_011391745.1 Comamonadaceae bacterium
GTGCTCGAACGGACGGCACAGGTAGGGCGAGGGCACGGTGTTGTCGACGATGACCGGCACGCCATGCTTGTGGGCGATCTCGGCGAGCTTTTCGAAGTCGACGACATTGCCGAGCGGGTTGCCGACCGATTCGCAGAACACCGCCTTGGTCTTGCCGTCGATCAGCTTCTCGAAGGCCGCCGGGTCGCGGTAGTCGGCGAAACGGACGTCGATGCCGTATTGCGGCAGCGTGTGGGCGAACAGGTTGTAGGTGCCGCCGTACAGCGTGCTGGAAGTGACGATGTTGTCGCCGGCCTCGGTGATGGTCTGGATCGCCGCGGTGATCGCCGCCATGCCGGACGCCATGGCCAGCGCGGCAATGCCGCCTTCCATCGCGGCGACGCGCTTCTCCAGCACGTCCTGCGTCGGGTTCATCATGCGCGTGTAAATGTTGCCGGCGACCTTCAGGTCGAACAGGTCAGCGCCGTGCTGGGTGCTGTCGAAGGCGTAGGAGGTGGTCTGGTAGATGGGAACGGCCACGGCTTTGGTGGTCGGGTCGGGCGAGTAGCCGCCGTGGACGGCGATGGTTTCGATCTTCATGGGTGTCTCTCTTTGTGTTGTGGTGGGTGAAAAGGAAGATTTAGCGCGGACACTGGGCTACGGCGGGAAAAGCATCGGCACGTTTCGCTTTGTTGACGAAATCCTTGTCAAAGGTAATGAAATTCGCGGTCGCCGGCGACAAGGCGAGATGCAGGGCGTCGGCGAAATCCAGACCTTGCTCGAACCATTGCACAGCCCGAAAAAGGGCGGCTTCGTTGGGCAGTCGCATATTGCCCAGCCCGAGGACGTGTCGCAGCGCCGCAAGAATCTCGGTGCGCGTGCAGTCGCTACATTCAAGCACCCAAACCAGTTCGAGCAAAATGGTCGGCGTCATGCTGACCTGCGGCGATGTTTCCAGTAGCTGCTGAACGCGCCTGGCCTGCGCGGCATCATCGTTGAGCAGATAGCGCAGCCACAGATTGGTATCGAGAGCGATCATTGCAGCCTCATTTGGCCGCGTTCCTATGCTTCAGCATCTCGCCCACCGCGCTCTTGATGGCGCCCTCCGCTGGCGCCTGGCGTCCCGGCTTGGCCAGCAGACCCAGGCCGGCGCCAATATCGGTGCGGGCAAAGCGCTGTTCGGTCTGGCGCAGATGAATCTCGTCGCCCTCGGCAAAGATGGTCAACTCGCTGCCTGCTTCAAGGTGGAAAGCAGTACGCAGACTTTTGGGGATGACGATTTGCCCCTTGCTTGAAAGACGGACGGTTTCCATGGCAACCCCCAAAGTAAGACGCGGTAAGACAAATCATAGCGGCTATCTCGCTCTGCTGCTACCGAGGCGCTGAAAAAACGCTGCATCCGCGTCATTGCCCATCAAAAGCCCTGAAGCAAAAAATCAAGTGCGGCAGTAATTTCGTTGCGAGAAAACTCCAGGCTGCTTTCCGGTGATTTGAGTAGCGATGCCGGAACGGCCGCCATGAACTGCGTCACCATCACCACGGAAGTGCCCGCGATGTCGAACACGGGATTCAGTGTTTTAGCTGGCTTGGGGGCTACGGGCAGTGGCAGCAATGGCACGACAACGCGTGTGTTCAGGTGGTCGAGAATATTTGCTTGCACATCGAGCAAATAGCCTTCGCCATTGGCGTTGCGGTAGACCGTGAAGCGCGGCATCAAAAACCCCGGTACTGAGCCAGGGGCAGGCCATGTTGCTCGACATAGCTATTCGAGCTTTCGAGTGCGCCCAGGTTTTCCTGCAGCCATAGTTCGGCGCGTTTTTCGGCAAGGGCAACCACAAGCCCTGCCTCGGCAGCTTTGGAAACGTTTATCTTCAATGCTTTGGCTTCGGTCAACAGGGCTTCGTTGATTGAAACATTGGTTGCCTTTCGGGCGAAACTTGACATGGCAAACTCCGAATTAATTACAATTTATATTGTATTTTATGCGCATGTAAGTCAATAAGTTCTTTGGCGGTCATTTGTGCCCAGGCAATCCCCGGAAAGCAATGTTTCCGGCCGGCTGTGGCTGGCGGGGATGCCGGGGGCGGTGACGGGTTGGTGGTCGCTCAGGCGGCGGGCGACTTCGCTGTTGAGGGCGAGCAGTTGTTCGAGCAGATCCTGTTTGGCACTGAAACCGTAGGCGGCGAGGACGGCGGCGTCGAGCGCGGCGTGGGCGTCGCGCAGCGGGTTCTTGCCGGGCAGGTCGAGGGTGCGGTAGAGGGCGCGCAGGCCGCCGGTCAGGTT
>JAABPX010000167.1 GCA_011391745.1 Comamonadaceae bacterium
CCTTCGGTTGCCCATCGCAAGAGTCCCCGTTTCCACATCCCCCTCATCAAACCGGACGTGCAGATTTCCCGCATCCGGCTTTCGGACAAGACCTCACGCCTTCGCCCACGTCTGCTCACGCCCCCTTGCCGTCAGACGTACGAGCCCAAAATACCCGTACAGGTGCGAGAGTGGATAGCTCCCGCCCTTCTTATGTCTGAGGTTGTATTTGAAGCGTAACCACCGGCGCAACCGCGGTGCGGTGTAGTTGTCCAGCGCCCGGTACGCATCACTGTCCGAACCCACTTTGAAGTAGTTCGCCCAGCCGCGCAATGAACGGTTCAACTTGCCCACCACTTCCGTGGTCTCCTGCCAACTCGTCTGTCTTTCTGTCATCGCATGGACTTTCTCCACCATGCGCTTGATACTCTTCTTGGACGGGCGCATTCCTATGTAGGCTTTGCCCGTCTTGGTCGAGTACAGCCGACCAAACGTGTATCCCAAGAAATCAAAATTCCCTTCCGGTACCTTGCAGATTCGTGTCTTTTCCTCATTGACCGTCAGCTTGAGCTTGCCCATGATTTCGCGCATTTGTTGCAAGGCTTGTTCAGCTTTACCACGTCTGCAGAGAATCACAAGATCATCAGCGTAGGTCACGATCCGACTGCCAAGGCTCTTTTCCAGCCCGAACTTCTTCCATGCCAACACAAACCGGCGCATGTAAACATTCGCCAGCAGTGGTGAGATAGGCGAGCCCTGTGGGATACCTCGCCCCTTGTCTTTGGCCCCGGTCGTTCGCGTCTTGTGGCCCCGATCGTCCTTTTCTTCTACGACACACTCCATCCACATCTTGATCAGATGCAGTACACGCTTGTCCACAATGCGCCGCGCTAGTGTAGTGTTTGATTCTTGAGTGAACGTAACGAAATTGCCTGTCTCCAATGTTCTACTTCGGTTTTCATTGGAGCGAGAAATTGCGAGTTGCCCAGACGATAGAGTTGACGGATGAACAAAGGAGCGAGCTCACCAGACTGGCGCGCTCCAAGCTCACCAGCGTCAGGTTGACCCAGCGCGCGCAGATCGTGTTGTTGGCGGCTCAGGGCCTGCAGAACAAAGACATTGCCGGACAACTCGGCATCGGGCGCGTGCAGGTTGCGCGCTGGCGCCAGCGTTACCTGGAAGGCGGCCTGCAAGGCATCGAGCGCGACCTGCCGCGCGGCGCGCCCCCGGTGAAGGTGGACGTGGCCCAACTGGTGGCACTGACCACGCAAACCACGCCCGAGGCCGCCACGCACTGGAGCACGCGAAAAATGGCAGCGGTGCTCAAGGTCAGCCCCAGCACCGTGATGCGGCATTGGCAGGCGCATGGCCTCAAACCACACATCGTGCGCGGCTTCAAGGTCTCGCGCGATCCGCAGTTCGTCGAGAAGCTCGAAGACATCGTGGGCCTGTACATGTCCCCGCCCGAGCACGCTCTGGTGCTGTGCTGCGATGAGAAGAGCCAAGTGCAGGCGCTGGACCGCACGCAGCCGGGCCTGCCGCTCAAAAAGGGGCGCGCACAGACCATGACGCATGACTACAAGCGTCATGGCACGACCACACTGTTCGCCGCGCTGAATGTTCTGGACGGCAAGGTCATCGGCCAGTGCCAGCAGCGCCACACCCACGCCGAGTGGCTGAAGTTCCTGCGCCAGATCGACCGCGAAACGCCCAAGGGCAAGACGCTGCATCTGATCGCCGACAACTACGCCACCCACAAGCACCCGGCGGTGCAGCAGTGGTTAAGCAAGCATCCGCGCTTCAATATGCACTTCACCCCGACTTCGGCCTCGTGGTTGAACATGGTGGAGCGATTCTTTCGTGACATCACCACCGAGCGTCTTCGCCGGGGTGTGTTTACCAGTGTGCCCGAACTGGAGGCCGCCATCGATGAATACGTCTGTCATCACAACACCAACCCCAAGCCGTTCATCTGGACCAAAAGCGCTCGTGACATCTTGCAGAAGGTCATTCGTGCAAATTCAAACTTAAGTTCTAAACAGAATGGAACACTACACTAGAGCCCCTGCTGAATATGACCCGACGGATTTAAAATACGTAGCATGAAATCCAGCAATTCTCAGTCTTCTCTTGGCTTTTCCTTGTC
>JAABPX010000168.1 GCA_011391745.1 Comamonadaceae bacterium
ACGAGGCGCACCGCACACAGTATGGCTTTGAGGCCAAGCTCAAGTCGCGCAAAGTCAAAGAAGGCGCAAGCCCAGCCCAAGCGCAAGCCGCCACCGATGGTTCCGCTTTGTTGGTGGCCGGTACCGCCGACTTGGCTCCGCCCGAATACCGCGTGAGCTATCAAGCCGGATACGCCCAGCACCTGCGCGATGCCTTGCCCAACGCCACCTTTGTGGCCTTCACGGGTACGCCCGTCAGTGGCACCGACCGAGACACCCGTGCTGTGTTTGGCGATTACATCCACGTCTACGACATGCAGCAGGCGCAAGAGGACGGCGCTACTGTGGCCATCTATTACGAAAGCCGCTTGGCCAAGCTCGGTTTGAACGAGACCGAACTCAGCCAGTTGGACGACGAGGTGGATGAACTGGCCGAAGACGAAGAAGAGAGCGCCCAAGCCAAACTCAAGAGCCGATGGGCGGCCTTGGAGCGCGTGGTGGGTGCTGAGCCCCGCGTGGCGAGTGTGGCGGCCGATCTGGTGGCGCACTTTGAAGCGCGTAACGATGCGCACCCCGGCAAGGCCATGGTGGTCGCCATGAGCCGAGAGATTTGCGCACACCTGTACAACGCCCTCACGGCGCTGAGACCCCACTGGCACAACGATGACCCAGAACAGGGAGCGATCAAGGTCATCATGACCGGCAGCGCCAGCGACAAAGCTTTGTTGCGCCCACACGTGCACAGCGGGCAAGTGAAGAAGCGCTTGGAGACCCGGTTCAAAGACCCGAAGGACGATTTGAAAATTGTCATCGTGCGCGATATGTGGCTCACAGGGTTCGATGCGCCTTGTGTACACACGCTCTACGTGGACAAGCCCATGAAGGGCCACAATCTCATGCAAGCCATTGCCCGTGTGAACCGCGTGTTCAAAGACAAGCAGGGTGGTTTGGTGGTGGACTACATCGGCATTGGCGAAGACCTCAAAGCCGCCATGAAGGACTACACCGCTGGCAAGGGCCGGGGCAAGCCCACGGTCGATGCACGAGAGGCGCTGTCGCTGCTGCTGGAAAAACTCGACGTTTTGCGGGCCATGCTGCACG
>JAABPX010000169.1 GCA_011391745.1 Comamonadaceae bacterium
ATTCAAACTTCCGAACCGCAGGACACAAAGCCTTGGCTGGTGCGGCCAACCATGTGTTGGGTTTGGACACGGGCAAGCCCGGTAAGCCCGAGCGCGACGGTAAAAAGCGCTTCGCCGATCAGGCCTTGGCCATGAGCCACGCCTTCAGTTTGTGCTGCACCTTGGATGACGCCAAAGCCGTTCGCGACGAAGTGGCGTTCATGCAAGCGGTGAAGGTGATTCTGACCAAGCGCGAGGCAAGCGCTCAGCGCAAAACCGACGAAGAGCGCGAGTTGGCTATTCGCCAGATCATCGGCTCGGCCGTGGTGTCTGGTGAGGTGGTGGACATTTTTGCGGCTGTGGGTCTGGATAAGCCCAACATTGGCCTGCTGGACGATGGGTTTTTGGCGCAGGTGCGCAACTTGCCTGAAAAAAACTTGGCGGTGGAGCTGCTGGAGCGTTTGCTGCAGGGCGAGATCAAAAGCCGCTTTGCCAGCAACGTGGTGCAAGAACGAAAGTTCAGCGAAATGCTGGCCGATGTGATTCGGCGTTACCAAAACCGCAGCATTGAAACCGCCAAGGTGATGGAAGAGCTTATCGAGATGGCCAAGAAGTTCCGTGCGGCAGCCAGCCGTGGCGAACAGCTGGGTTTGCACGACGACGAGGTGAAGTTTTACGACGCACTGGCCAACAACGAGTCAGCCGTGCGAGAGCTTCAAGATGAAACACTGAAGAAGATCGCCCAAGAGTTGACGCGCAGCCTGCGCGAGAACCTGACGGTGGACTGGTCTGAACGCGAGAGCGTGCGGGCCAAGCTTCGACTGCTGGTGAAGCGTTTGCTCAAAAAATACAAATACCCACCCGATCAAACCGAAGAAGCGGTTGAGTTGGTGCTGCAACAGGCGCAGGCCTTGGGTGAAGCGTGGGCGATTTAAGCGACGACCTTCAATACAACAGGTAAGGCCGCCGCGCTTCCACCCAAGCCGCTTCATCACGCGCCGCCAGCGTTTCCAAGGCTTCGGGCGGGGCGC
>JAABPX010000022.1 GCA_011391745.1 Comamonadaceae bacterium
GTGCGCCATCGCACAAGCCTTGGTGCGTTTCAACGCCGACCGATTCGTGGAGCGTTATTCACCGGTCAGCGTGGCGCGCACGGCCTTGTGCACCTTGGCTTTGGCGGTGCTGTTGGTGTTTTTTGCGCCGCACCCCGCCGTGGCTTATGTGGGCTTTGCGTTGATGGGTGCGGGCACCAGCGTGGTGTTCCCCTTGGCCATGTCGGCCGCCGCGCAACGGCAAGACCGCCCGGCGGCCATCAACGTGGCGGCCTTGTCGCAATTGGCCTTCACCGCGTTTTTGCTGGCCCCGCCGCTATTGGGTATGGTCGCCGAGGCCGTGGGCATTCGCTGGGCGTTTGGCGTGTGTTTGCCGCTGGTCTTGCTGAGCCTGTGGGCCACGCGGGAGTTGCGGGAACGCGCACGAGGCGGTGAGTGGAGCGGGTGATGGGAATCGAACCCACGTTATTTGCTTGGGAAGCAAGAGTCCTACCATTGAACGACACCCGCAGACGGTAGATTTTAGCCCACCGGCGCCCAATCACGGCTGGGTGGTCGCTGCAGCCACATAAGCGCTGCGAATGCGCTCCAAACGGGCGCGGTTGACGCCAAAGTCTTCGCGGCCCAAACGGCTGGCGCTGCGAACCTCAATGACTTGGCGCGCGGGGTTAAACCAAAACTCCATGTCGTCCACAAAGCCAAGCCAAGGGGTTCGGGCGGTGGCTCGGATATAAGCGTCGTTGCTCACCAACACCTGCACGCCGGGCTGGGCGGCCAAGACGGTGTTGAGCGCCGCCATCGATTCGCTTGGTGTTGCGCCCAGCAGGGGCAAGGGGTCCACTTGGGCGTAAGCCGCTTGTGGGTGATTGGGGTCGAGCGCGGCTTGGCTGCTCACGCTGTTGCGCGTCTGAGAAGGCGCTTTGAGCCGGTCGCCGTCGATGCCCAAATCGGTGGGCACAGGGCCGCTGAGCCAACCGAGTTGGCCCACCAACACCAACAACAGGGGCAGGGCAGTCAAAGAGGCCATGGCAATCCACAGGTTCATTTTCATGCCCAACTTCAGCGCTTGCCGCCCAAGATGCCGCCCAGAATGCCCCGCACAATCTGTCGCCCAATGCTCGAGCCCACGGTGCGCACCACGGTTTTGGTCATGGTTTGCACCAGCCCGTCGTGTTGGCCGCCGCGTGGGCCGGTGCGCCCAAACAGCAAATCCTTTACCGCGCTGGACTCGCCTGCGCTGGCCTCGGTGGCTGCGGCAGCGCTTTGGCGTTGCTCGGCGTGGGCCTTGAGCATTTCAAAAGCACTCTCGCGGTCCAAGGCTTTTTCGTACACACCGGCCACCAAGGACGAGGCCATCAAGGTTTGGCGCTGCTCCGTGTTGATCGGGCCAATTTGACTGGCTGGGGGCAGCACATACACCCGCTCGGTGGGCGAGGGCCGGCCTTTGGCGTCAAGCAGGCTAATGAGGGCTTCGCCCACGGCCAGTTCGGTGATCGCCGCTTCGATGTCCAAGCCCGCGTTGGGGCGCATGGTTTGGGCCGTGGCCTTGACGGCCTTTTGGTCACGCGGGGTGAAGGCACGCAAAGCGTGTTGCACACGGTTGCCGAGTTGGGCCAACACGCTGTCGGGAATGTCCAGCGGGTTTTGTGTCACAAAGTACACCCCCACGCCTTTGGATCGCACCAAGCGCACGACCAATTCGATGCGTTCAAGCAGTACCTTGGGCGCGTCGTTGAAAAGCAGGTGGGCTTCGTCAAAGAAAAAAACCAGCTTCGGCTTGTCGGGATCACCGATTTCGGGCAACTGCTCGAACAGCTCGGAGAGCATCCACAACAAAAAGGTGGCATACAGACGGGGCGAGTTCAGCAGTTTGTCGGCGGCCAAAATGTTGACCATGCCTTGACCGCCCACGGTTTGCATGAAGTCGTCGATGTTGAGCATGGGCTCGCCAAAAAAGCGGTCACCGCCTTGTTGTTCGATTTGCATCAGCCCGCGCTGAATGGCCCCCACGCTGGCCGCGCTGATGTTGCCGTATTCGGTGGTGAAGTTTTTGGCGTTGTCGCCCACGTGCTGCAGCATGGCACGCAGGTCTTTCATGTCGAGCAAGAGCATGCCTTGGTCGTCGGCAATTTTGAAGACCAGTTGCAAAACGCCCGCTTGGGTGTCGTTGAGGTCGAGCATGCGAGAGAGCAGCAGCGGCCCCATGTCGCTGACGGTGGCGCGCACCGGGTGGCCTTGTTCACCGAACACGTCCCACACGGTGGTGGGGCAGGCGTGCGGTGCGGGCAGTTCAATGCCACGGTCTTTGAGCACTTGGCTGATTTTTTCGCCAAAGCGGCCGTGTTGGCTGATGCCGCCCAAGTCCCCTTTGATGTCGGCCATGAAGACCGGCACGCCTTGGCGCGAGAAAGCCTCGGCCATGGCTTGTAGGGTGACGGTTTTGCCGGTACCGGTGGCGCCGGTGATCAGTCCGTGGCGGTTGGCCAAGGCGGGCAGCAATTCGCAACGCGTTTGGGCGTTTTGGGCAATGGGCATGGCTTGTGACATGGGCAGGCTTTTTAAAAGTGACGTGAGCGAAAACGTAAAATCAGCATTACAACAAATTTCAGCACTGCAAAAGGATACTTTCGTGGCGGGACACAGCAAATGGGCCAATATTCAGCATCGCAAAGGCCGGCAGGATGAAAAACGTGGGCGCATCTGGACGCGCGTGATCCGTGAAATCATGGTGGCGGCCCGCCAAGGCGGCGGCGATTTGGACGCCAACCCCCGCTTGCGTTTGGCGGTGGACAAAGCCAAAGCCGCCAACATGCCCGCCGACACCATCAAGCGCAACATCGACAAAGCCACAGGCAACCTTGAAGGCGTGAACTACGAAGAAATTCGCTACGAGGGCTACGGCATCGGTGGCGCAGCCATCATTGTGGACACCATGACGGACAACCGCGTGCGCACAGTCGCCGAGGTGCGGCACGTGCTGAGCAAACACGGTGGCAACTTGGGCACCGAAGGCTCGGTGGCCTTTCAGTTCCAACACTGCGGCCAGTTTGTGTTCGCGCCCGGCACGTCTGAAGACCGTGTGATGGAAGTGGCGCTGGAGGCCGGCGCCAACGACGTGATCACCGACGAAGACGGTGCCATCGAGGTGCTGTGTGCCGTGTCGGACTTTGAGGCGGTCAAAAAAGCCTTGGAAGGCGCGGGCCTCACGCCCGATATGGCCGAGGTCACCATGCGCGCTGAGAACACCGTGGCCTTGGCCGGCGACGACGCCGCTCGCATGCAAAAACTGCTCGACATCTTGGAAGACCTCGACGACGTGCAAAACGTGTTCCACAACGCCGAGATCAACGCCGAATGACACCCATCACCGCTTTGAAAGTCTTGGTCATTGGCGGGGGCGGGCGTGAGCACGCTTTGGCTTGGAAGTTGGCGCAGTCGCCCAGCGTGGCCCAGGTGTTCGTCGCCCCCGGCAACGCGGGCACCGAGCGCGACCCTCAACTCACCAACATCGACATCACCGATCACCACGCCTTGCGCGAATGGGCACAGGCCCAGGGCATTGACTTGACCGTGGTCGGCCCCGAGGCGCCCTTGGCCGCTGGTGTGGTCGATGCTTTTCGCGCCCACGACTTGGCCATCTTCGGCCCCACACAGGCCGCCGCACAACTGGAGAGTTCCAAAGCCTTTTCCAAGGCTTTCATGAAGCGCCACGGCATTCCCACCGCCGACTACGACACCTTCACCGACGCGCAAGCCGCCCACGATTACGTGCAGGCCAAGGGTGCGCCCATCGTCATCAAGGCCGATGGTTTGGCGGCGGGCAAGGGCGTGGTCGTGGCCATGAGTTTGGCCGAAGCACACGAGGCGATTGACTTCATGTTGCTCGACAACACCTTGGGTGTGGCGCACAACGCGGGCGGTGCTCGGGTGGTGATCGAAGAATTTTTGACCGGCGAAGAGGCCAGCTTCATCGTGCTGTGTGATGGCCACATGGCCTTGCCTTTGGCCACCAGTCAAGACCACAAGCGCCTCCTCGATGGCGACCAAGGCCCGAACACTGGCGGCATGGGCGCGTATTCGCCCGCGCCGGTGGTCACCCCCGACATTCACCGCCGCGCCATGCAAGAGGTCATCGAGCCCACCTTGCGCGGCATGGCCGCCGACGGCATTCAATACACCGGTTTTTTGTACGCGGGCCTGATGATCACGCCCGACGGCCGTATCAAGACCCTAGAGTTCAACTGCCGCATGGGCGACCCCGAAACCCAGCCCATCATGATGCGCCTGCGCAGCGACTTGGCGCAGGTGTTGTTGGCTGCGGCCAAGGGCGCCTTGGCGGGTCAAACCTTGGACTGGGACGATCGCGTGGCCCTGGGCGTGGTGTTGGCCGCGCACGGCTACCCGTTGTCGCCGCGCAAAGGCGACACCATCACCGGTTTGCCCGCCGACCGCAACGACACCATGGTGTTCCATGCCGGCACCCGTCAAGACCAAGGTCGGGTGCTCACGTCCGGCGGCCGTGTCTTGTGTGTGACGACCTTGGCCGCCAACGTCGCCCAAGCCCGCGAACAAGCCCAAGCCATCATCAACGGCATTGCGTTTGAGGGCATGCAACACCGCCGCGACATCGGCCACCGCGCGCTGTGACGGCCCCCGAAGTTTTGCTTGCGCCGCAACCCGTGGCTTTGCGCCCCCGGCATTGGGCGCACGCCGTGTTGCGCTGGTTTGGCTGGCGCGTGGTGTTTGATGGTCTGCCAGCTCGCCAAGGGGTGTTTGTGGTTTACCCCCACACCAGCAATTGGGATTTTCCGTACTCGGTCATGGCCAAATGGGCGATTGGTTTGGACGTGAAGTTTTGGGCCAAGGACAGTTTGTTTCGCGTGCCCGTGTTCGGCGCGTGGTTGCGTTGGCTCGGCGGGGTGTCTTTGTCGCGCCGGGGCGCACAAGGGGCCGTCGGCGACATGCTGGGCCACTTTGAAGCGGCTCGTCGCCAAGATCAATTTTTTTGGCTGGCCCTCTCGCCCGAAGGCACACGCGGGCGCACCGACGGCTGGCGCAGCGGTTTTTACCAAGTGGCCTTGGGTGCGGACGTGCCGTTGGCTTTGGTTCGTTTGGATTACGCCCTGAAAACGGTGGACGTGAGCCAATTTGTGCGTTTGTCGGGGGATGTGACGGCCGATTACGAGCACATGTCGGCGGCCTTGAGCAGCACACAAGGTCGCCACGCTGACCAAGCCAGCCCCATTCGCCCCATGCCCCGTTGAAGCAGAGAAAGTGTTTGAGATGTGGAATAACGAAACCGTGAGCGCCTATTTGAAGGGCCTTCAAAACCGCATCACCGGCGCGATCGCTGAGATCGATGGGGGTGAGTTTTTGGTCGACGCTTGGCAAAAGCCCACGGGCGAGACCTTGCAAGGCCAAGGCATCACACAAATTTTGGAGGGCGGGGCGGTGTTTGAGCGTGCGGGTTGTGGTTTCTCGCACGTCAGTGGCCCGCAACTGCCCCCATCGGCCACTCAGCACCGCCCCGAATTGGCCGGTGCGCCCTTTGAAGCCATGGGCGTTTCGCTGGTGTTTCACCCCCGCAACCCCTATGTGCCCACGGTACACATGAACGTGCGCATGATCAGCGCCCAACCCGCACAAGGCCAAGCGGTGAGCTGGTTTGGCGGCGGCATGGACCTCACGCCGTACTATGGTTTTGAAGAGGACGCCGTGCACTTCCATCGCACCTGCCGCGATGCACTCACGCCCTTTGGCGAAGACAAATACCCGCGCTTCAAAACTTGGTGCGACGAGTACTTCTTCTTGAAGCACCGCAACGAGCAACGCGGCGTGGGCGGCGTGTTCTTTGACGATTTCTCCGAACTCGGCCCACAGCGCAGTTTTGACATGATGGCGTCGGTGGGCGATGCGTTCTTGGGCGCTTACTTACCCATTGTGCAGCGTCGAAAAGACATGCCCCACACCCAGCGCGAGCGCGACTTCCAGCTCTACCGCCGTGGCCGTTACGTCGAATTCAACCTGGTGTTTGACCGTGGCACACACTTTGGCTTGCAGTCGGGCGGGCGCAGCGAATCGATTTTGTTGTCCATGCCGCCGCTGGTGACTTGGTCTTACCAATACCAGCCCGAGGCCGGCAGCCCAGAGGCGCGTTTGTACAGCGACTTCATCGTTCGCAAGGATTGGCTTTGATGGGTGCTTTGGGCGGCAACAACGTTGACCGCTTGGGCGTGTTTGGTGGCGCGTTTGACCCACCTCACGCGGCACACCAAGCCATGGTGCAAACAGCGATGGAGCAATTGTCATTGGACCGCTTGCTGATCGTGCCCACTGGGCAGGCCTACCACAAGGCACGACCTTTGAGCGCCGCCGCTCACCGCTTGGCCATGTGCGAGGCCGTTTGGGGTGATGTGCCTGGAGTGCAGATCGACCCCAGAGAAACCCAACGCGAGCGCCCAAGCTACACTGTCGAGACTTTGACCCAATTGCGAACGCAGTGGCCGAACGCTCAAATCTTCTTGTTGATGGGGGCTGACCAATGGTCTGCATTCGCCACTTGGAAGGACTGGGCGAGCATTTTGGAAATGGCCACGGTGGTGGTGGCGCATCGCCCGGGACACGCCGAGCCCTCCACTGGTTTCTACCCTGTGCGTTTGTCCATGCCGGCGCTGCCTTACAGCTCCACCGAGCTTCGCGCAAAAGCCGCGCGCCAGGATAACCCGCTGGACGTCAACGAACCCAGTCCACTGCATCCGGCCGTGGCAAGCTATATTTCACAACATCACCTCTATCAAAAGCCCTCATGACCAGCGAAACCACTGCCAAAAAAGACGTTCAAAAACTCCAACGCGCCATCGTCGATGGCTTGGAAGACGTCAAGGGCCAAGACATTGTGGTGTTCAACACCGAACACCTCTCACCCCTGTTTGAGCGTGTGATCATCGCCAGTGGCACCTCCAATCGACAAACCAAGGCCTTGGCCGCCAGTGTTCGCGACGCGGTGCGTGAAGCGGGCTTTGACAAGCCGCGAATCGAAGGCGAAGACAACGGCGAGTGGATCATTGTCGACTGTGGTGCGGCGGTGGCCCATGTCATGCAGCCCGTGATTCGTCAGTATTACCACTTAGAAGAAATCTGGGGCGAAAAACCGGTGCGCACCAAACACGGCGCGGCCAAGCCCGAGGTGGCCAAACCAGCCAAGCCCGCCGCCAAAAAAGCCGCCGCCAAAACCGCGCCCAGCCGCAGCGCCAAGGCCACGGTGAAGTCTCAGGCCAAGGCCCAACCGGCCGTGGCACCCAAGGCACCCGCCAAGACCAGCAACCGCGCACCCGCCAAAACCCCAGTGAAAAAGGTTGCCACCAAAACCGCTGCGAAAACCACGGCCAAAGCGCCAGCCAAAAAGGTGCCAGCGAAAAAGACCATGGCCAAATTGGTGGTGCAGTCCAAGCCCAAGACCGCGACCAAAACGCTGAGTAAGGCACCGGCCAAGAAAGTCGCCAAGAAAACATGAAACTGTGGGTCGTGGCGGTTGGGCAGCGCATGCCCGATTGGGCCCAAACCGCGTGTGACGACTACGTCAAACGCTTCGGGGCTGACTGGCGCTTGGAGGTCAAGACCGTCAAGACCGAACCGCGCGGCTCCAAAACCCGTGAAACCCTGCTGGCCGCTGAGCGGCTGCGCATCGAGGCCGTCATTCCCCGGGGCGCTCGCGTGGTGGCGTTGGACGAACGGGGCACCGCCTACACCACCCAAGCCTTGGCGCAGCAGCTCACGCAATGGCAAAGCATGGGCGATGACGTGGCTTTTGTGATTGGCGGCCCCGATGGCTTGTGCCCCGAATTCCGTGCCGCCGCGCCCGCTCGCCTGCGCTTGTCGGACATGACCTTGCCCCACGCCATGGCGCGTGTGCTCTTGGTCGAACAGCTCTACCGCGCTTGGTCCATCCTCTCCAACCATCCCTACCACCGTGAATAACTGGGTTTATTTGGCTTCACAAAGCCCACGCCGTCTGCAACTGCTCAACCAGTGGGGTGTGCGCTGCGAAATGCTGCTGCCCGACGACCAAGAGGACGCCGAAGCGCTGGAGGTCGTGCTGCCAGGCGAGGCCCCCGCCGCCTATGTGCAGCGCGTGACCGGTCTCAAATTGCAAGCGGCCATGGCCAGGCGCGAGCGCCGTGGTTTGGCTCCCGGTTGGGTGCTGTGCGCCGATACCACGGTCGCTTTGGGCGAGCGCATTTTGGGAAAACCCGAGAGCCCCGATGAAGCCCGAGCCATGCTGCGGTCCTTGGCGGGTCAGTGGCACGGGGTGTTGACCGCCGTGGCTTTGGGCGATTCACCCACCACGGCCCGGGTGGCGCTGTCGGTCTCGCGCGTGAAGTTTGCCGACCTCAGCGACGAACAAATCGCAGCCTATGTCGCCAGCCAAGAGCCCATGGGCAAAGCCGGGGCCTACGCCATTCAGGGCCGGGCTTCCCTTTGGATCGAATCGATTGAGGGCAGTTATTCGGGCATCATGGGCCTGCCGGCACACGAGACCGCCCGGCTCATGGCCCAAGCGGGCTGGTCACTGTATTGAGGAACACCACCATGACACAAGACATTTTGGTCAACTGGTCGCCGCAAGAAACGCGGGTGGCGGTGATCGAGCAGGGCGTGGTGCAGGAAGTGCACCAAGAGCGCACCTTGGAGCGCGGCTTGGTGGGCAATGTGTATTTGGGCCGGGTCTCGCGGGTCTTGCCCGGCATGCAATCGGCTTTCATTGACATTGGTTTGGATCGCGCGGCGTTTTTGCATGTGGCCGATTTGTTGCCCAGCATCGCGGCCAAACACACCAAGACAAAACCCAGCGACAGCGGCGCATCCACCGGTCTGGACTTGGCCGACCCTGGCTTGGCCATCGAAAAGCAAATTTTTGAAGGTCAATCGATTCTGGTGCAAGTTCTCAAAGACCCGATCGGCAGCAAGGGGGCGCGATTGACCTCACAAATCAGCATCGCTGGGCGCTTGCTCGTGCACTTGCCGCAAGACCACCACATTGGCGTGTCGCAAAAAATTCCGCCCGCACAGCGCGAAGCCTTGAGGCAGCGTTTGCTGACGCTGACCGAATCTGAGGGCGGCTTTATTTTGCGCACCAACGCCGAGGACGCCGCCGACGAGGCGCTGGCCGAAGACATCGCTTATTTGCGCAAAACGTGGCAGCGCATCAAGGCCGCGGCCAGCACACGCCCGCCGTTGACGCTGTTGCACGAAGACCTCAACCTCTTGCAGCGCGTCTTGCGCGATTTGGTGGACACACACACACACAGCATTCGGGTGGACTCCAAAGAACAAACGGCGCTGTTGCAACAGTTCGCCAAAGAATTCATGCCCACCACGCTGGAGAAAATTCAACATTACAGCGGTGAGCGACCAATTTTTGACCTGTTTAACGTCGACGAAGAAATTGACCGCGCTTTGGGGCGCCGCGTGGACCTCAAATCCGGCGGGTATTTGGTCATTGATCAGACCGAAGCCATGACCACGGTGGATGTGAACACCGGCGCTTACGTTGGGGCACGCAATTTTGACGACACGATTTTCAAAACCAATTTGGAAGCCGCACACGCCATCGCACGCCAACTGCGCCTGCGCAATTTGGGCGGTATCGTGATCGTGGATTTCATCGACATGAGCAAAGACGGTCACCGCGAAGCGGTGCTGGGTGAATTTCGCAAACAGGTGGCCAAAGACCGTGTCAAAACCATGGTGGGCGGCTTTTCTCAACTCGGTTTGTTGGAAATGACGCGTAAACGCACCCGCGAATCGTTGGCGCACATGCTCAGCGAAAGTTGTCCGGCTTGCGAAGGCAAAGGGGCTTTAAAAACGCCGCGCAGCGTGTGTTACGACATCTTGCGTGAAATCTTGCGCGAAGCCCGCACGTTCAACCCGCGCGAATTTCGCATCGTCGCTTCACCCAAGGTGGTGGAACTTTTTTTGGACGAAGAAAGTCAACATTTGGCGGGCTTGTCCGACTTCATTGGTAAACCGATTTCCCTGCAAAGCGAAAGCGTCATGACACAAGCGCAATACGACATTGTGCTTTTGTGATGCCCCTGTTTTGTGTCCTGTCATGCTGCGTTAACATGACACACGCATGATGTTTTTACCTGTCCCATGGCTCACCCCATGAACCCGTCCTGTTCTGTTTTGAATACCCAACCCATCGATCGCCGAAATGCCCTTGTTCGTGTCGCAGGACTCGGCGCATGGGCCGTTTGTGCTGTGCCCACGGCTTCGGCACAGTTTCGTGTGGAAGTGGCCGGGGTGGGCTTAACTCAATACCCGTTCGCGGTGGCGTTGTTTCGCACACCCGTGGCGGTGCCTCAAGACGTTGCGGCCATTGTGCGCGCCAACTTGGAGCGCAGCGGGCAGTTTTTGCATGTGGGTGTGCCGCATGGCCCCTTGGACGAGACCAGTCAACCCGATTTGAGCCCCTGGCGCATTCGCGGTGTGGACGTGCTGTTGACGGGCAGCGTCACGCCATTGGCCGATGGGCGATGGGACGTGCGCTATCGGCTGTGGGATGTGTTGGGCAACCAAAGCTTGGGCGGTTTGAGTTATCCGGTCGCCAGCAAGGACCTTCGCGCGGCGGCCCACCGCATCTCGGACGATGTGTTTAAAAAAATGACCGGCGTGCCCGGTGTGTTTTCAACCCGCATTGCTTACACCACACGCACCCCCGGGCGTCATCAGCTGTGGTTGGCCGATGCGGATGGGCAGAATTCTCTGTCCGTGCTCAGCAGCACCGAACCCATCATTTCGCCCAGCTGGTCACCCGACGGGGCTCGCTTGGCTTATGTGTCGTTTGAGGGCAAAAAACCCATGGTGTACACGCACCACGTAGCCTCAGGCGTGCGTCGTCTGGTGTCCAACCAACGTGGCTCCAACAGCGCACCCGCTTGGTCCCCCGATGGCGCCCGTTTGTTGGTGACCTTGACGCTCTCCGGCTCATCGCAGGTGTATGAAATCGATGCCCAAGGAGGGAGCCCCAAACGACTGACCCAGTCCAGTGGCATCGACACAGAAGCCGCTTACAGCCCCGACGGCCAATTCATTTACTTTGTCAGCGACCGGGGTGGCTCGCCACAAATTTACAAAATGGATTCCAACGGGGCGCGCGTTCAACGGCTGACATTCCAAGGCAGCTACAACATTTCGCCCGCGCCCAGCCCCGACGGTCGTCGGTTGGCCTATGTGTCGAGGTTGTCTGGCGGGGTCTTTCGTGTGCATGTGATGGACCTCAGCAGTGGGGCGGTCGCCGCGGTCAGCGACACCAACGACGACGAAAACCCCAGCTTTTCCGCCAACAGCCGCATGTTGGTTTTTGGAACGAAACACCAAGGCCGAGAGGCCTTGATCACGACCACGGTCGATGGTCGGGTGAAAACCCGCTTGATCACCGCCCCCGGTGAAGTCAGGGAACCCCATTGGGGCCCTTTGTTGCGTTAATTTTTTGGAGTCGACCCATGCAAGTTCAACACAAACAGCGTTCCTTCTTCCAACGTTCGGTGGCCATTGCCACGGTCACCGCTGTGGCGGTGCTGTTGTCGGCGTGTGGCTCTTCGGTGGATTTGAACCCACAAGCCGCAGCGCCCGTAGACAACCGCACCGAGGCCATCACCCCAGCCCAAAGCACTGGGGCTGCTGGTGCTAACGTGGGTGGTAATGCCCTGAGCAACGCGACGGCCTTATCAAACAACGAAGCCAGGTTAATCAGAGTCGTTTACTTTGACTATGACAGCGCGGTGGTTCGCCCAGAGTTCAATGCGGGCATCGAAACCACAGCGCGTTACCTCTCGGCTGACCGTACGCGCCGGATCACCCTTGAAGGCCACACCGACGAACGCGGTGGCAGCGAATACAACTTGGCCTTGGGCCAACAGCGCGCCGAAGCCGTGCGTCGTTCCTTGGCGATTTTGGGTGTGAGCGAATCCCAGATGGAGGCGGTGAGCTACGGCAAAGAGAAACTGGCGGTGCTTGGAACGGATGAGGCATCACACGCCAGAAACCGCCGCGTTGAATTGGTGCGTTGATGATGCGAACGCCAGCGATCCCCAAACGCCTGGTCTTGGGCTTTGTCATGGCCTTCGTGCTCGTCAATCCGGCTTGGGCCTTGTTTGGTGACGACGAAGCCCGCAAAGCGATTTTGGAGTTGCGCCAAACGGTGGAGGACCAGCGCCAAGCCAACGCGGAAGGGGTCGCTGTCTTGCGCCGGTCCATCTTGGACATCAACACACAAGCCGAACAGGATCGACAAGCACTGGCCCAATTGCGCGGCCAGCAAGAGTTGTTGCTACAAGAAAACAAAGCCTTGGCCCAAACCGTTGCCCAAATGCAGGCGCAGTTGGCGGCTTTGGATGCACGCATCAAAACCTTAGAGCCCGTCTCCATCGCTCAAGATGGCACCACTTTTTTGGTGTTGCCAGCTGAAAAAACCGCCTTTGATCGGGCCATGGCCTTGTTGTTGGCTTCTGAATTTGAGAGCGCGTCACAAGCGTATCTTCAGTTCTTGAAGCAATACCCCAGCAGTGCTTACACCGCATCGGTGTTGTACTGGCTGGGCAATGCCCAATACGCCAGCAAAGACCTCAAAGGCTCGCTCAACACCCACAAACGCTTGGTGCTCGAATTTCCCAAACACACACGGGTGCCAGAAGCCATGCTGGCCATGGGCAATGCGAATGAAGAGCTTGCCAACCCCAAGGCTGCGCGGCTCGATTGGGAGGCTTTAATCAAAGCCCACCCCAACACCGAGGCAGCCAGTACGGCCCGCGAGCGCTTAAAACAATTGCGGCCCAGGTGAGCGGCCCCGTCGATTTTGAGCGCCGCTTTGGTGGGCTGCGTCGTCTGTACGGTGCTCAGGGGGCTGAGCGCATTTTTCAGGCGCATGTGGTGGTGGTGGGCATTGGTGGTGTGGGTTCGTGGTCTTGTGAAGCATTGGCGCGCAGCGGTGTGGCCCGCTTAACGCTCATCGACATGGACCATGTCAGCGAGTCCAACATCAACCGACAAATTCATGCGCTGACCAGCACCTTGGGCCAAAGCAAAGGTCAGGCCATGCGTGATCGCATCCACGCCTATCACCCCACCTGCCAAGTTGATCTGGTCGATGATTTTGTGACTCCTGAGAATTGGGTGTCCATGGTGTCGCCCATGACAGAGCCCGGCGGGGGTTTGGTCATCATCGATGCGTGTGATCAGGTGCGCGCCAAAACCGCCATGGCCGCTTGGGCCTGTGCCCACAGTATGCCGTTGGTGATGGTCGGCGCTGCTGGTGGCAAGCGTTTGGCGCACGCGGTGGAGCTGTCGGATTTGGCCGACACCACACACGACCCGCTGTTGGCCAACGTGCGTTACCGTTTGCGCAAAGGGCACGGCGGTGCACGCACCGGGCGCATGGGTGTGACCTGTGTTTTCAGCCGCGAGCCTGTCATCTTGCCCGATGGGTCGTGTGAGCGGGGGCCGGGTGATGGGAGCTTAAATTGCCACGGCTACGGCTCGGTCGTTTCTGTGACGGCGACCTTTGGTTTGGTTGCGGCGGGCGCTGTGCTCAATGCCTTGGCCCACGGCGATCCACATGCGCGCAAAAACCGTATAAAAAATTCGCCGACCTGAAAAAGGGCGAAAAATTGACGCTATAATTTGAGGCTTCGCAAGTCAGCCAACGCTGTATTGCTGAAACAGTGGGACGTTAGCTCAGTTGGTAGAGCAGCGGACTTTTAATCCGTTTGTCACTGGTTCGACCCCAGTACGTCCTACCACCACACACAAAAAGCCCCAAGCGTTCATTCGCTTGGGGCTTTTTTTATGGCCAAGTCAACGGCTGCGGTGCTTCATGGCGCGTTGCACCTCGCGTTTGCCCTCGCGATCTTTGATGGTGTCGCGCTTGTCGTGCTCGGCTTTGCCTTTGGCCAAGGCCATGTCGCATTTGACCTTGCCGTTCTTCCAGTGCAGGTTGAGCGGCACCAAGGTATACCCTTTTTGTTCAACCTTGCCGATCAGCCGTCGAATTTCTTCTTTGTTGAGCAGCAGCTTTTTGGTGCGCACGTTGTCGGGGTTGACGTGGGTGGAAGCGGTGTGCAGCGGGTTGATTTGACAACCGATTAAAAACAGCTCGCCACCGCGGATCACCACATACCCGTCGGTCAATTGCACCTTGCCCATGCGCAAAGCCTTGACCTCCCAACCTTCGAGCACCATGCCCGCTTCAAAACGCTCTTCAATGTGGTAATTGAAAATGGCTTTTTTGTTGTCGGCAATGCGGGTTTCGAGGGGTTTCTTTTTTTCGGCGTTGACGGGTTTGGTGGCCATGGGCACTCGGTTCGAGGCCGCACGCGGCCCATACAATAAACAACGGCGTTTGCACCGCAACCCAACATTGTATGAAAACCCTGCACAAGACCGTTTTACTCAGCCACAGCGCACACGACATGTTTGTCTTGGTGACGGATGTGGCCCGTTACCCCGAGTTTTTGCCGTGGTGTGCCAGCGGTCAAGTGATTGAACACACCGACAGCGGCATGGTGGCACAAGTCGGCATGTCCTTGGCTGGCGTGCGCCAAAGTTTCACCACCCGCAACACCCACCAAACCGACCGTGCCGTGCACATGGCTTTGATGGATGGCCCCTTTTCTAAGCTTGAGGGCACGTGGCGCTTTACGCCCTTGGGGGACGACGCCCTGCGGGCGTGCAAAGTTGAATTTGATTTGAGCTACGGCTTTTCCAGCATGACCTTGGCGGCCTTGGTTGGCCCGGTGTTTGACCGCATCGCGGGCAGTTTGGTGGACGCCTTTGTTAAGCGCGCCGATGAGGTCTATGGCACCCACTGACCCCATGCGTGTGACCGCCGTGTTGGCCCCAGCCCCACGCACCGTGTGGGAGCGGGTATTGAGTTTGCCCGCCGTCTGCACCGTGGACCAAGCTTGGCTTCACTCTGGGTGGGCTCAAGAGCACGCACAAGCTGCGCCGGGGCAGCCTTGGAGCGTCTCGATTTGGGGGCGCAAAGTCAGCGGCGACACCTTGTTGCGCGAGGGTGATCGCATCGAATGGTTGCGGCCATTAGCGGTGGACCCGAAGGTGGCTCGGCGCGAGCGATTCAAAGGGCAGGGCGTTCGCGGTGCGGGCCTGTTTTCGCGTCGCAAGCCACCGGTTTGAGGGGGCAGATCGTGCGTGGGGCAGATCGTGCGTGTCAACCCAAAATAGAAATGTCCCCTTCTGAGCAATTTACAGATGTCACCTACAAGGCTAGGTTGAAGATCAGCCCTTGGCATTGAGCTGCGAAGGGCGTAGCCCGAAGCGGCTCAATGCCAAGGGCGGCGGGCTGGGGTGGGTGTCTGGCTGCAACCGTGCTTGACGTAAATCCTCCTGCAGACGGATGTCAATGGCCACCTTGGCCACTTGGCGCTGCTGGCGAGCCAGCACATCCACCCGCGCATTGATCGTCTTGTCACTCTCCAGGCGCTTTTGGCTCAAATGCTCATGCAGCATGTAATGCTTGACTTTGAGCACTTGACCCCGGTATAGCACCTCCAAGCGACCATCGGCATACTGCACGATATCCACTTGCGCCGCCTTGCTAGGCGCGGCTTGCTGACCCGGTACAACCCAAAGCTGAGAACCCTCAAACTGACAGGTCAAAGCACTACTGAGCTGACGCTGATGGTGCGGCGCACAAATGCGCACCAGCTCCTCGTGGCTGCGCTGCACAGGCCGGTGCGCATCCTCTGATACCTTGGCAGGCACGGCAAAGCGTGCATTGTGTTCTTTGATGTATTGCGCCAACCAAGCATTGGCCTGTTCGATACTGCAAATGCCAGCCAGCCGCATGGCCTTGATCATCCTGTCCTGTAAGGTCTGAAACAACCGCTCCACCCGTCCCTTGGCCTGCGGGCTGTTGGCGCAAATGGGCTCAATGCCCAGTTGCAGCAAGGCGCGTTCAAATTGGGTGGGCTTGGGGTCTTCGCTATCGTGTTTGGTGAAGATGCCGTGGCGGTCGCTGTAGTAGGCCAGCGGCGCGCCGCTGCGGCTGATGTGCTCTTGCAGCACGGCAAAGTAGGCTTGGGTGGTCTCGCCGCGACTGAAGCGGGCGGCCAGCACTTGGCTGGTGGCATCGTCAATGAAGGCAATTAAGCAGCAGCGTGCCTGCGCAGCATCGCGCCCTTCAAACCAATCATGGTGGCTGCCATCGATTTGCACCAGCTCGCCTGTGCGCTCTCGCCTAGGGCGGCTGGGGTGCTGGCGCTCTTTGCGTTTGACTTGTGCCTTCCACAGCCCGGCCTCAATCATCCATTGGCGCAGGGTCTCGGTGCTGATCTTCTCTTTGTGATCTTTGGCCAGATACTCGCAGGCCAGCTGGGGGCCGAAGTCGCCATACGAGGCTTTGACTAGCGCCATGATGGTGTCTTTGCGCTGCTTGGATGTACGCCGGTTGCTGGGCTGGCCTCGGCGTTTGGAGATCAGGCCAGCCGCACCATCACAACGAACGGCTTTGCACAGGCGTTTGATCTGGCGTGTGGATAGTTTCAGTTGCTGGGCGGCCAGTGCCTGAGTTTGCACGCCGTCGATCACACGCTTGATGATGGCGTAGCGCTGCGCCTCCTTGGTACTCATTAGCTTTATCTCCTGTGCCATCACACGCCCTTTGTTCAGTCAAAGGGGACATTTGTAATTGGGGCACAGGGGACATTACTACTTTGGGCTCACATTGGGTTTTAGAAAGTAATGCTCGCTTACAATGACTTTTGTTGGTGCTCGCTGCGTGGTTCACACGCCGCAGTTCAACGGGAAGCAGGAAGGTCGCGTCGCTCGCTCGGCAACACCCAACCTGCGCTGCCCCCGCAACGGTCAAGCGGACGAGCCCTCGTGCTCCGCTTCTGTCACTCCAGCCACTGAGCGCCTTGAACAAGTGCTTGGGAAGGCGACAGAGGTTGTTTCTGCCAGCCCGGATACCGGCCAACACGGTGGCGGTGCGCCCAAAGCGCGCCGCTGTGAAGCCCATGCACTGTCGGGGAAGGCGGTGAGGGCGCTGTTGCTTTGTTATTCATCATGAAAAAATCCTTTTGCGCGTATGCGCTTGCGCCAGCCGTGTCTGTTTTGTCATTGGCCATGACCGTTCCCGTCCGGGCCCAAAACGCTGTGATGGATCCGGTGGTGGTCACGGCGTCTAGGGCGGCCACGCCTTTGTCCGAGGTTTTGGTGTCTTTGGATGTCCTGGATCGCTCCGCCATTGAACAAACCCAAGCCAGTTCGCTGGCCGATTTGCTCAGCCGTTTGGCGGGCTTTGAGTTTGGCCGCAACGGCGGTCCCGGCACCACCACTTCGTTTTTCTTGCGTGGGCACAACAGCGTTAACGTGGTGGTGCTGGTCGACGGTGTTCGTGCAGCGACCGACGGGATTGGCGCCGTTTCGGCAATTGACATTCCCTTGCACCGCATTGAACGTGTGGAGGTCATGCGAGGCAACGCCAGCGCCTTGTACGGCAATGCCGCCAACGGGGGTGTGATTCACATTTTCACGCGCCAAGACGCGGGTGTTTCGGCCCAAGTGGGCGTGGGCAATGCGGGTGCCCGATCGGCCAACGTTGCACTGGCCACCACCATTGGTCAAACGGGGGTGTCTTTGCGCCTTGGCCAAGACCGTTCGGCCCAGCTGTCTTCGATGCGCGTGGACCAACGACCCGCAGCCAACCCAGACAAAGACCAAACCACGTCCAACTCCTTGGCTTTGGCTTTGGATCACCCCATTGATGGGGCGCACAGCGTCAAACTGTCGGTTTCGGTGGATGATGTCAGCAGCCAATACGACGACGATGGGTTCGGTTTTGGTCAACCCAGTGACGTGCACGAGCTGGACCGCCAGACCCGAGCCAATCAAATTGTGTGGACGGCCCAGTACCACCCCAATTGGACTTCCGAGTTGGCCTTGAGCCACACCACCCAGGAACTGCAAGATCGCCAAAACGGCGTGCTCAAAACCGGTAGCTTCACCTACGGTCTGGCCAAGAGCCAACAAAATGGTTTGCGCTGGACCAACGAAGTGGCCTTGGGTGACCAAACGCAGCTGGTGCTCGGTTTGGACCACAGTGTCGAAGACTTCGAGTCCGATGCGGTGCTCAGCGGCTACAACACGACCAAAACCAACACCGGCTACTTTGCCGGTTTGGGCACGCAAGTCCAACGCTGGACCTGGCAAGCCAACCTGCGTCACGACCGCTTGAGTACGCTCAACCGGCGCCAGGCGACGAAGACCGACGACTCGGTGAACTCCGTGCTCTTGGGCACGGGCTATGAGATCAATGCGCATTGGAAAATTTTGGCCAATGCCTCCACGGGTTTTAGAACCCCATCGGTGGGCGAACGCGCGGCCAGTTCGGCGACGTTGAAGAACGAGCAATTCCAAAGCCGTGAGATCAGCACCGTTTACCAATCGGGTCCGACCCGTGCCAAGTTGACGTACTTCGAGTCCGACATGAAGGATTTGATCGCCTACAACAGCGCGTTCAGTTTGGTCAACCTGAAGGCTGAGAACTCGGGTGTTGAGGCCTCGGCTGAGACCACCGTGGGTTCAACCGACTTGGCCATTCGCTGGACCGAACAAAACCCGCGCAACCTGGACACCAGCAAAGCCTTGGCGCGTCGTGCCAAGCGTTTGGTTTCGGTGGACTTGAAGCAGCCTGTGGGGCAACACCACGTGGGCTTGTCCGTGGGCTACCAGGGTGAGCGACGTGACAGCGATTTTTCTAACCAAATGCTCGACGCGTACACCTTGGTGGGGCTCAACGCCTCCTACAAGATCAGCCCACAATGGCGTCTGGTGGGCCGCTTGGAGAACGTGACCGACACCGATTACCAACTGGCCCATGGCTACAGCACGCCAGGACGTTCGGCCTTTGTGACAGTGAATTACACCGCTCGCTGAGCCATGCGCATCGGTCCCCAACGCATCGTCTGCCTCACCGAAGAAACGACGGAGTGGCTTTACCTGCTGGGGGAAGAGGCGCGCATCGTGGGCATCTCGGGCTACACGGTGCGCCCTCGCCGAGCGCGAGAAGAAAAGCCCAAAGTCAGTGCGTTTTTGAGCGCCAAGATCGACAAAATCTTGACGCTCCAACCCGACGCGGTCTTTGGGTTTTCCGACTTACAAGCCGACATTGCTGCTGCACTGATCCGGGCGGGCGTACAAGTCACGGTATTTAACCAACGCAGCGTGGACGAGATTGTGTCCGTGCTCTACCAAATCGCGGCCATGGTGGGGCAGGCCGAACAGGGCCTGGCGTGTTTGGCGGCCATCCGCGCCGAGCTCGACGCCATCGCTGAGCGGGCCTCGCGTTTCAAGCGCCGACCGCGTGTGTATTTTGAAGAATGGGATGGGCCGCACATCAGCGCCATCCGTTGGGTCTCTGAATTGATCACCATCGCCGGAGGCGACGATATCTTTCCCGAACTCGCTGTCATGCCCTTGGGCAAAGACCGCATCATTGCCGACGCGTCCACCATCATCGAGCGGGCACCCGACATCATCATCGGCTCTTTGTGTGGCAAAAAATTCCGCACTGACAACGTGGCCGCACGCCCCGGTTGGCAAGACGTGCCCGCGGTGCGCCACGCCCAGGTGTTCGAGATCAAATCGGCTGACATCTTGCAGCCCGGACCGGCGGCCCTGACCGATGGGGTGGCCCAGCTGCACCGCTGCTTTGCTCAATGGGAGGCTCAACATGCGTGAGCTTTGGTTGTGCCTGTTGGGCTGGGTGGCGCTCAGCGCCTCGGCCACCACCGTGCTCGACGATCGCCAACAGGCGGTGCACATCCCCACCGCGCCGCAGCGCATTGTCAGCCTGTTGCCGTCGCTCACCGAAACCGTGTGTGTGCTTGGCCGCTGCGAGCGCTTGGTGGGCGTGGACCGCTATTCCAATTGGCCCGCGTCGGTGCGATCGGTGCCGGTGGTGGGCGGCGGTTTGGACCCGAGCATTGAACGCATCGTTTCGCTCAAGCCCGATTTGGTGTTGGCGGCGGGCTCCACCCGAGGGGCCGAACGTTTGGAAGCCTTGGGTTTGAAGGTTTTGCGCTTGGAGCCGCGCAACCACGCCGATGCGCAACGCGTGTTCAACGTGGTGGGGCAGGCCTTGCACTTGCCCGCCGGGGACGTGCAGCGCGCTTGGCAGCGCATCGAAGCCGATGTGACAGCAGGGGTGGGCGGCTTATCGCCCGCCGCGCGTTCGATGCGGGTGTACGTGGAGGTCAGCCCCACGCCGCACGGCGCGAGCGAGTCATCTTTCATCGGTGAGACCTTGCAGCGCATGGGCGTGGGCAACATCCTGCCTGGCCGCTTGGGACCGTTCCCCCAGGTCAACCCCGAGTTCGTGGTGTTGGCCCAGCCCGACGTGATTTTGGTGGGCGACAGCAGCCGCGAGGGTTTGCTCAAACGCCCCGGATGGTCGCGCTTGTTGGCCGTCCAACAACAGCGCCTGTGTGTGCTGACGCCCAGCGAATCGGACATGCTGGTGCGTGCGGGGCCGCGCATGGCCGAGGGGGTTCGATTGATGGTCGCTTGTTTGAACCGCGTGAGCGCCGCGAAGGCGGCCCGCCCATGAACACCCCTGTTCACACACGGCGCTGGGCTTGGGGCTTGATGCTGCTGGGCGTGTTGTGCGTGGGCTTGGGCACCCTGGCCGGCAGTGAGGGTTGGCAGGTGTGGTGGTCGATGGACGGTGCAGTGATTCATTCGGTGGTGCTCGATATCCGCTTGCCGCGCAGCGTGGGTGCTTGGTTGGGCGGGGCCTTGTTGGGTTTGGCTGGGGCCGTGGCGCAAGGCCTGTTTCGCAACCCCTTGGCCGACCCGTATTTGTTGGGCAGTGCGTCTGGTGCGTCTTTGGGGGTGGCGGTGTATTTGAGCCTGCTGGGTGGCGGTGCGTGGGCCGTGGGCTTGGCCCACCGCTTGGGGCTGACGGGCGCGGCGTTTGTGGGCGCGGTGGTGGCGGTGTTGTTGACCTTGGCCCTGGCCCGGGGTGTGCAACAAACCTTGCGCTTGCTGCTCGCGGGTGTGGTGGTGGGCGTGGTTTTGGGTGCGCTCACGTCCCTGTTGGGTTTGTTGCAGCCGCAGGTCTTGCAAACCATGCAGGGCTTTATGTTGGGCTCCACCGCCTTTGTGTCGTGGGCGGCTTGCCTGACCATGGCTGGGGTGTTGGTGTTGGGCTTGGTCTTGGCCACCGCGTTTGCGCGTGTGCTCGATGCCCTGACCTTGGGCGAGGCCACGGCCCAGAGCTTGGGCGTGCCCTTAGCGATGGCCCGTTTTGTGTTGATTGTGGTGTTGTCGCTGGCCACGGCGGCGGCGGTTGCACAAATGGGCTTGGTGGCCTTTGTGGGCTTGGCTGCGCCGCACGTGGTGCGATCCTGGGTGCGCACGACCCACGCTGGGGTGCTGTGGCTGTCGGCGGGTGTGGGCGGTGTGTTGTTGGTCTTGGCCGATACCTTGGCGCGTGTGTTGTTGGCGCCGCAAGAGTTGCCCGTTGGTGTGCTCACCGCCGTCTTGGGTGGTGGTTATTTGTTGTGGCGCTTGTACCGCGTCTCGGGTGCGGGAGGCCGTGCATGACGCTCGCGCTCCAAGCCCAAGGTTTGTGTGTTCGGCTGGGCGATCGCTGGGCGTTGGACGGGGTGGACGTGTCGATCGCGGCGGGTCAGTGGACCTGCGTGGTTGGGCCCAACGGGGCGGGCAAGTCGACCCTGCTCAAAGCCTTGGCCGGCTTGGTGCCGCACCAAGGCCAGGTGTGGTGGCAAGGCCAAGACCGCGAGCGGCTGAACCGCCGCACGCGCGCGCAACAACTGTCGTGGTTGGGGCAGGGCGAAAGCACCACCTTGGACCTTCGGGTTTGGGACGTGGCCATGCTCGGGCGTTTGCCGCACCAACCTTGGCTGGGCGCACCCTCAAGCACCGATGCGCAGATGTGCGAAGCCGCGCTCAAAGCCACCCAAGCCTGGGAGTGGCGTGAGCGCACGCTGGGCGAACTCTCCGGCGGCGAGCGCCAGCGCGTACTCTTGGCCCGCGCCATGGCGGCCAATGCGCCCATCATGCTGATGGACGAACCCTTGGCCAATTTGGATCCGCCGCACCAAGTGGATTGGCTGGAGCAGGTGCAGTGCCTGCGCGCCCAAGGTACCACGGTGCTCAGCGTCTTGCACGAGATCGGCATGGCTTTGCACGCCGATCACATCATCGTTATGGCCGAAGGCCGCGTGGCGCACCACGGCGCTTGTGCCGACGAAGCCACCCACCGCGCCATTGAGGCGGTGTTTGATCAGCGCATCCGCATCTTGGCGCTGCAAGACCAGTGGGTGGTTTTGCCCCACTGAGGCCGCTTCAAGGCGCAGGGGTCTTGGGTTTGAAGTCGCAGTAGCTCGCCACCGAGCAGTGCCAGCACTGCGGCTTGCGGGCTTGGCACACGTATCGCCCGTGCAGGATCAGCCAGTGGTGCGAATCCACGGCGTACTCGGCGGGCACGCGTTTCAAAAGTTGCATTTCAACGGCCAAAGGGGTTTTGCCAGGCGCCAAACCGGTGCGGTTGCTGACGCGAAAAATGTGCGTGTCCACGGCCATGGTGGGCTCACCAAAGCCCACGTTGAGCACCACGTTGGCGGTTTTTCGGCCCACACCGGGCAAGGCCTCCAAGGCTTCGCGGGTGCGCGGCACCTCGCCGCCGTGCCGCTCGACCAGCAAGCGGCAGGTCTCCAACAAATGTCGGGCTTTGCTGCGGTACAGCCCAATGGTTTTGATGTGCGACTCCAAGCCCTCCAAGCCCAAAGCGAACATGCGCTCGGGCGTTGGGGCCACGGCAAACAAGCGGCGCGTGGCCTTGTTCACGCCCACGTCGGTGGCCTGTGCCGAGAGCAAAACCGCCGCGAGCAACTCGAACACGCTCGTATACTCCAACTCGGTGTTGGGCTGCGGGTTGGCCGCTTTGAGGGTGGCAAAGAACGGCTCGATGAATGCTTTTTTCATGATCTGGATTGTGTCGTATGGCTATCCCTTTTGCTGATCGCTTGAACAACGTCGAAACCTCCGCCATTCGTGAGCTGTTCAAGCTCTTGGGCAAGCCCGGCATCATCAGTTTTGCGGGTGGTTTTCCCGACAGTGCTTTGTTCGATGTCGACGGCATTCGTGAAGCGAGCTTGGCCGCTTTGGCTCAAGAGCCCGGTGCGGCTTTGCAATATGGGGCCACCGAAGGCTACGGTCCTCTGCGCGAACAGATCGCCGCTTTCATGAACGGCAAGGGCGCTGCGGTGGCGCCCGAGCAATTGATCGTGACCACCGGCAGTCAGCAAGCGTTGGATTTGCTGGGCAAAACCCTGATTGGCCCGGGCGATAAGGTGATTGTTGAAGGCCCCACTTTTTTGGCCACCATTCAGTGTTTCCGTTTGTACGGTGCCGATCTGATCAGCGCGCCCTTGGACGAGGAGGGCGTGGACGTGGACCGCTTAGAGCGGCTCATCGTGGAGCACCGCCCCAAGTTTGTTTATTTGATTCCCACGTTTGGTAACCCCAGCGGGCGCATGCTGGGGTTGGCGCGTCGCCGCCGCATTTTGGAACTGGCCGTTCAACACAAGACCATCGTGGTGGAAGACGACCCCTACGGAGACCTCTATTTTGGCGAAGCCCCACCGCCGAGCCTCTTGGCTTTGAGCCCCTCGGTGCCAGGCAGCGCAGACCTGTTGGTGCATTGCGGTTCGCTCTCCAAAGTCTTGTCGCCCGGTTTGCGCGTGGGCTGGATGGTGGCCCCGGCCGAACTCTTGGCCAAAGCCACCATGTGCAAACAGTTCAGCGACGCCAACACCAGCACCTTTGCTCAAGCGGTGGCCGGGCAGTATTTGAAGTCGGGCCGCATGCCAGAGACTTTGGCTCATGTGCGGCGTGTGTATGCCGAGCGCGCTCGTGCCATGGCCGATGCCCTTCGCCAAGAATTGGGCCAAGCCGTGTCTTTTGTGGAGCCGCAGGGTGGCTTGTTCATTTGGGCCCGATTGACCGGCATGGATGGTGGGCCAACCGATGGTGCCGCGTTCTCAAAGCGGGCGGTGGAGCAGGGCGTGGCCTTTGTGCCAGGCGCGCCGTTTTTTGCCTCTCACCCCGATCACGCGACTTTCCGCATGAGTTTTGCCACCGTTGGGGTGGACAAAATTCAGGAAGGCGTGGCGCGTTTGCTCAAGGCCTTGCACTGAAGCGGGTCAGGGGCGCTGGGGCGGCGGAACCCGGCGTGCCCCGTTAAAGCGCGTTTTCCAGTACGACGTGTTCATGCTTTCAACACGCACCTGTGCGCCCGTGCGGGGTGAGTGAATGAATCGGCCTTCGCCTAGGTAGATGCCCACGTGGCTGAACGCTCGGCGCAAGGTGTTGAAAAACACCAAATCGCCCGGCTGCAGTTCCGCGCGGTCAATGGTCAGCGTGGCGCGGGCTTGTTCGTGTGCGCTTCTGGGCAGGTGGACGCTTTCGGCTTGCTCAAACACGGCTTTGACAAAGCCGCTGCAGTCCAGACCCGTGGCCCCGCTGTTGCCGCCGCGCACATAGGGCGTGCCAATGTAGCCCATGGCATCCAACAGCAATGCCGATCGCTGCGGCACTTCAAGCTCGTCTTGGCTTTGGGCGGGTATTTGTGCGCAGGCTGGCATGGACAAGCACAGCGCAAGGAGGCAGGTGGTCAATCGCATGGCACACACGATAATGCATTTTTGCCCATTGTTTGTTCAGGACCTCATTCATGCTGCTCGACGCCGACGAATCCCAACTGGTTTTGGTGGACTACCAAACCAAGCTCATGCCCGCCATTCACGAGGGGCACCAGGCCCTGGCCAACGCCATCCGCTTGGCACAGTTCGCCCAAATGGTGGACGTGCCGGTCTGGGGCACCGAACAAAACCCAGACAAACTCGGCCCCAACGATCCCGCGCTGCGCGCCCTGTGTCAACGCACCCTAATCAAAATGCATTTCAGCGCGGCCTCCGATGGCTTGGTGGACTGGCTGCGCCCGCCCGCCCGCCCACCCGCAGGCAACGCCCGCAGCTTGCCCAAGCATTTGCAAAAGCCCGCGTCGACCGGCCCTGAGCGCCCGACCATCGTCATCGCCGGTTGCGAGGCGCACGTGTGTTTGTTGCAAACCGCCTTGGAACTCTTGGAGCAAGAGTTGGATGTGTGGGTCGTCACCGACGCCTGCGGCTCGCGCACCGAGCGCAACCGCGATGCCGCCTTTGACCGTTTGGCCGGGGCAGGGGCCGAGTTGGTGACCACCGAAATGGTGGCTTTTGAGTGGTTGCGCACCTGCGAGCACGAGGCGTTTCGAGACGCCTTGAAGCTGATCAAATAAGTCAGGCGCCCCAAGCGCGTGCGGGGGGCTTTTGTGTCAGTCTCTCGAAAGTCTGGGGCTCATAATTATGAATTCAGTTTGATTCCCGGACTGTGCCAGATCAGGAGACCCGCATGACGCAACCCGCCGGCTACGCCGCCTTCCACGAGCGTTCCATTCACGACCGCGACGCATTTTGGGGTGAGCAAGCCCAGCGCATTGAGTGGAAAAAGCCGTTTGACCGGGTCTGCAATTACGACAACCCGCCCTTTGCGCGTTGGTTTGAAGGTGGCTTGACCAACCTGTGCCACAACGCGGTGGACCGTCACCTCAAAGACCGCGCCGACCAGGCCGCTTTAATCTTCGTTTCCACCGAAACCAACCAAGAGCACACCTACACCTTCCGTGATCTGCACGCCGAAGTGCAGCGCATGGCGGCCATCTTGAAAGACTTGGGCGTGGTCAAGGGCGACCGTGTCTTGATCTACATGCCCATGATCGCCGAGGCCGCGTTTGCCATGCTGGCTTGTGCGCGTTTGGGCGCCATCCACTCGGTGGTGTTTGGTGGTTTTGCCTCGCACTCCTTGGCCACGCGCATCGAAGATGCGTCGCCCAAGGTCATCATCAGCGCCGACGCGGGCTCGCGAGGCGGCAAAGCCGTGCCCTACAAACCTTTGCTCGACGAGGCCATCAAGCTTTCCTCCCACAAACCCGACAGCGTGATCATGGTGGACCGCCAGTTGGTCGCCTTCGCACCTGTGGCCGGCCGCGACGTGGACTACGCCACCGAGCGCGCCAAACACATGAACACCCTGGTGCCCTGCGAGTGGGTCGACGCCACCCACCCCAGTTACACCCTCTACACCTCGGGCACCACCGGTAAACCCAAGGGCGTGCAGCGCGACACCGGGGGCTATACCGTGGCCTTGGCCGCCAGCATCCCCAACATCTACCAAGGCAAGCCCGGTGAGACCTTTTTTTGCACCAGCGACATCGGTTGGGTGGTGGGCCACAGCTACATCATTTACGGCCCACTGATCGGCGGCATGGCCACCATCATGTACGAAGGTCTGCCAATCCGCCCCGACGGCGGCATTTGGTGGAGCCTGGTCGAGAAATACAAAGTCTCGGTCATGTTCAGCGCCCCCACGGCCATCCGTGTGCTCAAAAAGCAAGACCCAGCCTTGCTCACCAAGTACGACTTGTCGTCGCTCAAAGCCTTGTTCTTGGCCGGTGAACCGCTGGACGAACCCACCGCCAAGTGGATCTCCGAAGGCCTCAACGGTAAAGCCATCATCGACAACTACTGGCAAACCGAAACCGGCTGGCCCATCCTGACCATTTGCAACGGCGTGGAAAAAGCCCCGAGCAAATTCGGCTCGCCCGGCAAAGCGGTCTACGGTTACAACGTCAAACTGGTCGACGACCAAACCGGTGAAGAGCTGACCGGTGCCAACCAAAAAGGCGTGTTGACCATTGAAGGCCCACTGCCGCCCGGCAACTTGCAAACCGTCTGGGGCGATGACCAGCGTTTTGTCAACACGTATTGGAAGAGTGTGCCCAACCAGTTGGTTTACAGCACCTTCGACTGGGCCGTGCGCGACGAAGACGGCTACTACTTCATCTTGGGCCGCACCGATGACGTGATCAACGTCGCCGGTCACCGCTTGGGCACCCGCGAAATCGAAGAGAGCATCTCCAGCCACCCGAACGTGGCCGAAGTGGCGGTGGTCGGTGTGGCCGATCAGCTCAAAGGCCAAGTGGCCATGGCGTTTGCCATCGCCAAAGACACGTCGGCCTTGGGCGATGACGCTGGACGCAAAGCCTTGGAGGCCGAGGTCATGAAGGTCGTAGACAACCAGCTGGGCGCGGTGGCCCGACCCTCGCGCGTGATTTTTGTGTCGCTGCTGCCCAAAACGCGCAGCGGCAAGCTGTTGCGTCGCGCCATTCAGGCCGTGGCCGAGGGCCGTGACCCCGGCGATCTGACCACCATGGACGACCCCACGGCGCTGCAGCAGATCAAAGACCTCTTGGTGTAAACCCTTGAAGCCTGCATTTTCAAGCACAACGGCCCTTCGGGGCCGTTGCTTTTTAAGTATGATGCTTGCTTATATTGTTTTGAATGCGGTGCAAAATGGCCCAAATGATCGAAACCGACGCCGATATCGAAAAAGTTCGTGTCTTCGAATTGGCCGCCGAACTCTTTGGGGTTTTGGCCACACCCATGCGTTTGCGCATCCTCAGCGCTTTGTGCGACAAAGAAAAATCGGTCACGCAGTTGCTCCAAGAGATCGACACCACCCAGCCCAACCTCTCGCAACACCTGAATTTGCTTTACCGTGCGGGTGTCTTGGCCAAACGCAAAGACGGCACGCAAGTGATCTACCGCGTGCAGAGCGAAAAAGCGGTCACGCTGTGTCGAACGGTGTGCACCCAAATCGCCATCGAGATGGACGAGCCCGGCACGATTTCGGCCGCCGAGCGGCTTTCCCCCCGCATTTCTTGAGCCCAGGGCTGACTCACAGCTGTCAGCGCTTTAAATTTCCCCTAAAGATTGTTTTCACAGCGCCCTGCGTTGGTGGCACAATCACGCCCTGTCAGTTACGCCCTTCCAATGTCACTGTCGCATCCGCCAATCGGTTAAGCCGTGTCGCGGAAGGTTTTTTCAACCAACTCATGTTCCCTCAAGGGGAACGAAGGTCAGCGCTATGAGTGAGACTACCGTCTTTCAAGCCTATTCAGGCAACACCCACCTTTTTGGCGGCAACGCCCCGTACGTCGAAGAGATGTACGAGAACTACCTAGCCAACCCCGGCAGCGTTCCCGATTCTTGGCGCGAATACTTCGACGCCTTGCAACACGTGCCCGCCGTTGATGGCAGCCAAGCCAAAGATGTACCGCACCTGCCGGTGATCAATGCGTTTGCCGAGCGCGCCAAAGCGGGCGTGACCCAGGTTGTTAAGGCCAGCGAAAACCCCGAAATGGGTCGCAAGCGCACGGCGGTTCAGCAGCTCATTGCCGCTTATCGCAACGTCGGTCAACGCTGGGCCGATCTGGACCCCCTCAAACGCACCGAACGCGCCAACATTCCCGACCTTGATCCGGCCTTCTACGGCTTCACCGACGCCGATCAAGAAACTGTCTTCGACACCAGCAACACCTTCTTCGGCAAGACCAGCATGACGCTGCGCGAGCTGCTCAACGCGTTGCGCGAAACCTACTGCGGCACTTTGGGTGCCGAGTACATGTACACCTCCGAGCAGAACGAAAAACGCTGGTGGCAAGAGAAGCTCGAATCCATTCGCAGCAAACCCAACTTCAATTCCGATAAAAAGAAGGCCATTCTCGAGCGACTGACCGCCGCTGAAGGCTTGGAGCGCTATTTGCACACCAAGTACGTCGGCCAAAAGCGCTTCTCCTTGGAAGGCGGCGAAAGCTTCATTGCCGCCATGGACGAGTTAATCCAGCAAGCTGGACTCAAAGGTGTCCAAGAGGTCGTTATTGGTATGGCGCACCGCGGACGTTTGAACGTGTTGGTTAATACCATGCGCAAACTCCCGGCCGACCTGTTTGCTGAGTTCGAACACACCGCGCCCGAAGACCTGCCCGCTGGCGACGTGAAGTACCACCAAGGCTTCAGCTCCGACGTCAGCACCGCAGGCGGCCCTGTTCACCTGTCTTTGGCCTTCAACCCATCGCATTTGGAAATCGTCAACCCCGTGGTGGAGGGTTCGGTGCGCGCCCGCATGGACCGCCGCGCCGACCCCACCGGCAGCCAAGTCTTGCCGGTGTTGGTGCACGGCGACGCGGCCTTTGGTGGCCAAGGTGTGAACCAAGAAACCCTGGCCTTGGCCCAAACCCGCGGCTACACCACGGGCGGCACGGTGCACATCATCGTGAACAACCAAATTGGTTTCACCACTTCGGACCCCCGCGACATGCGCTCGAGCGTGTTTTGCACCGACATCGTCAAAATGGTTGAGGCCCCGGTGCTGCACGTCAACGGGGATGACCCCGAAGCCGTTGTTCTGGCCACCCAGTTGGCGCTGGAATACCGCATGACTTTCCGCAAGGATGTGGTCATTGACATCGTGTGTTTCCGCAAATTGGGTCACAACGAGCAAGACACGCCCGCGCTCACGCAGCCCTTGATGTACAAAAAAATTGCGGCCCATCCGGGCACGCGCAAGATGTACGCCGACAAATTGGCCGCCCAAGGTTTGGGCGAGACGCTCGGGGACGATTTGGCCAAGGCCTACCGCGCCGCCTTGGATGCGGGCAAACACACGTCCGACCCCGTGCTGACCAACTTCAAGACCAAATTCACCGTGAATTGGGCACCGTTCTTGGGGCAGAAGTGGACCGACGCGGGCGAAACCGCCATTCCCCTGAGCGAGTGGAACCGCTTGGCCGAAAAAATCACCACCATCCCCGAAAGTGTTAACCCACACCAGTTGGTGAAAAAGGTGTACGCGGACCGTGCGGCCATGGGCCGTGGCGACATGCCGGTGGACTGGGGCATGGGCGAACACATGGCGTTTGCCTCGTTGGTCGCCAGCGGTTTCCCGGTTCGTCTATCGGGCGAAGATTGTGGCCGTGGCACCTTCACTCACCGCCACGCCGTCATTCACGATCAAAGCCGCGAGAAGTGGGACGAGGGCACCTACGTGCCCTTGCAACACGTCACCGAGGGCCAAGCGCCGTTTGTGGTGATCGACTCCATCTTGTCCGAAGAGGCCGTCTTGGCCTACGAATACGGCTACGCCTCCAACGACCCCAACACCTTGGTGGTCTGGGAAGCCCAGTTTGGCGACTTCGCCAACGGCGCGCAGGTGGTGATTGATCAGTTCATCGCTTCCGGCGAAGTGAAGTGGGGCCGCGTCAACGGACTGACCCTGATGCTGCCGCACGGCTACGAAGGCCAAGGCCCCGAGCACAGCTCGGCACGCTTGGAGCGTTTCATGCAGTTGGCCGCCGACACCAACATGCAAATCGTGCAGCCCACCACGGCGAGCCAGATTTTCCACGTGTTGCGCCGTCAGATCGTGCGCGACTTGCGCAAGCCGCTGGTTATCTTCACGCCCAAGTCCTTGCTGCGCAACAAAGACGCCACCAGCCCGGTTTCTGAATTCACCAAGGGTTCGTTCCAAACCGTCATCGGCGAGCAAAACAAGGCCATCAAAGCCGACAAGGTCAAGCGTGTGATCGTGTGTTCGGGCAAGGTCTATTACGACCTGGTCAAGAAGCGCGAAGAAATGGGCAACACCGACACCGCCATCGTGCGTGTCGAGCAACTCTACCCCTTCCCGCACAAGGCCTTTGCCACCGAACTCAAAAAATACCCGAACGCCACGGACTTGGTGTGGACACAAGATGAGCCCCAAAACCAAGGCGCTTGGTTCTTCGTGCAGCACTACGTGCACGAAAACATGCTGCCAGGCCAGAAACTGGGTTACTCCGGTCGTGCTGCTTCGGCATCGCCTGCCGTTGGTTACGCCCACTTGCACCAAGAGCAACAAAAAGCGCTGGTTGAAGGCGCCTTTGGCAAGCTCAAAGGCTTTGTCCTGACCAAGTAAACCCCGAATAACCCAGCGTAAAACACATCGAAAGCAAAACAAATGGCACTCGTCGAAGTCAAAGTACCCCAGCTGTCCGAATCCGTGGCCGAAGCCACCATGCTCACCTGGAAAAAGAAAGTGGGCGAATCCGTCGCCGTGGATGAAATCCTCATCGAAATCGAAACCGACAAGGTTGTGCTCGAAGTCCCAGCCCCGTCGGCTGGTGTGATGTCTGAAATCTTGGTCGCCGATGGTGGCACCGTGGTGGCTGAGCAGCTGATCGCCCGCATCGACACCGACGGCAAAGTCGGCGCTGCGGCAGCCCCTGCGGCGGCCGCGCCATCCGCCGTCGCCGCGCCTGCTGCTGCCCCAGCCGCTTCAGCTTCCAGCAGCAAAGCCGGTGTGGCCATGCCCGCCGCGGCCAAGCTGATGGCAGACAACAACCTGGCCGCAGGCTCGGTCGCTGGCACCGGCAAAGACGGTCGCGTCACCAAAGGTGATGTGCTCGGCGCCGTGGCCGGTGGTGTGCAGTCCACCGCCGCCGTGATCCCCACCGGCGTGCCCACCAAGGCTTTGCCGCAAGTGGCCGCACCCGCCGTCAACTTGGGCGACCGCCCCGAGCAGCGCGTGCCCATGACTCGCCTGCGCGCCCGCGTGGCCGAGCGTTTGCTGCAATCGCAGTCGACCAACGCCATTCTGACCACCTTCAACGAAATCAATATGGCCCCGGTCATGGACATGCGCAAGCGCATGCAAGAGCGTTTCGAGAAGGAGCACGGCGTGAAGCTCGGCTTCATGAGTTTCTTCGTTAAAGCCGCGGTGCACGCCCTCAAAAAATTCCCGGTTTTGAACGCCTCGGTCGATGGCAACGACATCGTCTACCACGGCTACTTCGACATCGGTATCGCCGTGGGCTCGCCCCGTGGTTTGGTGGTACCGATCCTGCGCAACGCCGACCAAATGAGCTTTGCCGATATCGAAAAGAAAATCGCCGAGTTCGGCGTCAAGGCGCGTGACGGCAAGCTGGGCATGGAAGAGATGACCGGCGGCACCTTCTCGATCTCCAACGGCGGCACCTTCGGCTCGATGATGTCCACCCCCATCATCAACCCCCCACAGTCCGCGATTTTGGGCGTGCACGCGACCAAAGACCGCGCCGTGGTGGAAAACGGCCAAGTCGTGGTTCGCCCCATGAACTACTTCGCCATGTCCTACGACCACCGCATCATCGACGGCCGCGAAGCCGTCTTGGGCCTGGTGGCCATGAAAGAAGCGCTGGAAGACCCAGCTCGCCTCTTGTTCGACATCTGATCCGCGGAGCACACCCTCATGAGCAAATCATTTGACGTCGTTGTCATCGGCGCAGGCCCTGGTGGCTACATCGCGGCCATCCGTGCCGCCCAACTCGGCTTTCAAGTCGCGTGTATCGACGAGTGGAGTAACGCAGCCGGTGGCCCAGCGCCTGGCGGCACCTGCACCAATGTCGGTTGCATCCCGTCCAAAGCTTTGCTGCAATCGTCTGAACACTTCGAACACGCCAACCACCACTTCGCCGAGCACGGCATCAGCGTCAAAGACGTGAAGATGGACGTGGCCAAGATGATCGGCCGCAAAGACACCGTCGTGAAGCAAAACAACGACGGCATCTTGTACCTGTTCAAAAAGAACAAGGTTACCTTTTTCCATGGCCGTGGCAGCTTTGCTGGCCAGGCCGATGGCGGCTACACCATCCAGGTCAAAGGCAAAACCGACGAAACCTTGAGCGCCAAACAGGTGATCGTGGCCACGGGCTCCAACGCCCGCGCCTTGCCCGGCACACCGTTTGACGAAGTCAACGTCTTGTCCAACGACGGCGCCTTGCGCGTCGGCGCGGTGCCCAAAAAGCTTGTGCTGATCGGCTCGGGCGTGATCGGTTTGGAAATGGGCTCGGTCTGGCGCCGTTTGGGTGCCGACGTGACCATCCTCGAAGGCCTGCCCACGTTCTTGGGTGTGGTGGACGAGCAAATCGCCAAAGAAGCCAAGAAGGCCTTCGACAAGCAAGGCTTGAAGATCGAGCTGGGCGTGAAGGTCGGCGAGATCGTCAACGGCAAAAAAGGCGTGGTCGTGAACTACACCAACGCCAAGGGCGAAGCCGTCAAGGTCGACGCGGACAAGCTGATCGTTTCGATCGGCCGTGTGCCCAACACCAACGGTCTGAACGCCGAAGCGGTTGGCTTGCAGCTCGACGAGCGCGGCGCGATCGTGGTGGACGGCGACTGCAAAACCAACCTGCCCGGCGTGTGGGCGGTGGGTGACGTGGTGCGCGGCCCCATGCTGGCGCACAAGGCGGAAGAAGAGGGCGTGGCGGTGGCCGAGCGCATCGCGGGCCAACACGGTCACGTCAACTTCAACACCATCCCTTGGGTCATCTACACCAGCCCCGAGATCGCTTGGGTCGGCCGCACCGAGCAGCAGCTCAAGGCCGATGGCGTGGCGTACAAAGCCGGTACCTTCCCGTTCCTCGCGAACGGCCGTGCCCGTGCCTTGGGCGACACCACCGGCATGGTCAAGATGTTGGCCGACGCCACCACCGACGAAATCTTGGGCGTGCACATCGTGGGGCCACAGGCCTCCGAGCTGATCGCCGAAGCCGTCGTGGCCATGGAATTCAAGGCCTCGTCGGAGGACATCGCCCGCATCTGCCACGCACACCCCAGCTTGAGCGAAGCCACCAAAGAGGCGGCGCTGGCGGTTGACAAGCGCACGTTGAACTTCTGAGCTTGGCTCAGCGCTTCACACAAACCCGTCAGCGATGACGGGTTTTTTTCTGCAAGGTAGATCTTTTATGTCCGTCAAAGCCAATTACGAACGCGAACTGCAAGCCCGTGGTTTCACCAGCGACCCTGCGCAGTTGCGGGCCATCGACGCCTTGCAGCGGTGCGCCGACGATTGGGCGGCCTACAAAGCCAAGCGATCCAACGGCCTCAAAAAACTCATCAACCGCCCCGACATTCCGCGCGGCGTATACATGTTTGGCGGGGTGGGGCGGGGAAAAAGCTTTTTGATGGACTGCTTTTTTGACGCGGTGCCGATCAAACGCAAAACCCGCCTGCACTTTCACGAGTTCATGCGCGAAGTGCACCGCGAAATGCGCGACCTACAAGGCACCGTCAACCCGCTGGACGTGCTGGGCCAGCGCATGGCCAAACGCTACAAACTCATTTGTTTTGACGAATTTCACGTGGCCGACATCACCGACGCCATGATTCTTCACCGCTTGCTCGACGCGCTGTTCGCCAACGGCGTGGGCTTTGTCACCACGTCGAACTTCAAGCCCGACGACCTTTACCCCGACGGCTTGCACCGCGACCGCATCTTGCCGGCCATCGCCTTGCTCAACCAACAGCTTGAGGTGATCAATGTGGACAACGGCACCGACTACCGCCGCCGCACGCTGGAACAAGTGCCGCTCTACCTCACGCCCAATGGACCGCAGGCCGATGCCGCGATGACCGACACCTTCAACCGCTTGGCCGAAGCGCACGACGAAGACCCGGCCCTGCACATCGAAGCGCGGGTGATTCAAGCGCGCCGCCGCGCTGGCGGTGTGGTGTGGTTCGACTTCCGCGCCCTGTGCGGCGGCCCGCGCTCACAAAACGATTACCTGGAAATCGCCAGCCAATTTCACACCGTGATGCTCAGCGACGTGCCGCACATGCCGGTCAACCGCGCGTCTGAGGCGCGGCGTTTCACGTGGTTGGTCGACGTGCTGTACGACCGGCGCGTCAAGCTGGTGATGTCGGCCGAAGTGCCGCCCGAGCAGCTCTACACCGAAGGCCCCCTGGCCCACGAATTCCCCCGCACCGTCTCGCGCTTGAACGAGATGCAGTCCGCTGAGTTCTTGGCGCTGGAGCGGCGGGTGGTGGACACACGCATCACCTAACTGTCCTGTTCTGGTCTTAGGAAATGTGATGTAGGCTTCATGGGTATTACGCCTGTAAAATCGGTAATAAAACAGGAGCCACCACATGAGCACCACCCTGACCATCAAAGGCCAAGTCACGATCCCCAAACCCATCCGCGATGCGATGGGTTTGACCCCGGGCACCTCCATTGACTTTGCGGTCAACCAAGAGGGCGAAGTGGTGCTCCAAAAAGCCGCCAAGGTGCCCAATGCCCGCAATCAGCGGCCACCAGCCGACCGCTTTGAAGCCGCCCGAGGCAAGGCCGATGTGGCCTGGAAAACGCAAGACCTGATGGCCTTGCTGCGCGGCTGAGCCAGCAACTCGCATGCTGGTCGACACCAACGTCCTTGTGGACGTGCTTGAAAACGATCCCACTTGGGCCGATTGGTCCATCGCGCAACTGCGCGCTCAGGCGCAAATCCACCGCTTGGTCATCAACCCCGTGATTTACGCCGAACTCTCGCTGACCTTCAGCACCGTGGAAGCGCTGGACGCCACGCTGGCCGACTTACAAATTCCGGTGATCGAGACGCCCAAGCCCGCGCTGTTTTTGGCGGGCAAAGCCTTTGTGCAATACCGCCGGCAGGGTGGCACCAAAACGAACGTGCTGGCGGACTTCTTCATTGGCGCACATGCTGCGGTAGCAGGGCTACCGGTGCTGACACGTGATGTGCGGCGGTATGCGAGCTACTTTCCGACGGTGCGATTGATCGCGCCTGAAATGAACTGAACCGAACACCTGACGCAGCAAAAGCTTGGCCTGCGCGATCAAACGCTGGCTTCCTCAATCGCCTGCGACAGCGTCAACCACCGCGCTTCCAGCGTCTCCAGCTCGTCGTTGACCACCTTCAGGCGTTTGCCCGCTTCGGCAATCTCGTAGGGCTTGAGCGGCTGGCTCAGGCGGGTTTCCAAGGTTTCGCGTTCGGTGTTGAGCAAGGCCATGCGCTTGTCGACTTGGTCCAGCTCTTTTTTGAACGGGCGCACCGTGTCGGCAATCTGTTGGCGGCGTAGCGCGTCTTGTTTGCGCTGCTCGGGGCTGCGGATGGACTGCGCCATTTGTGAGGCCGTGGTGCTGGCGGCCACGGGAGCGGCCACTGGCGCGGCGTGCACGCCTTTGCGGTTGGGCGCGGCGGCCACGGGTGTGGCGCTGTTGGCGCTGCGTTGGGCGTCTTTTTGCACTTGGCGCGAGGTCTTGGCCAAGTCCAGCAGGTAGCGCTGGTAGTCGTCCAAGTCGCCGTCGAAGGGGTCGATGCCGCCGTGCGACACCAACCAAAACTCGTCACACACCGCGCGCAGCAAGGCGCGGTCGTGGCTGACCAGCATGACGGTGCCTTCGAATTCGTTGAGCGCCACGCTCAGCGCTTCGCGGGTGGCCAAGTCCAGGTGGTTGGTGGGTTCGTCCAGCAGCAGCAGGTTGGGGCGCTGCCACACGATCATGCACAGCACCAAGCGGGCTTTTTCGCCGCCGCTCATGCTGCCCACGGCTTGTTTGACCATGTCGCCCGTGAAGTTGAACTGGCCCAAGAAGCTGCGCAGGTCTTGTTCGCGGGTGGCTTGGCCGCTGAGCTTACCGGCGGCCGTGCTCTCGCGGGCCAAGCGGTTCATGTGCTCCAGCGGGCTCTCAGAGGGGCGCAGCACGTCGAGTTCTTGCTGCGCAAAGTAGCCGATGTTCAGGCCCTTGCCTTCGGTGATCTGACCGGCGATGGCTTGCAGGTCGCGTGCGATGGTTTTGACCACCGTGGACTTGCCCTGGCCGTTGGCGCCCAAGATGCCGATGCGCTGCCCGGCCAAGATGGAGCGGGTGACGTTGCGCACGATGGTGGTGGGCGGTGCGTCGGCGCTGGCCGCGGGGTAACCGAAGTCCACGCCTTGCAGCGCGAGCATGGGGTTGGGCAGGTTGGCCGGTTCGGTGAATTCGAAGGTGAAGTCGGCTTCGGCCAAGACGGGGCCGATTTTTTCCATGCGCTCCAGCGCTTTGACGCGGCTTTGCGCTTGTTTGGCTTTGCTGGCCTTGGCCTTGAAGCGGTCGATGAACTTTTGCAGGTGCGCCATCTTGTCTTGCTGGCGCTCAAACGCGGTTTGTTGCAGCGACATTTGTTCGGCGCGCATGGTCTCAAAGCGGCTGTAGCCGCCACCATAGCGGTTGAGCTTGGCGCTTTCGATGTGCAGGGTAACGTCGGTCACGGCGTCCAAAAACTCGCGGTCGTGGCTGATGACGAGCATGGTGCCCTCGTAGCGCTTGAGCCAAGCCTCTAGCCACACCAGGGCGTCCAAGTCCAAGTGGTTGGTGGGTTCGTCGAGCAGCAACAAGTCGCTCGGGCACATGAGCGCGCGTGCGAGCTGCAAGCGCATGCGCCAGCCGCCCGAAAAGCTGTTGACCGGGTGCTCCAGCTCGTCGATGCCAAAGCCCAAACCCAAGATCAGCGCTTGGGCGCGTGAAGGGGCGTCGTGTGCGCCCGCGTCGTGCAAGGCCATGTAGGCCATGGCCATGCGCTCGCCGTCGCCGCTGGCCTCGGCCGCGCGCACCTCGGCTTGGGCTTGCGCCAAACGCGTGTCGCCTTCGATCACGAACTCGGTGGCGCTTTGGCTGGTCTCGGGCATGTCTTGGGCGACCTGCGCCATTTGCCATTGCGCGGGGATGCTGAAGTCGCCGCTGTCTTCGTGCAACACGCCGGTCAGCAGCGCAAACAGGCTGGACTTGCCTGCGCCGTTGCGGCCCACCAGGCCGACTTTTTCGCCGGGGTTCAGGGTGGCGTTGGCGGCGTCGAGCACGACCTTCACGCCGCGGCGCAGGGTGACGTTTTTGATGGTGATCATGCTGGCACACCCAAGGCGTCGGCGGTCAAGAGCAAGACTTGGTCGTCGCCCGCGTTGGTGCTCAGCCACACCGGCTCCAGGTTCGGGAAGGCGGCTTCGAAGTGTTTGCGTTCAAAGCCAATTTCCAGCACCAACACGCCGTGGGCGCTCAGGTGCTGCGGGGCGGCGGCCAAGAGTTGGCGCACAAAGTCCATGCCATCGTGGCCGCCGGCCAAGGCCAGCGCGGGTTCGGCGCGGAATTCGGCGGGCAGCTCGGCCATGCTTTGGCTGTTCACATAGGGCGGGTTGCACAACACCAAGTCCCACGGGCCGGGGCAACCCGACCACACATTGCTTTCGCACCAAGTGATGCGCTGGGCCAAACCGTGGCGCTCACCGTTGATGGCGGCCACGGCCAAGGCCTCGGTGGACAGGTCGGCACCGGTGACGTGCACTTCGGGCCACGCCAGCGCGGCCAAGACGGCCAAGCTACCGTTGCCGGTGCAAAGGTCGAGCACACGCTCGGTGCGCTCGCTGAGCCACAGGTCCAGCGTGCCTTCGGCGATCAGCTCAGCGATGAAGCTGCGCGGCACGATACAGCGCTCGTCCACGTAAAACGACACGCCTTGCAGCCAAGCTTCTTGGGTGATGTAAGCGGCGGGGCGGCGCGTGGTGATGCGCTCGGCGATCAAGGCGTCCAAGCGCTGGCACTGCTCGGGCGTGAGCGCGGTGGTGTGTTCGGTGGTGTCGGTGTCAAGCGGCAAACCCAGACCCCACAAGACCAACCAAGCGGCTTCGTCGTGGGCGTTGTTGGTGCCATGACCAAAGTGCACACCGGATTGGGCGAGGCGTTCGGTGGCTTGTTCAAGGTAGTTGCGCAATAAAAGGGGCATAAAAATCGGTGGACCTTGCTCAGCCCTGTGCTGAGAGCAGCGCCAAGGTTCGGTGATAAATGTGTGTCAGCGGCTCAATGTCGGCCACGCGCACGCATTCGTTGATTTTGTGAATGGTGGCGTTGGGGGGACCCAGCTCAATGACTTCTGGGCACACCGCAGCAATGAAGCGCCCGTCGCTGGTGCCCCCGGTGGTGGAGAGTTGGGTGGTGATGCCGGTCTCGTCGGCAATGGCCTGTTGCACCGCCGTGACCAGCGTGCCCAAGGGCGTCAAAAACGGCAGTCCGCCCACGGTCCAGGTCAAGTCAAAATCCGCACCGGCGTGCAGGCCGTTGGCGGCCAAAAGGTTCAGGACACGGCTTTGCAAGCCCTCGGGCGTGGACTCGGTGCTGAAGCGAAAGTTGAAGTCGATCACCACCGTGCCGGGAATGACGTTGCTCGCACCCGTTCCGCCGTGGATGTTGCTCACCTGCCAACTGGTGGGCGGGAAGTGATCGTTGCCAGCGTCCCAGACCTCGGCGGCCAGCGCGGCCAAGGCGGGCGCGGCCATGTGAATGGGGTTTTTCGCCAACTGCGGGTAGGCAATGTGGCCTTGAATGCCTTTGACCGTCAAGCGCCCGCTCATCGTGCCGCGGCGGCCGTTTTTGATCATGTCGCCGGTGCGCTCGACCGAGGTGGGTTCGCCCACGATGCACCAGTCCAAACGCTGGCCGCGTTGGCGCAGCGCTTCGCAAACCACCACCGTGCCATCGCGTGCGGGGCCTTCTTCGTCGCTGGTGAGCAAAAACGCGATGTCGATGTTGGGCTGGGGTGTTTGCGCCAAAAATTCTTCGCAAGCCACCACCATGGCCGCGAGTGAGGTTTTCATGTCGCTCGCGCCGCGCCCGAACAGGTGGCCGTCGCGGTGCGTGGGCACAAAGGGGTCGCTGGTCCAAGCGGCCAAGTCGCCGGTGGGCACCACGTCGGTGTGGCCAGCGAACACCAAGACCTTGGCATCCGTACGGCCACAGCGGCGAATCGCCCACAGGTTGCTCACGCGGGCCTCGGCGGGGCCGCTGTCCATGGCTTCACACACAAAACCCAGCGGTGTCAAACGCTGCGCGATCAGCGGTAAGCAGCCGCCGTCGTTGGGGGTGATGGAAGGCCGGGCGATGAGCGCCTCGGCCAAACGCAAGGTGGCGTACGGGTCGCTCATAAACGGCAAGCCCATCAATCGCGCAACAGGTCGTTGATGCTGGTTTTGGCGCGGGTTTGCGCGTCCACGCGCTTGACGATGATGGCCGCGTACAGGCTGTAGTCGGCACCGTTGGCGGCCTTCTTGGGCAGGTTGCCGCTGACCACCACCGAGCCGCTGGGCACGCGCCCGAAGCTGATCTCGCCCGTGGCGCGGTCGAAGATGGGGGTCGATTGGCCCAGGTACACGCCCATGCCCAAGACCGAGTGTTCTTCCACGATCACGCCTTCAACCACCTCCGAGCGTGCGCCAATAAAGCAGTTGTCTTCGATGATGGTGGGGTTGGCTTGCAGGGGCTCCAACACGCCGCCGATGCCCACGCCGCCCGAGAGGTGCACGTTTTTGCCGATCTGTGCGCAGGAGCCCACGGTGGCCCAGGTGTCGACCATGGTGCCGCTGTCCACATACGCGCCAATGTTGACGTAGCTCGGCATGAGGATGGCCCCCGCGGCAATGAAGCTGCCGCGACGCGCCACGGCGGGTGGCACCACGCGCACGCCCGTGGCCTTAAGTTCGGCTTCGCTCAAGCGGCTGAACTTGGTTTTGACCTTGTCGTAGAAGGCCAGATCGCCCGCGTGCACCGGCACGTTGTCGTTCAAACGGAACGACAACAACACGGCTTTTTTAAGCCACTGGTGCACCGTCCACTGGCCCACGCCGTCGCGGCTGGCCACGCGCAAGTGACCGTTGTTGAGTTGCGCAATCACATGCTCAACCGCGTCCACCACCTCTTTGGGCGCTGCGGTGGGGGAGAGTTCGGCGCGTTGCTCCCAAGCGTTGTCGATGATGGTTTGCAGTTGTTGTGTCATAAAAATTGGGGTCAGGTTCAAATAAAAATCAGGCCATGAAGGCTTGGATGCGCTCTGCAGCTTCCAAGCATTCGTCGGTGCTCGCCACCAAGGCCATGCGCACGCGGCCTCGGCCTGGGTTGTTGCCGTCCACCTCGCGGGCCAAATAGCTGCCGGGCAAGACCGTGACATTGTATTGAGTGAGCAAATCCAGCGCGAAGGCTTCGTCGCTGGACAGGCCCGGGTGGCGCTGGGCAAAGTGCTCGGGCACGCCGGCCCACAAATAAAACGAAGCGTCCGGCAGCCGCACATCGAGGTGCGGGGCGAGCAGGTGTGTGACGCGTTCAAACTTTTCGCGGTACAGACGGCGGTTGTCAAGCACATGCGCCTCGTCGCCCCACGCGGCCACACTGGCGGCTTGCACCACGGGGCTCATGGCGCTGCCGTGGTAGGTGCGGTAGAGCAAAAAGGGTTTGATGAGTGCCGCGTCACCCGCCACAAAACCGCTGCGCAGGCCGGGCACGTTGCTGCGCTTGGACAGGCTGGTGAAGGCGATCAGGCGCTTGAAGTCTGTACGCCCGAGTTGGTGTGCGGCCTGCAGACCGCCCAAAGGCGCTTCGTCGCGGAAATAAATTTCGCTGTAGCACTCGTCCGAGGCGATGACAAAACCGTGTTGGTCCGACAGCGCAAACAGTTTGGCCCATTCGGTCAGCGGCATGACCGCGCCCGTGGGGTTGCCGGGCGAACACACAAAGAGCAGTTGCGTGCGCGCCCAAACCT
>JAABPX010000023.1 GCA_011391745.1 Comamonadaceae bacterium
ACACGGTCCCAGTCGATGGCGAAGTTGCGCGCAGGGTCGCTGGGCACAAAGTGGGTTTGGGCGCCGGCCAACAAGGCCGCACCTTCGTAAATTTGGTAGAACGGGTTGGGGCTGACCACGGTGGCGCTTGGGCGCGTGGGGTCGATGACGGTTTGGGCCAACGCGAACAGCGCCTCGCGCGAGCCGTTGACCGGCAAAATCTGTGTGCTGGCGTCCAAGTTCAAGCCGTAGCGCGTGTGCAACCACTGCGCGCAGGCTTGCCGCAGCGCAGGCTCGCCCGCCGTGGCGGGGTAGGCCGACAAGCCGCTGGCCACCGCGGCTTTGAGCGCTTCTTGAATAAAGACCGGGGTGGCGTGTTTGGGCTCGCCAATGCCCAAGCTGATCGGGCGGTGCGCGTTGGATGGGGTGGTGCGGGCAAACAACTGTTTGAGCCGCTCAAAAGGGTAGGGTTGCAGCCGACTGAGCAAAGGATTCATGCTGATGATTATCCGGGATGCGTGCGCACGGACGGGCTCGTCTTGACCAAGCTCACATCAGGACCTCGGGTATTCCCCAGCCGAAAGCATCATGCGGTTGATGCATAGTTCAATGCTCAACTTATGGAGGTTTGACCTTATGAAACTGCAACTCGTGGCTTTGTCGGCGGCGTTGGCTTTGGGCGTTTCACCGCTGCAAGCCAAAACATTCAAGTGGTCCAGCGCGAGCGATATCGCCACCTGGGACATCCATTCGCAAAACAACGCGCTGCAAAACGGCATTCATGCTGCGGTGTATGAGAGTTTGGTCTACTACAACAGCAAAACCTTCAAGGTCGAGCCGATTTTGGCCACGGAATGGAAACAGGTCACCCCCACCCAGTTGCGCGTGACCCTGCGCACAGGCGTGAAATTCCACGACGGCGCTGACTTCACCGCCGACGATGCGGTGTTCTCCATCCAGCGCGCCATGGCACCCTCGTCGAACTTCACGCCCTACATTCAAGGCATTGAACGCGTGGTCAAGGTGGACAACAAAACCATCGACATCTTCACCAAGGCCTTTAACCCGGTGTTGCTCAACCAAATGACCGAGCTGCGCATGATGAGCAAAGCCTGGGCCGAGAAGAATAATTCGGTCGCGCCCAAAGACATCAAAACCAAAGACGAAAACTTTGCGCACCGTAACGCCAACGGCACAGGCCCGTTCATGCTCAAGGAATGGCAGTCCGATCAGCGCTTGGTGTTGACCAAAAACACCCAGTGGTGGGGCAAAGCCCCCACCAACGTGACCGAGATCGTCTACACCCCCGTGGGGGCCGAGGCCACCCGCATGGCCGCACTGCTCTCGGGTGAGGTGGACTTTGTGTTGGATCCCAGCCCACAAGACTTGCCCCGCATCCGGGCGAACAACAACCTCAAGGTGATTGACGGCATCGAGAACCGGACCATCTTTTTTGGCATGGACCAACACCGCGATGAGTTGGTGGGCAGTAATGTCAAAGGCAAGAACCCCTTAAAAGACTTGCGCGTCAGAAAAGCGCTGTACCAAGCCATCGACGCCAACACCATCAGCCGCGTCACCATGCGCGGTTTGGGGCAAACCACCGGTGCTTTGGTGGCCCCACAAGTGGCGGGTTGGACCGAGGGCGTGCACAAGCGTTACCCCTATGATCTTCTCGCCGCCCAAAAGCTGCTGGAGCAAGCGGGTTACCCCAATGGCTTCGATGTGGATTTTGCTTGCCCCAACAACCGCTACATCAACGACGAGCAAATTTGCCAAGCCGTCACGGCCATGTGGGCCCGCATTGGTGTGAAGGCCAGACTTCGCACCTTGCCCTTGGTGAATTACTTCCCGATGATTCAGCGGTACGAAGCCAGCATTTATATGTTGGGCTGGGGCGTGCCCACCTTCGACGCTTTGTATTCCTTGCAGTCGCTTGTTCGCACCCCCGGCACGGGCGGCGATGGCAATTACAACGTCGGGCGCTACAGCAACCCCAAAATGGATGCTTTGGTCGATCAAATCAAGGTTGAGCTCGACCCCAAGAAGCGCACATCACTCATGACGCAAGCCCTGCAGTTGCAAAACGATGATGTGGCCCACATCCCCCTGCACAACCAAGTGATTCCTTGGGCCATGAAGAAAAACGTCGAGGTGGTTCACCGCCCCGACAACCGCCTTGATTGGCGCTTGATCAAGGTCAACTGATCGCCGCCATGTCGGTGTTGGGCATCGGGCGCTGGCGCTCGATGCCCATTCATTTATTGGGTTCATATGCTGGCATTCGTGTTGCGCAGACTGTGGCAGGCCTTGTTGGTCATGACCACGGTGGCTTTGGTGTCGTTTGTGTTGTTTCAGTACGTGGGCGATCCCGTGGTGTATTTGCTGGGGCAAGACGCCACGCCCGAGCAGGTGAGGCAAATGCGTGCCGACTTGGGCCTTGATCAACCCTTTTTTGTGCAGTTTGGCCATTTTTTGTTCAACGCAGCGCAGGGTGAATTCGGCATCAGTCTGCGCCAAGGCACGTCGGTGTCTCAACTCATCGCTGAGCGTTTTCCGGCCACGCTGGAGCTGGCCTTGGTGGCGGCCCTCATGGCGCTGTTGCTGGGTATCCCGATGGGGGTGTTTGCCGCCCTTCGACGCGGCAGTTTCATGAGTCAGTTGTTCATGACCGTGTCTTTGTTGGGCGTGTCTTTGCCGACGTTTTTAATCGGCATTTTGTTGATTTTGGTGTTTGCTGTGTTGTTGGGCTGGTTTCCCAGCTTTGGCCGCGGTGAGGTGGTGCAGTGGGGCAGTTGGAGCACCAGTTTGCTCACGCTCAAGGGCTGGCATCACATCACCTTGCCGGCGGTGACGTTGGCGATTTTTCAGCTCACGCTGATCATGCGCTTGGTGCGCGCCGAAATGTTGGAGGTGCTGCGCACCGACTACATCAAATTCGCCCGGGCAAGGGGTTTGACCAACCGCTCGGTTCATTTTGGTCACGCGCTTAAAAACACCTTGGTGCCGGTGATGACCATCACCGGTTTGCAATTGGGTGGCCTGATTGCGTTTGCCATCATCACCGAGACGGTGTTTCAGTGGCCCGGCATGGGTTTGCTGTTCATTCAAGCGGTGACGTTTGCCGACATTCCGGTCATGGCCGCGTATTTGTGTGTGATTGCCTTGATTTTTGTGGTGATCAATTTGGTGGTGGATCTGCTGTATTTTGTGGTGGATCCCCGGCTGCGAATCAACACCGGCGGCGCACATTGAGGTCACTGCACATGAACAAAGCTTGGTTTTCTTGGTGGGACAGCGACATTGCCTACAGTTTTCGGCAATCGCCCGCTGCCGTGGTGGCGGCCTTGCTGGCCTTGGTGTTTGTTGTTGCTGCGCTGTTTGCGCCTTGGGTGGCACCCCACAACCCCTTCGATTTGGCAACCCTTGAGTTGTCCAATGCACGGCTGCCCCCGGCTTGGTTGCCCGACGGGCAAACGGCGTTTTTGTTGGGCACCGATGACCAAGGGCGGGACATTTTGTCGGCCCTCATTTATGGCGCTCGCATCTCACTGGCGGTGGGCTTGGCCTCGGTGGTGCTGTCGGTGGTGGTGGGCGTGAGCCTGGGCTTGCTCGCGGGTTTTTGGGGTGGCTGGATCGATGCGTTGTTGATGCGTTTGTGCGATGTCATGCTGTCGTTCCCGGCGATTTTGGTGGCTTTGTTGATTGCGGGGGTGGGGCGTGCCCTGTTTCCCAACGCCCACGAGAGCCTGGCTTTTGGTGTGCTCATTGTGTCCATCTCGCTCACGGGCTGGGTGCAATACGCCCGCACGGTGCGTGGCTCGACCTTGGTGGAGCGCCAGAAGGAATATGTGCAGGCCGCGCGGGTGATTGGTGTCTCGCCCTTGCGCATCATGCGCAAACACGTCTTGCCCAATGTGTTGGGGCCGGTGCTGGTGTTGGCCACGATTCACGTGGCCACGGCGATCATCACCGAGGCCACGTTGTCGTTTTTGGGTGTGGGTGCACCACCCACCTCGCCGTCGCTGGGCACGCTCATTCGCATTGGCAACGATTATTTGTTTTCAGGCGAATGGTGGATCACGGTGTTTCCGGGTCTGGTGCTGATTTTGATTGCGCTGAGCGTCAATTTGCTGGGCGATTGGATGCGCGACGCCCTCAACCCCCGATTAAATTGAGGAGCCCGTCTTGAGCCTGTTGTCTGTGCAGAATGTGGTGGTCGAGTTTCCCGGTCGACGCGGCACCTTGCGTGCGCTCGATGGGGTGAGCTTTGACATCGCGCCCGGTGAAATTTTGGGCATTGTGGGTGAGTCGGGGGCGGGCAAGTCGTTGACCGGTGCGTCCATCATTGGTTTGCTGGAGCCGCCTGGGCGCGTGGCCAGCGGTGAGATTCGGCTCAACGGGCGGCGCATCGATGATTTGCCCCCCCACGAGATGCGCCGCATTCGAGGGCGGCACATCGGGGCCATTTTTCAGGACCCACTGACCTCACTCAACCCCTTGTATTCGATTGGCCAACAACTGATTGAAACCATCACCACGCACCTGCCACTGAGCCCCGCGCAAGCCCGCGAGCGGGCCATTGAGCTGCTCAAAGACACCGGCATTTCGGGTGCCGAAGCGCGCATCGACCATTTCCCCCACCAATTCAGCGGCGGCATGCGTCAGCGTGTGGTCATTGCGCTGGCCTTGGCGGCCGACCCGCAGTTGGTGGTGGCCGATGAACCCACCACCGCGTTGGATGTGTCGATCCAAGCGCAAATCATCACCTTGCTCAAGCGCATTTGCCAAGAGCGGGGGGCTGCGGTCATGCTCATCACCCACGACATGGGTGTGATTGCCGAGACGTGCGACCGGGTGGCGGTGATGTACGCGGGGCGTGTGGTTGAGATAGGCCCCGTGCACGATGTCATCAACCAACCGGCACACCCGTACACCCGTGGTTTGATGCATTGCATTCCCGACATGGCCCAGGAGCGAGAAACCTTGCACCAAATCGACGGGGCCATGCCCCGGCTCAACGCCATTCCCGCTGGCTGCGCCTTCAATCCCCGCTGCCCGCAGGCGTCGGACCGATGCCGACAAGAGCGCCCCGAACTCATGCCCGCCAAGGCCACCGAGTCGGCCTGTTGGTTCAATGCCCAGCCTGGCGCGCTGGCGGGGGTGCAGGCATGACCGAGCGTTCCAACACAACGCCCTTGGTGGTGGCCGACGATTTGGCGTGCAGCTTTGATGTGTCTGCGCCGTGGCTCAACCGCGTTCTGGAAGGTAAGCCGCGCCAGCGTTTGCATGCGGTCGATGGCGTGAGCTTTGAAATCCCACGCGGCCAAACCTTGGCCTTGGTGGGTGAATCTGGGTGCGGCAAAAGCACCGTGGCCCGCTTGCTGGTGGGGCTGTACCCGCCCACCCGAGGCCATTTCACCTTCGAGGGGCAGGATGCACACCAAGCCTACGCCCAACGCGATAGCCATTTGTTGCGCAGGCGCATACAAATGATTTTTCAGGACCCCTACGCCAGTTTGAACCCGCGCTGGCGCGTGGCCGACATCGTGGCCGAGCCTTTGCGCGAACACGCCATCTTGAGCGATGCAGCGGCCATCGAGCAGCGCGTGGGTGAGTTGCTCAGCTCGGTCGGTTTGAGTCCTTTGGACATGAAGAAATACCCGCACCAGTTTTCGGGCGGGCAACGCCAACGCATTTCCATCGCTCGGGCTTTGGCCTCCAACCCCGAGTTCTTGGTGTGTGACGAACCGACTTCGGCGCTGGATGTGAGTGTGCAGGCACAGGTTTTGAACATCATGAAGGACTTGCAGCGCCGGCATGGTCTGACTTACCTCTTCATCAGCCACAACCTCGCGGTCGTGCGGCACGTGAGCGATCGCGTCGGGGTGATGTATTTGGGGCGTTTGGTGGAGCTGGCGGACAAAGCCACCCTGTTCTCACAACCCGCGCACCCCTACACACGCATGTTGCTCGACGCCATTCCCAACATGCACCGAACCGGCCAGTCGCGCACGCCGGTTCAAGGCGAGGTGCCCAACCCCTTGAATCCGCCCACGGGCTGCGCGTTTCACCCCAGGTGCCCACACGCCAACGAGCGCTGCCGTGCCGAGCGACCGGCCCTGTTGTCCTTGCGCGGGGTTCAAGTGGCTTGCCATGCGGTGCAGGAGGGCCGCTTGCCAACCCAGCCCACCCCGCTCGGGTAATATGGCGGCTTTGCTTGGTGCGGCCACTTGTTGGCTGGCCAATTCAACCGATTCCATCACGCTGTGCGACTCAATTCCATCAAGCTGTCGGGCTTCAAATCCTTTGCCGAACCCACCCATTTCATGCTGCCCGGTCAGTTGGTCGGGGTGGTGGGTCCCAACGGTTGTGGCAAGTCCAACATCATGGACGCGGTGCGTTGGGTCTTGGGTGAGTCCAAAGCGTCTGAGCTGCGTGGCGAATCCATGCAAGACGTTATTTTTAACGGCACCAACAACCGCAAACCCGCCAGTCGCTCCAGCGTGGAGCTGGTGTTTGACAACGCCGATCACCGCGCCGGGGGCCAGTGGGGCCAGTTTTTGGAAATTGCCGTCAAACGCGTGCTGACCCGCGACGGCACCAGCAGCTACTACATCAACAACCAGCCCGTGCGCCGCCGCGATGTGCAAGACGTGTTCTTGGGCACGGGCCTGGGGCCACGGGCGTACGCCATCATCGGTCAGGGCACGATCAGTCGCATCATTGAGTCCAAGCCCGAAGAGTTGCGTTTGTTTTTGGAAGAGGCTGCGGGGGTGTCCAAATACAAAGAGCGCCGCCGCGAAACCGCCAACCGCTTGAGCGACACCCGCGAAAACCTCACCCGCGTTGAAGACATCTTGCGCGAACTCAACGCCAACCTGTCCAAGCTGGAAAAACAAGCCGAAGTGGCCGCGCGTTATCAGGCCTTGCAGTCCAGCGCCCAGCTCAAGCAGCACCAACTTTGGTTTTTGAAGCGGGCCGAGGCCGAAGCCGACCAAGTGCGCATTCAGGCCGAGGCCGCGCAAGCCCTGACCGACTTGGAGTCGCGCACCGCCGATTTGCGCCGCATCGAAGCCGAATTGGAAACCATTCGCCAAGCGCATTACGCTGCGGGCGATGGCGTGAACCAAGCCCAAGGCAAGCTCTATGAAGCCAGCGCCGAGGTGGGCAAGCTTGAAGCCGAAATCCGCTTTGTGGTGGAGGGCCGCCAACGCGCAGAGCAGCGCTTGGCACAACTCAGCGAACAGCTGGGCGCTTGGGGCACACGCAGCGCGGACGCGGCCACCGAGCTGGAACGCTTGGCTGAGCAAGCATTACAAGCCGATGAGCAGTCGGCTTTGTTGGCTGCCCAAAGCGAAGAACAAGCCGCGCAGTTGCCCGCCATGGAAGAGGCCCTGCGTGCGGCCCAACAACGCGCCAACGAGCAACGCGCCAGCGTGGGTTTGGTGCAGCAACACATTCAGGTGCTGGCGGCAGAGCAGCGCAGTTTGCAAGAACAAACGCGCCAATTGCAACAACGCCGCGAGCGTTTGGACATCGACCGCAGCGGGCTCAGTGCCCCCGACCTCAAGCACCTCAGCGATTTGCAGGAACAACACGCGCAGGTGAGCGAACAGGCCGACGTGGCCGAGGCCCAGTTGCACGAACTTCAAGACCGCGTGCCCCAACTCGACGAGGCCCGTCAAGCCGCGCAGCACACCGTCAACACCGAGCAAAGCCGCTTGGCCGACGGCTCGGCCCGCTTGGAAGCGCTCAAGGCCTTGCAAGACAAGGTCAAAACCGACGGCAAGCTCAACCCGTGGCTGAGCAAACACGGCTTGGATGGCCTCTCGGGCCTGTGGCACCGCTTGCAGGTGGAGCCCGGGTGGGAAAGCGCGCTGGAGTCGGCCTTGCGAGAACGTTTGGGTGCGTTGGAGGTGTCGCGTTTGGAGACGGTGCGCGCCTTTGCCTTGGATGCGCCGCCCGCCCGATTGGCGTTTTACAGCCCGCCCACGGCCCCCAAGCCCGGCGCCAGCGCCACCGGGCTCAAGCCCTTGGTGGATTGTGTACGCCCCTTTGATGCGGGCCAAGGCGCGTTGCTCGGCGAGTGGTTGCACGGCTGTTTGAGTGCCCCCCACTTGGAGGCGGCGTTGGCGCAGCGCGAGCGCTTGCAGGCCGGTGAAGTGATTTATGTGCCCACCGGGCATGCGGTGACGGCGCACAGCGTGAGCTTTTACGCCCCCGATTCGGAACAAGCCGGCCTCTTGGCCCGCGCCCAAGAAATTGACAACCTGGACAAACAGGTCAAGGCCCAATCGCTGATGGCCGAACAAGCCCGCAGTGCCTTGGTTCGTGCCGAGTCCGCCTACGCCGAGGCCTCGCAAGGCTTGGTGGTGGCGCGGCGAGAGGCATCCGACTGGCGTGGCCGCGCCCACGCCTTGCAAGTGGAGGTGTTGCGCCTGGGGCAGTTGGCCGAACAAACCCGCGCCCGCAGCGAACAAATTGGCGGCGACATTCAAGAGGTCGATGCCCAGCTGGAGGCCTTACAAAGCCGCACCTTGGAGGCCGAGGCCCAGTTTGAAACGCTGGACTTGCAACTCGCCGACAGCCAAGACCGCCACGCCCAGCTGGACGACGCCGTCATGGAGGCCGAGCGTTTGCTCAGCCAAGCCCGCGAGCAGCAACGCGCGATTGAGCGCCGCACCCAAGAGGCCGCGTTTGCCTTGCGCAGTTTGCAAGCGCGTCAGGCCGAGTTGCAACGCACCTTAGAGACCGCCGCCAGTCAAGAACAAGCCTTGCGCGATGAACAAGCCCGCGCCGGCGAAGAACTGACCCGGCTGAGCGATGCCGCCGCGCAAGCCGGCTTGCAAGCCGTGTTGGCCGTGCGCTTGGAGCGTGAGCAGGCCTTGGCGGCCCAGCGCAGCACCTACGACGACCTCACCCTGAAGTTGCGCGCCAGCGACGAGCGGCGCTTGCAACTGGAACGCGAACTTGACCCGCTGCGCCAGCGCATCACCGATTTCCAACTCAAAGAACAGGCCGCCCGTTTGGGCGTGGAGCAATACAGCCAAATGCTGACGGAAGCCGCTGCCGATTTGGCCAGCGTGGCGCAGAGTGTGGCCGAAGGCCAAGTGCGCATGGCCGGTTTGCAAGGCGAGATTGAGCGCATGCACCGCGACATTCAGTCCTTGGGCGCGGTCAACTTGGCCGCCTTGGACGAACTCGGTGCCGCTCGCGAACGCAAAACCTTTTTGGATGCGCAATCGACCGACCTCTTTGACGCCATCAACACGCTGGAAGACGCCATCAAAAAAATCGACAGCGAAACCCGCGACCTGCTGGGCAGCACCTTTGAGACGGTCAACGGCCACTTCGGCACCATGTTCCCCGAGTTGTTTGGCGGCGGTAACGCCAAGTTGGTGATGACGGGCGAAGAAATTTTGGACGCGGGTGTGCAAGTCATGGCGCAGCCGCCCGGCAAAAAGAACCAAACCATTCACCTCTTGTCGGGCGGTGAAAAAGCCCTCACCGCCATTGCCTTGGTGTTTGCCATTTTTCAACTCAACCCCGCGCCGTTTTGTTTGCTCGACGAGGTGGACGCGCCGCTGGACGACGCCAACACCGAACGCTACGCCAAGCTCGTGACCAGCATGAGCAAACAAGGCACCCAGTTTTTGTTCATCAGTCACAACAAAATCGCCATGGAAATGGCGGAACAGTTGATTGGCGTGACCATGCAAGAGCAGGGCGTCTCGCGCATCGTGGCGGTGGACATGGATTCGGCGGCCAGCATGGTGGTGGGCGCATGAGCGATTTGCAAATTGGCCTGTGGGTCTTGGGTGTGGTGGCCTTGGTTGCGGTGGCCGCCTACAACACTTGGCGCACCCGCCACGGTGAGCCCAAAACCATGCGCAGCCGGCCCTTGGCACAGCGCATGGAGCCCCAATTGGAAGGCGATGCGCCCAACCCACCCGGCCAGCCCCACGAGGCCCAAACCCCCGAGCCAGCCGCTGACGCCTTGCCCGTCATCGTGCCCGACAAGCGTTTGGGCTTGGACGATCTGATCGACTCCATCGCCTCGCTCATCATTGAGCAGCCCGTTTCGGGCGACGCCTTGCTCGCCGCCATGCCCGGCACCCGGCGCGTGGGCAGCAAGCCGTTTGCCGTTGAGGGCTTAAACGACCTCACCCGGCAGTGGGAGCAACCCCGTGCGGGGCAGCGCTACAGCGCTTTGCAAGTGGGCATTCAAT
>JAABPX010000024.1 GCA_011391745.1 Comamonadaceae bacterium
CTTCCGATCTGAAGTTTTTCCAGCAAGCGAACAAACACTTGCCCTTCACGGGTTTGGTTGGCTACCAAGTTCCACAGGTGGCACACATCGCGCTGCCCAATGCGATGGATGCGCCCAAAGCGCTGCTCCATGCGGTTGGGGTTCCAAGGCAGGTCGTAATTGACCATGAGGTTGGCGTTTTGCAGGTTGACGCCTTCGCCAGCGGCATCGGTGGCCAACAAAACCAGCACATCGGGGTTGTTGCGGAACTCTTCTTGAATTTTGCGCCGGTCGTCCCGGTTGGTGCCTCCGTGGATGGTGACCACGGCCTGGTCACTGCCCAAGGTGTCACGAATGCGAAGCAGCAGATAGCTGAGCGTGTCGCGGTGCTCGGTGAACACAATGATCTTGCGCCGCCGCCCTTGCGCCGTGAGCATTTCGGGGTCGTCTTGCAACAGCCGAGAAAATTCTTCCCATTTGCGGTCGCTGCGCGATTGCACCACCTTGGCGGCTTGGTCCTCCAAGTCGCGCAGGATGATGATTTCAGCTTCCAGCTCCGGAATGGTTTCTGCCGCCGTAGCTTGGTCCACCACTTGGTCGGCCAAGACTTCGTATTCTTCGCTGCTGAGTTCTTCGGCAGCATCGTCTAGGTTGTCTGGCACATCCATCTGGCGTTTGACAACGTATTCGCCCAAGTTTTCGCGCAGCACATCGGCTCTGGCCTTGAGTTGCAGCTCTTCAAGCCGCGCCTCCAATTTTTTGCGCCGGCGGCTAAGCGAGGTGTAAATGGCTTGAGGGCTAGAAGCCAAGCGACGCTGTAGCTGCGTGAGAGCAAAACCCACCGTGCCCTTGCGCTTGCCGTCGAGCCGATCCGCGCGGTTCATCTCGTTGCGCACATAGTCGGTGACCTGGTCGTAAAGCAAAACCTCTGCATCTGACAGCGTGTAATTCACGGTGTACGCACAGCGCTCGGGGAACAATGGCTTGCCATCAAAGCGCAGCAGTTCTTCCTTGACCATGCGGCGCATCATGTCGGTGATGTCAACCTTGTGGGCACCTTCGCGGAACTTGCCATAAAAACGGTCGCCATCCAGCAAAGACATAAAGAGCTGAAAGTCTTCTTCTTTGCCGTTGTGTGGGGTTGCTGTCATGAGCAAGTAATGGCGCGTGATGCCGCCCAAGAACTTACCCAACTTGAAGCGCCCAGTCTCGTTGACCTTGTTGCCAAAGTAATTGGCAGACATTTTGTGGGCCTCGTCCACAACGATCAGGTCCCATTCGGTTTGGGCCAACAGTTGTTGGTATTCCTCATTGCGTGAAAGTTGGTCCAGCCGGGCGATGAGGTGGTCTTGCTCCGCGAAATAATTGCGACTGTGGCACTGCTCCTGTTTTTCGCGGCTAAAGAGTTCGAAGTCGAGGCCGAATTTTTCACGCAGTTCATCTTGCCATTGCTCTGACAAAGAACCGGGCGAGACAATGAGAACCCGCCGAGCATCTGCTCGCATCGTCATTTCACGAATGAGCAAACCAGCCATGACTGTTTTGCCTGCGCCTGGGTCATCGGCCAGCACGAAACGCAAGGGCTGGCGGGGCAGCATTGCCTCGTAAACCGCCGATATTTGATGGGGCAGAGGCTCCACATTGGATGTGTGAACCGCCATCATCGGATCAAACAAATGCGCCAAGCTGATTCGGTAGGCCTCTAATGCCAACTTGAAACTGGCCGGATCGGCGTCAAAAGCCCAAGCCTTACCAGCGGTTGCCAACGTTAGGCGATGCTCATCGCCACGAAAGAGTGTCTGCTCGTCCAGCTTGCCCTGCGCGTTGCGGTAGGCGACTAAGCGAGCGTTTGGGCCTATTTCGTCTACGTTGACGATGCGCACAATCTCGCCAGAAATCAGGCCGTCGATTTGTGCGTCTTTTTGTATTTCTTCAAGTTTGAGCATGGCTGCGTTTTCCTACTTAACGCTTCAGCGCGCCAAAGCCTTGAGCGCGAGCTTGATGCCCTCGCTCACGCCCACCTCGGGTGGCAAGGCTTTTTGGGCCGAGGCTGCGTCTTTTTCGTTGTAACCCAAGGCCATCAGGGCTTGTTGGATGTCGCTGGCCACGTCGCTGCCCGCCGCCATGCTGCCGCGAGCGCCCAGGTCCGCCCCCATCTTGCCCTTGAGTTCAAGCAACAAACGCTCGGCGGTTTTTTTGCCGATGCCCGGCACCTTCACGATGCGTGCGCTGTCTTGGGCGCTGACGGCTTGCGCCAAATCGTCCACACCCATGCCGCTGAGCACAGACAGCGCCGTGCGCGGACCCACGCCCGAGATGCGGATGAGCTGGCGAAAAGCTTCGCGCTCGCGGGCGGTGCCAAAGCCGTACAGAATCTGGGCGTCTTCGCGCACCACAAAATGCGTCAGCAAACCCACCACCTCACCCACGGCGGGCAGGTGGTAGAAGGTGCTCATGGGCACGTCCACCTCGTAGCCCACGCCGTGGCAGTCGATCAAGAGCTGGGGCGGATTTTTTTCCAGCAAAGTGCCGGTCAACTTGCCTATCATTGCGGTTCCTTTTTCACGGATTATCGGTTTGATTCTCAGACACACCTTCTCCCCGCCCGACAACGCCCGCATGGCCCACCTGTGCGGTCCGCTGGACAGCCACATCCGCAGCATCGAAGTGGCCCTGCAAATCAAGGTGGCGCACCGCTTTGAGCAGTTCCGCATCGAAGGCCCCAAGGCCAAAGCGCAGCAGGCTTTGGAGGTGCTGAAAGCCTTGTATGAGATGGCCAAAAAACCCATTCCGGCCGAGCAGGTTCAGCTCATGCTCAGCGGCGACACCGCCCTGGCCGCGCCCGGCGACGAGACGCTGGCCATGCAAACCCGCCGCGGCGAGGTGCGTGGGCGCACGCCCAACCAAGCGCTGTACCTGCAAAGCATGGCCGCGCACGACATCACCTTTGGCATCGGCCCGGCCGGTACCGGCAAAACCTATTTGGCCGTGGCCTGTGCGGTCGATGCGCTGGAGCGCAGCGCCGTGCAACGCATTGTGCTCACCCGCCCGGCGGTGGAAGCGGGCGAAAAACTGGGGTTTTTGCCTGGCGATTTGGGCCAAAAAGTCGACCCCTATTTGCGCCCACTGTACGACGCACTCAACGACCTCATGGGGCATGAGAAGGTGCAAAAAGCGTTTGAGCGCCAACAAATCGAAATCGCGCCGCTGGCCTTCATGCGCGGGCGCACGCTCAACCACGCCTTTGTGATCTTGGACGAGGCGCAAAACACCACGCCCGAACAAATGAAGATGTTCCTCACCCGCATCGGCTTTGGCAGCAAAGCCGTGGTGACGGGCGACGTCAGCCAAATCGATTTGGCACCCACGCAGCTCAGCGGCCTGATCGACGCCGAGCGCGTGCTCAAGCGCGTGCAGGGCCTGGCCTTTCACCGCCTGACCAGCGCCGACGTGGTGCGTCACCCCTTGGTGGCCCGCATCGTCGATGCCTACGACGCAGGCACCGCCCCCAAACGCCCCAGCCGCGCCCGCACCTGAAACCCCACAGCACCATGCCCCTGCCCCAACTGAACCTGTCTTTGCAATTCGGCACCCTCGCCGACGCCGCCACCCACCGCGCCGCCCTGCCCCGCCACCAAGTGGCCCGCTGCATTCGCCACGCGCTGGACGCCGACGCCGAAATCACCGTGCGCATCGTCGACACCGAAGAAGGCCAAAGCCTCAACCGCGATTACCGGCACAAGGACTACGCCACCAATGTGCTGACCTTCGACTACGCCACCGAGCCCGTGGTCATGGCCGACTTGGTGTTGTGTGCGCCCGTGGTGGCCCGTGAAGCCGCCGAGCAGGGCAAGGCCCTGGCCGACCACTACGCGCACCTGCTGGTGCACGGCACCCTACACGCGCAAGGCTGGGACCACGAAACCAGCGAAGCCGACGCCGAGGCCATGGAAGCCCGCGAGATCGAGATCTTGGCGGGCTTGGGTTTGAAAAACCCTTATCTGTGATTTTTTACGCTGAGCCATTTGAGACATCCCGCCTAAAATTTCCAAATGCCCACGCCCCAAGCCCACATCAACCCGTCCATGCTCCGATGGGCGCGTGGCCGTGTGGGCATTGATTTGCACACCGCCGCCAAAGCAGCACACGTCAAACCCGAGCAGCTGGAGCGTTGGGAAATGGGCGACGGTTTACCCACCTTCAAGCAAGCGCAAAACGTGGCCCATGCGCTGCATGCGCCGTTCGGCTTTTTCTTTTTGCAACAGCCGCCAGAAGCCGTACCGCTGCTACCCGACCTGCGCACAGTGGCAGGTATTCCGGTTGAAAAACCCAGCGTCAACCTGATCGAAACCATCCAACACGCCCTGCAACGCCAAGCTTGGTACGCCGATTACCAGCAAGAGCAAGGGGCTCAGCCTCTGCCCTTTGTGG